>DAOUKI010000122.1:0-14077 GCA_034421495.1 Dehalococcoidia bacterium | reverse complement strand
ACAACTGATCCAGGCCTACAACAATACCCCGCGCAAGTGTCTGGATTACAGGACTCCGGCAGAGATATTTTTGGACAAAGTGTTGCACTTGAAATGTGAATCCACCTTCCCGCCTACGCGGGAACGACGAGAAAGGGGGATGTGGTGGAGGACGTACACATCGTAGGTTTGCGGGCAGAGGCTTTGGATTCTTCACTCCGCTGCGCTGTGTTCAGAATGACATTGGGCGCGCTTCTCGGAATGAGACCACCCTGCACCACGCGCGCTTTCCTTGACACCCTCAGATGCTGTTGCTAGCATTGTTAGGCGTGATTTGCGCTGCAAATCAGGAGGTACAAGCGGTCGCTCTTGGTGGAGCGGCCTGCTTTGTTTAGGAACGGGAGAACCTGAAATTGGCCCATGTATCCGCTCTGCGCTGCAGGTCTTGCAGCCGGGAGTACCCCGTAGAGCCGCTAAACGTCTGCGACTTTTGTTTCGGCCCGCTTGAAGTCGCCTACGACTACGACGCCATCGCCCGGGTAGTAAGCAGGGAGCGCATAGCCTCCGGGCCCTACTCCATGCTCCGCTACCACGACCTTCTGCCGATAGACGTGGAAGACGCGGTCGAGATAGAAGCCGGGTTCACCCCCCTGGTCAAGTGCAACAACCTGGGCAGAATGCTGGGTTTGGAAAACCTCTACGTGAAGAACGACTCGGTGAACCCCACGTACTCGTTCAAGGACAGGGTGGTCACCATAGCGGCAACCAAGGCCCGCGAGTTCGGGTTCAACACCCTGGCCTGCGCCTCCACGGGCAACCTTGCTTGCAGCGTCGCCGCACATGCGGCGCGGGCACAGATGAAGGCGTTCGTCTTCATCCCCGCCAACCTGGAGCGGGGCAAGGTGGTGGGCGCAGCCATCTACAACCCCACCCTCATTGCCGTGGACGGCTCCTACGACGAGGTCAACCGCCTCTGCTCCGAAATAGGCGATAACTACCCCTGGGCCTTCGTCAACATCAACATCCGACCCTTCTACGCCGAGGGCAGCAAGACCCTGGCTTATGAGGTCGCCGAGCAGCTCAACTGGCGCGCTCCCGACCACGCAGTGGTGCCCGCCGCCTCCGGTTCCATGTTCACCAAGATATGGAAGGGGCTCAAGGAGCTCTCGGACCTCGGCCTGATAGACAAAGCGCAGACAAGGATGCACGTGGCCCAGCCGGAGGGGTGCTCTCCAATCATAGAGGCCTACGACAACAACACCCGGCAGGTGAGACCGGTGCGGGCCAACACCATCGCCAAATCGCTGGCCATAGGCAATCCCACGGACGGCGTATTCGCGCTGGATACAATCAAGGCTTCGGAAGGCTCGGCGGTAATGGCAATGGAGGACGAGATCGCTGACTCCATAAAGCTCCTTGCCGAAACTGAAGGCATCTTCACCGAGACCGCCGGCGGCGTAGTTATATCGGGGCTGAAGCGCCTGGTGGAGCAAGGCAGGATCAAGCCCGACGAGGTCACAGTGGCCTATATCACGGGAAACGGTCTCAAGACCATTGAAGCGGTGGAGGACGTGGTCAGGCCTGTCCTTACAAAGCCCAACCTGGAAGCCTTCGAGGAGGCTCTTCATGCAAGCCCGGCATCTTAGCAGGAGGCTATTTAATGGCCAATAAGCGAGTCAAGTTCACATTCCCCCCGGTGCTGATTACCGAACCGGTCATTCACAATCTGGGACAGGAGTTCCAGGTTGTGACCAACATCCGCCGCGCGGACGTGCGCGAGGAGATGGGGTGGGTGGTTTTGGAGATCACCGGCGATGAAGAAGAGATAGAGCGAGGCCTGGAGTGGGTCACCGGACTGGGAGTGCGCGTTGACCCGGTGGCCGGAGATGTAATAGAAGGGTGAACTTCATGTTCACCTGCCGTACAATAGTTGCAGTCCAATGCTGCAATACCTAGGAGGAACTAGCGGATGAGCGTCACTGTGCGAATACCAGGGCCACTGCGCCGCGTGACTAATGGCGAGTCACAGGTAGCCGTGGAGGCCTCAAGCGTAGGGGAATCTATCGACTCGCTGGATGCCAAGCATCCGGGCATCAAAGAGCGCATCTGCGATGAGGCGGGCGAGCTCCGCTATTTCGTCAACGTATACCTCAACGGTGAAGACGTCCGCTTCCTGGACGGTCTGAAAACAGCGATGAATTCGGGAGATGAGTTGAGCATCGTACCGGCAGTCGCCGGCGGCTCTCTCTAGCCTCCCCTACTCCACGAAGCCAGCCGTTTCCGGCTCTGCTCCAAACGAGCCGCCTCGTCCGCGGGGCTGTAGCTTTCCAGGAACTCCCTGGCAAACAGATCAAAGCCGCCTCCGGCTATGGCCGCACGCATATCGGCCATCAGCCTCATCACAAACCTCAAGTTGTGAATCGTAGCCAACCGCAGGCCCAGGAGCTCTTTGGACCTGAACAGATGGTTGAGATAACCAGCGGTGAAATGAGTACAGGTGTAGCAGTCGCATCCATCCTCCACGGGGCTTTTGCTGCCCCGGAACACGGGAGCGCGTATATCCAGCCTTCCCCGCCTGGTGAATAACGCCCCGTTGCGCGCCACCCTTGTCGGCAGGGCGCAATCGAACATGTCCACGCCCCTGGCCACGCAGTGCACCAAATCCTCCGGCGAACCAACGCCCATGAGATAGCGCGGCTTGTCCTCCGGCAGCAGTCCAGCGGTATGCTCCACGAGCGGGTACATGACCGACTTAGGCTCGCCCACGGCCAAGCCGCCGATGGCATATCCCAGAAAGTCCAGTCCTTTGATGTAGGAGGCCGACTCCTCCCTCAAGTCCTGGAATATCCCGCCCTGCACAATTCCAAAGAGCGCCTGGTCATCCCTGGAGTGCGCCTTCCTACATATCTCCGCCCAGAGATGGGTGCGCTCCATGGCATCACGCACCGCATCCTTGTCATCGGTGTAGGCCAAACACTGGTCCAAGCTCATGATTATGTCCGCCCCCAGGCGTTCTTGGTATTCGATAACCTTATTGGGGGTAAACAGGTGGCGTGAGCCGTCAATATGCGATTGGAACTCTATTCCATCGTCGGTGATCTTGGCGCGGCCGCCCAGGCTGTAGACTTGGAACCCGCCGCTATCGGTGAGGGTGGGGCCGTTCCAGCCCATGAACCGGCTCAATCCTCCGAGGTCGCGCACGGTTTCAATGCCGTGCAGATACAGGTGGTACGTATTGCCCAGGAGCAGCGAGGCATCCAGGCAACGCAGCTCCTGCGGGGTCACCGTTTTAACCGAGCCTTGAGTAGCCACCGGCATGAACACGGGGGTCGGCACCTGGCCGTGCGGCGTGTGCAAGACTCCGGCGCGAGCGGCGCCGTCAACCGTATGAAGCTCGAAGCTGGCGTTCATTGTGGCTATTTAAAGTTTCTCAACGCAGGCAATACGGCAAAGAAGACCAAGGTAACCACTCCGTATGCTATACCGCTTATCAGCACGGTATCGGATACCCCACTGGCTATGCTGCCGCCCAGCTGCACGAAACCAAGGTCCAGACCTCCGGGACGCTTCAACACCTCCGCCATGCCACCCAACAGAAGAACGCCTATCCAGCTCATCCCTTGAATGCTGGTCTGGAAGCTCATCACCCGGCCGCGCAGGTCGTCGGGAGCCAGCACCTGCATGGCCACTATGCGCATGGCGCGGAACATCACCTGAGCCAGTCCCATGCCAAAGACAAGTATCATAGTTAGCAGGAACACGTCCGACTTGGCAAACGCTATGAGCAGACCCGTATTGAGCACGGCCACGGCCAGCAGCAGATAACCCCTGCGCCCGAAATTGGAGAGAGATACAACGGTCAGCGCACCAACTGCGCCGCCCAGCGTGGAAACGGTCATTAGATAACCCAGCCCGGAAGCGCCCTCTCCCAGCATCGCATCGGCAAAGATGGGCAGCATGAACCCGGCTGCGCCTCCAATCACGGAGAAGGTCACGCCTATGCTGACCAGGCCAAAGAGCACCTTCTCATTCCAGACGTACTTGAAGCCCTCCAAAAAGGAGCCTCTATCGCCGGAGCCTCGCTGCTTGGCGCGCTGCTCCTCGGGGTCCCAGTCCAGCAGAAACACCGTTATCGCGGTGAACAGCTGCATTGCCGCCGTTGACGCGAAGAGAATCCCCTCCCATCCCGCGCCTATAACGCCTATCAATATGGCGCCCAACGCCGGGCCGGCTACCCTGGGCCAGGTGTCGGCCACATTGTCCCATGCCGCGGCGTTGGAGAGGCGCCGCTTGTCCACTATGCTGCCCAGAAGCGCCTGATGACTCGGCCGTCCAATCGACTGGATCACGCCGCTGAGCACGGACGAAACCAGGAAGTGCCACCACTCGATCAGGTCCACAATTATCAAAACGGCCACGGCGGCCCAGAGCACCACAAGGAGCGACTCCGTGACTTTGGCCAGCAGACGGCGGTCGATCTTGTCCGCCAGGAAGCCGCCGACAAACGGCATGAACAGCATGGGCCAAGCCAGGGAAGAGGTGACAAAGCCCAGGAGGAAGGGAGAGTCCGTTATCTCCCAGACCATCCAGGCGCGGAGGAAAACGCGCATCTGCCGGGCCATGTTGGAGCTGGCGCGACCGGCCCATAGAATGCGGAAGTTGCCTATTTCGAAGGCGGTCACAGAGCCGCGAACACGGCCAACAGGTCTTGCTTCTACTTCAGTCTGTAAATCTGAAGAGGAGTCCGCCACTGTACCTTCCGCTAAGCCTCTCGGTACTGGTAATAGTCGACGAATTTACGCAACGCCGCCGCCGTGCCCTGCAGCCCGTGCAAGGCGGGTATGCCGGCATCCGTAAGCCTCTTGTAGAAGTCGTCCGCCACGTCCTGGGGCGGGTGGGGATGCGACGTAGACATGGCGACTACGTACGGCTTCTTGGCCCGCTTGCGAAATTCGGCCAGCAACTCCGGGCCGTGCCCTCTATACAGTGAAGGCTGGCCGTCCCTGACAACGGTGTGCACCTCATGGACGATGATGTCCACGTTCGGATCGTCGTTCAGCACGTCCAAGACGTTGTTAAGGTGGTCGGGGTTGCTCAGCGTGCGCCCTTCGATGGGATTGGTGTACGTGCTTCCTATAATGTCGAACTTTTCCAGTATCCGCTGATAGGAGCTTTCTTCCAGCGAAGGGATCCTGAAACCGGCCTTGGAGAAGACGTTGGTCATTTCAGTGGCGTGCCCGCCGGACAACGCCATCAGCCCCAGCCTGTCGCCGGTGGACGGCGGCAGTTGCAGGAGGAGCTTGGCCGTCTCGAAGACCTCGTCAACGCTTTCCGCCTTGATTGCGCCGCACTGGCGGAGCATAGCGTCCCAGACCGCGGATTCCGTTGTCAGCGAAGTGGAGTGCGATGCCACGGCCCGCGCCGCGTCCTCCGTTTCTCCAACTTTCCAGACAAGGACAGGCTTCTCGGCGCATACCTGGCGCAGGACATCATAGAAACGCCTGCCGTCTCGAATCCCCTCCAAGTACATGCCCATTGCCGTGGTGTCTTCGTCCTGGGCAAAGTACTCCAGGTAGTCGGTGCTGTCCAGGATGATGCCGTTGCCCATGCTCACCAGCTTGCTTATTTTTATCCCGTTGGCCAGACATGCCCTGGCAAATCCTCCGGACTGAGAACCGCTCTGAGAGATGAAGGCGAAGTTCCCGGCATCACCGTGGTATCCGCCCAGGTTCACCCCTATGCCCGCCTTGGGATTGAAGACGCCCAGGCAGTTGGGCCCCACTATGTTCAACTCGCCGTCGCGGGCAAGCCGGAGCAACTCCCGCTCCCGTTGAATACCATCCTCCATGCCTGTCTCGCCATAGCCAGCCGTATAGAGATGCACTCCGGCCACGCCCTTGGCTATACAGTCCTTGATCACGTAGGGCACTACCTGCGCGGGCACGGATATGATCACGAAATCCACGTCTCCGGGGACGTCGACCAGCCTTTCATAGTTGGGGAACCCCAGTTCTTCCGCGCTGGGCCACTCATTCTTGTCTATGTTGATGTGGTACTTGGGTCCCTGGAATGGCAGCACTGTGCGCAGCCAGTTGTGGTTGTCCACCTGCTTGGAGCCAACAACTGCAACGCTTCTTGGATTGAGTATACGTTCCAGCTTGTGCATTAGGCCTTTTCTCTTTCCTTCAACTCTATCCTTGCTTCTGCAACCAGCGCCTGTTCTCTATAAGCGTAGACGGGGAACAGCTCCAAGCTCTCTATCTCAGGATTCTCATGGACAAGGCCAGAGACCTTTAGAAGCATCTCTTCCAGGAGGGAAGCCCTTGGCGCAGACAACGCTCCGTATCCCTGCAGAAGCCTGCTCCCCTTTGGCTCGCGTATCATCAGCCTGGCGTCCTTACCGGTGAGGGGCACAATGCGATATGCCACGTCTTCCCACACCTCTACGGCCATCTTTCCATAGCCGAACGAGAGGACGGGCCCGAACAGCTGGTCTTGGTGCAAGCGAACTATCACCTCTATACCGGGGGGCGGCGCTTTGCTTACGGAGAGTGCCTCCACACTGGCGTCCCAGGACTTAGCCTGAGCAAGGAGCGTGGGAAAGGCGTTGCGCAAGTCCGCTTCAGACGACAACGGTACAACCGCTCCACCATCAAGTAGCAACCTCTGTCTAGATACAGGCTTGAGCAGGACGGGGAAATCGGATGCCCTGGCGGCGGAAACAGCCTCGTCTGCGGACGTCACCTGCTTAGTTTCAGCCACCGGTATTCCAGCCTCATGCAGCAACTCCTTGGACTCAGGGTCAGTGAGGACAAGACCTGACGATATGTCCCATTGCTGGATGAGACCTTTGACACTCATCTGCTGGAGCACCCCTTGGACGAATGCATGTATTCCTAGCACTATCCAACAGTGAAGTCAACCAAACGGATGCCGGATGACTACGTTATAGCGTGCGACTGCTCGTATTCAGAAATAGAGGCTTCATGCTCCAGGGTCAGACCTATATCATCCAGGCCCCTCAGCAAACAGTCGCGGCGGAACGTGTCCATTTGGAACTCCGCCGTGTACTCATCCGAACCAGTAACCAGGCACCGCTCAAGGTCTACGGTGATCTCATAGTCCGCTTCTTCCTTGGCTTTGCCCATGAAGTGGTCGACGTCTTCTGGCGCAAGCTGCACCGGCAGCATGCCGTTCTGATAGCAGTTGTTGCGAAAGATGTCGGCAAAGCCGGAACTGATGATGGTGCGAAACCCGTAGTCCTCCAGCGCCCAGGGAGCGTGCTCCCTGGAGGAACCGCTGCCGAAGTTAGGCCCGGCGATGAGGACGGTGGCGTCCTTATACTTCGGATCGTTGAGAACAAAGTCAGGGTTGGCCTTTCCGTCCGGCAGCTTTCGCCACGAGTCGAAGAGGAACTCCCCGAATCCGGTGCGCTCAATGCGCTTCAGGTACTTGGCAGGGATTATCTGGTCGGTATCGACGTTGGCCCTATCCAAAGGAACGGCTCTTCCGGTCACTCTTACATACGGTTCCACGGTCTTTCTCCTAGCTGAAGTTCCACTCTCTGATGTCCACAATATGCCCGGTAATGGCGGCCGCGGCCGCCATCTGAGGGCTCATCAAGTGCGTGCGCCCGCCTGGTCCCTGCCTCCCCTCAAAGTTGCGGTTGGACGTGGAAGCGCATCTTTCACCGGGGCCCAGGATGTCCGGGTTCATACCCAGACACATGGAGCACCCCGACTCACGCCACTCGAACCCCGCGTCCACGAATATCCTGTCCAGACCCTCCGCTTCCGCCTGAGCTTTCACCGCCGTGGAGCCGGGAACCACCAATGCCCTAATCTTGTCGTTCACCCTACGTCCGTTGACCACCTCTGAGGCGGCGCGCAGGTCTTCTATGCGTGAGTTGGTGCAGGAACCTATGAAGACACGGTCAAGGAGTATCTCCTGCATAGGTCTGCCGGGTTCCAGGTCCATGTATGTCAAGGCGCGCTCAGCCGCCTCACGGTCCACTGCGGATTCGAACGAACCCGGGTCGGGCACGCGCTCCACCACCGGCACCACCATGCCGGGGTTAGTCCCCCAGGTAACGAAGGGCGACAGAGTAGACGCGTCCAGCTCAACCGTGGTGTCGTAGGCAGCATCGGCGTCCGTTTTCAGAGAGAGCCACTTTTCGGCAGTGGCTTCAAAAGCGTTCCCTTGGGGGACCCTGGGCCTTCCCCTGAGGTATTCAACCGTCTTGGCGTCCGGCGCCACCATACCCGCCCTTGCTCCTGCCTCAATAGACATGTTGCACACCGTCATGCGACCCTCCATGGAGAGACCGCGGATGGCTTCACCGGTGTACTCGACCACGTGGCCGGTGGCTCCGCCTACACCTATCTTGCCGATAATGGCCAGGATGATGTCCTTGGCGGTAACGCCATAAGCCAGCGTTCCATCGACTCTAATCTCCATGGTCTTGGGCTTCGCCTGGCGCAGGGTCTGTGTCGCCAGCACGTGTTCCACCTCAGAGGTGCCTATGCCGAAGGCCAGCGCGCCAAATGCGCCATGCGTCGAGGTATGACTGTCACCGCAGACGATTGTCTTGCCAGGCTGGGTATAGCCCATCTCCGGCCCTATGACGTGGACAATCCCCTGGCCGGGACTGTCCATCCCGTAGTAGGTTATGCCAAACTCCTCTACGTTCCGGTTCAAAGCATCTATTTGAGCACGGGAAATCAGGTCAGCAACAGGCAGGGCGCGGTCTGTTGTGGGCACGTTGTGGTCCACGGTTGCAACCGTCAGATCCGTTCGCCGGACTTTGCGGTTGTTCATGCGGAGGCCGTCGAAAGCCTGTGGTGAGGTGACTTCATGCACAAGGTGCAAGTCTATGTAGAGGATGGCCGGCTTATCCGCCTCCTCGTACACTACGTGGTTGCTCCAGATCTTCTCAAACATCGTATTGGGCATCTCTTCCCTCTCAGATAAGGTAGTTCTCAAGGTAGACGTAGGGTATCCCGGTGACCCTTTGCCCCATGAGGCGATCGTTGCCTATTATAGCGTCGCATCCCTGTTCCAGGGCAGTGGCCACTATAACCGCGTCAAACAGGGTCAGTTTATTGTCAGCCCTAACCCTTGCCGCTGTTCTAGCTAGCCTACTGTCCACTGGTCTCACAAGCAAGTTGGGCAGGTGTCTAAAGAAGAGCTCTATCTTGTCTATGGCGAGCCGATCCCGGTCGCGAATGGGCTTGACCAGGGTCTCAGCCTCGACAATAGTGGACGCAACCCCTTGAATTATCCCCCGCTCCATCAATCTGAACAGATGCAGCGCCATCTCATCATATGGCTCAACGCCTTCCAGCGCATAGATTATCAGGTTGGTGTCCAGAGCAACGCTGCGGTATTGCCTCAATTGCTCCAGCCAGGGGCCAATGAGAGGATTCTTCCTCATCCACCGGCCCTGCGATAGTAAGTTTCAGACTCGTGAGCCGGGTTCTCCCACTTTTCAATCGCTTTCAGTCCCTCCAGCTTCTCCAGCTTCTGCTGGACAAGATACACGCCGGAACTTTCCCTGATCTGGCTCAAGCTGGACATCTCTCTAGAGGAAACCGCCTCATACACAGCGCGCAACTCCTCATCCAGGTTGAGCACGCCCAACAGTTCCTCATCCTCCTCAGCTACATCACCGTAGCGGACTTCGTTGATATAGCTGTCAATATCCTCTTTGCGAGCTCCGTACACTCCCTTGACGCTGCCAACCACGTAGTCAGCCCAGCTTCCGGGCTGCGGCATGAGAATAACGTGATCCTGGATCAGCTCCACTACCAGTTTGTCTCCGGGCTTAACGTTCAGCTGTCTGGCTATTTCTATGGGCAGCGTTATTTGGTTCTTGCTGGTCATGGTCACAACAGGCATTTGACCCACTCCCTTCCATTCCTTACTTATTGGAAGGATTGTAAGCTGTTCTGTGTCCCATGTCAACTAGATGAAGCTTACTGCTTCAGCCGGTTTTTCCACGTCGTCTCCCATGCTGAGCAGACGGTTCAGGGCGTTCATGTATGCTTTTGCGCTGGCAACTATGATGTCCGTGTCTCCACTGCGTCCAACAAACGCTTGGCCGTTGCTCTCAATGCGGATGCTCACTTCGCCTACGGCGTCTATGCCTTCTGTAACGGATTGTACGCTGAATTCGGTCAGTGTGTTGGGCACTCTTATAACCCGATTGATGGCCTGGTACACGGCGTCGACCGGTCCCGTGCCGGTAGCGGCGTCGGTCTTGACTTCACCGTCCGGCCCAATCAGCCGTACGGTAGCCGTCGGTATTTCGTGATTGCCGCATGAGACCTGGATGTGGTCAAGCTCGTACACGTCATCGAAACTGCGACGCTGATTGGCCATCAGCGACTCCAGGTCTCTATCGGTTACCTCGCGCTTTTTGTCGGCCAGCTCCTTGAAGCTTTCGAATATACGGCCCAGCTCAGCGTCGCTAGGCTGGTATCCCAGCTCGTTGAGCCTGACCTTCAGACCATGCCGACCGCTGAGCTTACCCAGCACCAGTTCGCTGCTGGGCCAGCCTATGCTCTGCGGATCCATTATCTCGTAGGTGGTGCGTTCCTTAATAACCCCGTCCTGATGGATGCCCGAGGCGTGTCTGAAGGCGTTTCTCCCCACCACAGCTTTGTTGGGTTGTACCGCGAAGCCTGTGATATCGCTTACCAGCTTGCTGACGCGGTGGATCTGGGTTGTATCTATGTCCAGCCTGATCTTGTAGTGGTCCGCCCTAGTGTGCAGGGCCATGATCACTTCTTCTATGGCCGCGTTGCCGGCCCTTTCGCCGATGCCGTTGATGCATCCCTCTATCTGCCGCACTCCAGCTTTTACGGCGGCAAGGCTATTGGCCACGGCCATCCCCAAGTCGTTGTGGCAGTGGACGCTTAGCCTCACTTTGCCTATGTTGGGCACGTTTTTCTTGATCCCCTCCAGCAGCGCGGTAAACTCAGAGGGCGTTGTGTAGCCCACGGTATCCGGGATGTTGATTGTAGTGGCGCCGGCATTGATGCAGGCTTCCAGCATTGTATAGAGGTATTCCGGTTCCGTTCGCGTGGCGTCCATGGGCGAAAATTCCACATCCTCAACGTAGCTCTTGGCTCGTTCCACGTTGGACACAGCCATATCCATGACCTCTTCCCGGCCTTTGCGAAGCTGATGCATTATGTGAATGTCCGAGCTGGAGAGGAAAACGTGGATGCGGGGATGCCTGGCTTCCTTCAAAGCTTCTGCTGCTTTATCCACGGCGGTGGGATTGGCGTGTGCCAGGGCGCAGATGATGGGTTTGCGTATCTCTTTGGCAACGGCCCTCACCGCTTCAAAATCACCGGGGGAGCTTACGGGGAACCCCGCTTCTATTATGTCCACGCCCATTGCTTCCAGCCGTCTTGCCACCTCCAGCTTTTCCTCTACGGTCATGGCGGCGCCGGCAGACTGTTCGCCGTCGCGCAGCGTGGTGTCGAATATGTATACCTTGTCCTCTACCATGGTTCTGGTGCTCCTAGTTAACAGTTTGGGACAGTGCCCAACGGGCACGGAATTGGAGGGACGCTAAGAGGTCACAGGGCAACGCGGTCCGTTAGACCCAGCCTTGCTAAGACCCGGTCTTCACAACGGACCACGCGCCGTACCTCCAACGCATCTTGATATGATGGCCTGACAATCATCACGTAGTGCTCTTGAGCCAGGGCATCATACCCCTCAGCTCCTTGCCCACCTTCTCTATAGGGTGGCCAGAGTTCTCCTCACGTAGAAGCTTGAATCTGGGACGGCCCTCGTCGTTTTCCGCAATCCACTCCCGGGCAAAGGTACCGTCTTGTATCTCACTGAGCACCTTCTGCATCTTCACTTTGACATCTTCGTCTATGATCCTGGGGCCGCGGGTGTAGTCGCCGTACTCCGCCGTATCGCTGACCGAATAACGCATGTACTCCATGCCGCCCTGATACAGCAGGTCCACTATCAGCTTCAGCTCATGCATCACCTCAAAGTAAGCCGACTCCGGTTGATAGCCGGCCTCCACCATGGTCTCGAACGCAGCCTTGACCAGAGAAGTAACGCCGCCGCACAGCACGGTTTGTTCGCCGAAGAGGTCGGTCTCCGTCTCCTCTTTGAAGGTGGTATTCAGTACGCCCGCCCTGAGCGAGCCCACTCCCCAGGCATAGGCCAGCGCCGTTTGCTTGGCGTTTCCCGTGGCGTCCTGATGCACCGCCACCAGGGAAGGCACCCCGTTCCCCTGCCTGTATACCTCACGCATCCTATGTCCCGGAGCCTTGGGAGCTATCATCCAGACATCCACGTTGCTGGGCGGGACTACGGTCTGGTAGTGGATGGAGAAACCGTGAGCAAAAGCAATGCTCTTTCCGGCGCTGAGGTTTGGCTCTATGTCACGCTTGTAGACCTCGCCCTGCGAGGTGTCGGGGAGCAGCATGACTATAATGTCCGACTCTTTAGCAGCTTCTGAAGCGAGGGCAACGCTAAAGCCGTCCTCTTCCGCCTTGGACCAGCTTCCGCTTCCTTCGTACAGACCCACAATGACGTTCAGTCCGCTGTCCTTCAGGTTCTGAGCGTGCGCATGCCCCTGGCTGCCGTATCCAATGACTCCAATTGTCTTGTCTTGGATCAGTGACTTATCGGCGTCATTCTCATAGTAGACAGTTGCCATGCCTTGCTCCTTGGGTTTCGCTTGGGCGTACCATTGCCCGGAAATGCTTAGGGTTTCCTTACTCTCCCGTTCTCCAGTCCGTGCGACGTAAGCGGCCCGCGGTTCATAGCCACCCGGCCCGTGCGCATCATCTCTCTTACGCCAAACGGCTTGAGCAGCGTATACAGCGATTCTATCTTGTCCTCGTCTCCGGTCACTTCAATGATCATGGACTCGGTGGAAACGTCCACAATGTTCGCCCTGAAGATATCGACCATCTGGATTATCTCACTGCGGCTCTGTGTCGTGGAGCGCACTTTGATCAGCGCCATCTCACGGGACACGCAGTCCATGTCCGACAGTTCGGTAACCCGCACAACATCAATCAGCTTATAGAGCTGCTTGGTTACCTGCTCCACAGTGGTATCGTCGCCTTCCACAACAAAAGTCATGCGGGAAAGGTTGGGTATCTCGCTATGACCTACGGCCAGGCTATGGATATTGTACCCGCGCCGCCTGAACATACTGGCTATGCGGTTCAATACACCCGGCTTGTCTAGAACCAGAGCCACAAGTGTGTGTGAGTGCTTTGTCGCTGTAGTCATATTCTCAACCTATATCAACTGCTAGGACGGCGGCATCATGTCCGGATTTGCTTCCAGCACAGCCTCAAACTGCTCCGGCGCCTCTATAAGCTCCTTGACGCTCTCTCCGGGCGGGATCATTGGGTAAACGTTCTCCTCCGGGTCCACCACAAAGTCTACGATCACCGGGCCTTCGTACGTCATAGCCTGTTCAATGGCGTCGGCCACCTGGTAGTTCTCGGTTACTCTGATGCCCAGTATTCCGAACGCCTCGGCCAGCTTCACAAAGTCCGGGTTCCCCGTGTATTCGGTGGCGTAGAAAGTATCGTTGTAGAACATGTGCTGCCACTGCCTGACCATACCCAGGAACCGGTTGTTCATTATGGCGAACTTCACCGGTATCTTGTTCTCCACCATAGTCGCCAGCTCCGACATCGTCATCTGGAAGCCGCCGTCACCCGCTATCGACCAGACCACCTCGTTGGGCCTGGCAAGCTGAGCGCCCATGGCAGCAGGAACCTCAAATCCCATGGCTCCGGCGCCGCCCGATGTGATCATGGTGTTGGGCTCCGTGAACGTGTATAGCTGGGCCGCCCACATCTGATGCTGCCCCACTCCGGTAACTATAATCGCCTTCCCCTGCGTGACATCGGAAAGCTGCTTCAAGATGAACTGCTGGGTCAGTTTGGGGTTGTTGGGCATCCGCAGGGACGGGTGCTCCCTGCGCAGCTGCTCAATCTCGTCCAGCCACTCCGAGCGGGTGGCCGGCTCTATCTGCTTGTTGAGTGTCCTCAGCACGCGACGCAGGTCGCCCACAATGGGAACGTGCGTCTTCACGTTC
>DAOUKI010000121.1:0-6872 GCA_034421495.1 Dehalococcoidia bacterium | reverse complement strand
TCCACAAAGACGTTTCTTGTATCTGAGGGGTCTGTGGGTATTAGCGCCTGCTTCAGATCCTTTTCAAGGGCGCTCCTCTTATCCTCCAAGGAAGCGACCTCTTCCTTAGCCAGCGCCACCAAATCAGGGTCATCTGTTTCCCTGATGATGCTTTGTGTGTCCTCCAGGGAATGCCGGACTTCAAGGTACTCCTTGTAGGAGTTGACCACCGGTTCTAGGCTTGCCCTCTCCCTGCTCAGGCTGATCAATCGAGCAGTGTCTACGACTACGCTTGGACTCGCCATCAACTCATCGATTTCGTTAAGGCGAAGCTCCATTTCGGCTAATTTGTCTAGCATCATTCTTCTCTTATGTCGGGAGTTTGTGGGTCTTTGTTAGGTAGTCGACGATCTCAAGCATGGGTATCTCTTGCTGGACACTGTTGTCCATGTCCCGCACACCCAGCTTGTTTCTAACCAGTTCATCTTCTCCGATAATTACTGTGAACCTTGCGTTCATAGTGGAAGCGTAGCGCATTTGGGCTCTGAGACTGCGGCTTGAGGAAGCAATCAGTACGGAAACACCGGCTTCTCTGAGAGCAGCTGCGAGTTCTACGCCCTTGCTCTGTGCCTCTTCTCCTAGGCCAGTAATCACCACCGGCCTGGACGATCTGTCGGGCAGCGTGACACCCTGGCGCTTCAGATTGGCTATTAGCCGCTCTATACCGCTGCCGAAACCCACCCCCGGCGTGGCAGGGCCGCCCAACTGCTCAATTAGACCGTCGTATCGTCCGCCGCCCAGCACGGTGCTTTGTGACCCCTCTTCCGGGGGCTGGATCTCAAATACGGTGCGGGTGTAATAGTCCAACCCTCTAACCAGGCGATGATTCTCTTCGTACGGTATCCCTAGCTGGTTCAGATATCCCCGCAAGGTGTCCCAGTGTTGCTGGCAACTTAGGCACAGGTTTTCAGTGGAAGACGGCGCGTCCTCTATGAAAGGCTGACAGCATGTCTGCTTGCAGTCCAAGAGCCTCAAAGGGTTGCTGTCAAACCGGGTACGACAGTCGTCGCATAGCTGGTCCAGATGCGCTAGATAGTACTCTTTTAGCTTATTCAAGTAAGCGGGGCGGCACTCCTTATCCCCTATAGAGTTGATCGCAAGCGTCAGGTTGGTCAGTCCAAGGTTCCTGGTGAACGTCCAACCAAGCTGGATCACTTCCAGGTCGGCTAGAGGGCCGCCCTCGCCGATGACTTCAATGCCAAACTGACTGTGTTGCCGGAAGCGGCCGGCCTGCGGTCGTTCATATCGGAATATGGGGCACCAGTAGTAGAGTCGCACGGGTTGAGGCAGATTGGACATACCGTGCTCAATGTAGGCGCGGCACACCGGTGCCGTGCCTTCGGGCCTCAGCGTTAAGGAATCTCCGCCCCTGTCTTCAAACGTATACATCTCCTTTTGCACCACGTCCGTTTCCTCTCCGACCGTGCGCACAAAAAGTCCGGTAGCTTCGAAAATAGGCGTGTCGATTCTTTCGAATCCAAATGTGCGGCATACCAGCGCAGCCGTGTCCTCAACGTATTTCCGGTATTTCTGATCCTGAGGCAACTGGTCCGAAGTGCCTCTGGGTGCTCTGTACAAGGGAAGCCTCAAAAGATAGCGTGTCAAATCAGAATACTCTAGGCATACGCCTTAGTAAAGGTAGCAAGCACATATGAGCCGTATTCCTTGAATCAGCGACTCTCGGATCCTGTGTTCGCACTTTGTCCCAGTCGCCCAGTTGGGTTATACTTTGACTGTACAGTCTAAGTAGGGTGAAGGCTGCATTGAAGAACCTTCTTACAAGAGTGCAGAGCTACTTGCCGGACGATCGCGTTGCTTTTGTCTGCAAGGCTTATGATTTCGCTGCGGAGGCGCACGACGGTCAGATGCGGCTTTCCGGTGAACCGTTCATAAATCACCCCGTGGAGACCGCGCTGTATCTGGCCGACTTGCATCTGGATTCCACGACGGTAGCTGCCGCTTTGCTTCATGACGTCATAGAGGACTGTGACGTTTCCATGGATGAGTTGGATGCTGAATTCGGGGCTGAGGTAGCTCATCTAGTCGACGGTGTTACCAAGCTCAATCGGCTGGATCTCCGTACGTCTGATAATGAGGATGGCGTTCAGATCAGATCTGAAGGCGGGAACCAGGCGGCCAGCTTGCGCAAGATGCTGGTCGCGATGGCCCAGGATCTGAGGGTTGTGCTCATCAAGTTGGCGGACCGCCTTCACAACATGCGCACTCTCAAGCACTTGCCCTTGCAGCGGCGGATTGCTATTGCACAAGAGACCCTGGATATCTATGCGCCCCTTGCTCATAGATTGGGTATGTGGGATATCAAATGGCGCCTGGAAGACATAGCTTTCCAACAGCTTGAACCGGCACGGTATCGTGAGATATCCAAGCTGTTGTCCAAAACGAGAGATGAACGTGAACGTCACATAGGAGAGGTGCGCCGGACACTGGAACAGGCGCTTAAAGAACACGGCATAAAAGGTCAGGTTACAGGCAGAGCCAAGAACATCTACAGCATTCAAATGAAGATGCACGCTTACGCAGCCCAGCGCAAGGACTTCAACGACATTCACGACCTGTTTGCCCTACGAGTCCTCGTAGACGAAAAGAGCGAGTGCTACACCACATTGGGCGTGGTGCATGCGTTATGGACCCCGCTTCCCGGACAGTTCGATGATTACGTGGCCAAGCCCAAAGAGAACCTGTATCAGTCGCTTCACACAACCGTGATGGGTCCGGGTGCCATGCCGTTGGAGGTGCAGATCCGGACCCATGACATGCATAGGCTGGCGGAATACGGCGTAGCCTCTCACTGGCTGTACAAGGAGGGGCTGAACCAGCCCTCCGTGTTCGAGCAGAAGATGACCTGGCTTCGCCAGCTTCTCGATTGGCAGCGCGAGGTCTCCGGCGCTGAAGAGTTCCTTGAGAATGTAAAGACGGACCTCTTCCCAGACCGGGTCTTTGTATATACACCCAAAGGAGACGTCAAAGAGCTCCCCGCCGGCTCCACGTCCATAGACTTGGCCTATTATGTACACACGGAGCTGGGCCACAGGTGTATTGGCGCCAAGGTAAACGGCAAGCTGACCGCTCTGGATACCCCGCTGCAAAACGGCGATACCGTGGAGATTCTCACCAGTAAAGTAGCCCGCGGCCCTAGCTTGGACTGGCTGAATCCCCACGCCGGGTATGTTAAGAGCGCTACGGCTCGTCAGCGCATTAGACTATGGTTCCGTAGACAGGAACGGAGCGAAAACGTAGAACGCGGCAAAGATCTCTTGTCCCGTGAGCTGCGCAGGCTGGACGTAACCCCCACTCCGGAAGAGATAGCCCGTCTCTTTCATAGGGATTCGGTGGAAGACCTCTTCCATGCAGTGGGCAGCGGCGCCGTAACCGTCAACCAAGTGACAGCTCGGCTTACTACAATAGAACCCCATCAGATGCCCAGTGTTGACTACCGGGTTCCCGTCACAGGCCCTGCTTCGGGCATTGAAGTGCTGGGGGTGGGAAATCTGCTAACCCATATTGCGCAGTGCTGCTCGCCGCTTCCGGAGGATGAAATAGTTGGTTACGTTACGCGCAATAGAGGCGTCTCCGTTCACCGCAAGGGATGCAAGAACGTCGTCTCTGAGGACGAGCCTGAGCGGATAATAAAGGTGGATTGGAGCGCCAGGAAGAATCTGTACCCCGTCCGGCTGGTGCTGGAGGCTTGGGATAGGGTGGGTCTGCTCAGAGACGTGACTACGCATGTCTCCGGGGAAAAGGTGAACATTGCTTCGTTGGTGACCCGTGAAACGGAAGAGGGCATTGCTATAATGGAGCTGACCGTGTTTACTACTGACGTGAATCAGTTGAGCAGACTATTTACAAAGTTGGAAGAGGTGCAGGGGATGATCAAGGTCAATAGGGTGAATTTCAATAAATCACCCGATGGCCAGCGCCCCCTGGAAGCAAAGACCAAAGTAACCCCCTAGTAAGGACAAAGGATTTATATGCCAAGCGAAAAATCTCACCGTGTTTCTCTCAAGAAGACAGTCCGCAACAAGGCGGCCAGAAGCTCCGCAAAAAGCGCCGTTACGGAAGCCAAGCGTGCCCTGGATTCCGACAGTAGAAACCAAGCATCCGCCGCTGTTGCCAGGGCCTCATCTGTGTTGGACGTGGGAGTACGAAAGGGTGTGCTGCACCGCAACAACGCCGCAAGGCGCAAATCAAGGCTGGCTAAACGGCTTGCCAGGATGGCCTAGGTACTCCAAGGCAACATCAGTCACAGGGTGGACTTGGGTTCACTTGCTTAAAGGAGAACTTGAAAGAATAGGCCATTAGCGAAAGTTTGGGTACGACCCTAGCAGCCGCAACTACACGGTGGTCAAATTTGTTGGCGATCAGGATTCCGCGGACACACCGGTCTGGTTCTTCACTTACTACGCTACCCATATAAGCTTGTAGTTGTCCAATGGAGCGTAGGTCAGCCTCACCAGCCTTAAGTTCAATCACCACCAGACAGCCGTCAGCGTCCTCCGCGGTAATATCGATTCTCCCGGCTTCAACGGATTTCTCGGCGCCGCCGTCTACGAGCTTTAGTCTGGACTCAAGTTGCTGAATATTGGCGCGCAACACATTCTGTAAGTCCCTTTCCAGCCCAAACTTGAGTTCGGAGGAGTCGTCCTCCATAGTGTTTAGTTCATGACCTTTGCCCCCAAGGAAATGAGGATTAATTGAAGTGTTTTGGAGGTTGAACACGTTGCCGCGGTTGCCCAGGTTCTCAACTCTACCGGATTGAGCTTCGTTAGAGAGTGGGTTCTGGAACTCTCTATCAGAAGACAGAAACCAATCCCTTTCCGGGGCTACCAAGCGAGTGACCTTCCAGTCGGCCATCAGATTGACTAGAGGAGACACACTTCCATTGTTAAGCATCTGTGTCCCTCCACGGAGAACCCCTCTATTCTTCAATTCATCAGATGAAAAGCGGTTGAGAAATTCTCTAACGTCTACTTCCATCGATGCCACCCTGCATCCGGAGCGTCTTCAAAGTAGAGCTCCAGAGCCTCTTGAACGGCCGCTCTCGCCTCTTCCCGTATGTCGCCGAATGATGAGACATCCACGTTGAGGGCCTGGGCTACCCAGGCCGTTTTTTCGCGGTACAGGACCACCTCAATACTGCGCATCTCTACATCCTCCTGCGTTAGTTTAGCACACCCCTAGGGCCGTTCGATTCGAAACTAACTCCGCTCCATTGACAGATCTTTTTCTTGTATGCTACATTGGCTAACAGAAAGAACATTCGTACTACTTGCCGGTGATCTTTTTGATTTAGGAGTGGGTGTATCTTGAGAAAGCTTTCGGTTCGTCAAGAAAAGATCCTTAGTCTGATACAGAAGTTCTTGGAGGAGCAGGGTTATCCTCCCACGGTCAGAGACATCCAGTATGCCTGTGACATAAGCTCAACCTCCGTGGTGGACTACAACCTCAAGATTCTCCAGAAAGAGGGGTATATACGCCGTTCTCCGGAGATATCCCGGGGCATCGAGGTCTTGGGGGCCAAGCGGCAAAAGGACGCCCTTTCCGTCCCTGTCATGGGCTACATAGCCGCCGGCGAGCCCATTCCGGTGCCCACTTCAGAAGGATGGGCGCCGGACGACGCCGTTGATCACGTGGACGTGGTCAACGGCATGCTGGGTGGCGTGCGGGTGAGGGGGACCTCGAACCTGTACGCTCTGCGGGTGCGCGGCACGTCTATGATCGATGCTCTGGTGGACGATGGTGACGTGGTTGTTATTCAGCCGGCCAACAACGTCAAGGACGGCGATATGGTGGTAGCCTGGCTGAAGAATGAAAAGGAGGCCACCCTCAAGCGGATTTACAATGACGGAACGGTGGTACGTCTCCAGCCGGCCAACAGCCAAATGGAGCCTATATTTGTTTCGGCAGGCAACGTGGAAGTGCAGGGCAAAGTGGTTGCCGTACTGAGAAACTTGGGCTAACTAACCTGTTATCCTCTAGAAAGTAAAAACCCGGTGATTTCACCGGGTTTTTACTTGTCCTTAACAGGTAGATAGCGGAAGGAAGATTCTGGTTCAGATGTTTAAGTGACCGGAGCGAACGTCACTGCTGCGGGTGGTCATTCCGCAACTGCAGTATTAGGGAAAACGCCCACTCATAGACCTAGGATTCCCTGATAGGGACTCCCTAGAAAGGAGGTGATCCAGCCGCACCTTCCGGTACAGCTACCTTGTTACGACTTAGTCCCAGTCATCAACCCCACCCTCGGCCGCTGCCTCTCTTGCGAGTTAGCTCACGGACTTCAAGTGTTGTCGACTTCCATGACTTGACGGGCGGTGTGTACAAGGCCCGGGAACGTATTCACCGCAGTATGCTGACCTGCGGTTACTAGCAGCTCCTCGTTCATGCAGGCGGGTTGCAGCCTGCAATTCCCACTGGGGCTGGTTTTCAGAGATTAGCTCTAGCTTGCGCTGTTGCGACTCGTTGTACCAGTCATTGTAGCGTGTGTGTAGCCCAGGGCGTAAGAGCCATGCTGACTTGACGTCATCCCCACCTTCCTCCCCTTCTAGGGGCAGTCTGGCTAGAGAGTGCAACTAACCACAGGGGTTGCGCTCGTTGCGGGACTTAACCCAACACCTCACGGCACGAGCTGACGACAGCCATGCAGCACCTGTACTAGCTCCCCGAAGGGTCCTTCACCTTTCGGATCGGTACCACTAGTATGTCAAGCCCTGGTAAGGTTCTTCGCTTAGCATCGAATTAAACCACACGCTCCGCTGCTTGTGCGGGCCCCCGTCAATTCCTTTGAGTTTTAGCCTTGCGGCCGTAGTTCCCAG
>DAOUKI010000120.1:0-16384 GCA_034421495.1 Dehalococcoidia bacterium | reverse complement strand
CCCGGAGATCTTACCGAGACCGTTTTGCAACGTCTGGCGGGCTTCTTCATCATCGTACTGCTGGCGCCCTTTGCGGAAGAGGTCTT
The DNA here is from genome assembly GCA_034421495.1 of Dehalococcoidia bacterium. Lineage (GTDB taxonomy): Bacteria > Chloroflexota > Dehalococcoidia > Lucifugimonadales > QGNO01 > DAOUJH01. Next base: position 16,298 of record DAOUKI010000120.1, on the reverse strand, counting down.
CTTCCGAGGGTTCCTGTTCCCCGCTTTCGCCAACAGATGGGGATTTCTCGCCGCAGCCATTATCTCCTCCGGCCTGTTTGGTATAAGCCACGTCGCGCCCGGCTCCATAGTTCCCGCTTTCATGTCCGGGATGCTCTTTGCCTGGCTGTACCATCGCACCGGCTCTCTTTGGAATACCACTATCGCGCACGGGGCACAAAATGCGTTGGCATTCGCCGTGACCACCCCGGTCTGAAGTTAGCTATGAGATCAAGAAGCATCAGGGATACCTTTCAAGGACTGGCCGGTTCAGCCACCACCGGCATCATCCCGTTCATTACCGTTGGGTTCCCCGACGTGGATACCACGCTGGAACTGGTGCCTGCCCTGGCCCAAGCCGGCGCCGACGTAATAGAGCTGGGCGTCCCCTTCAGCGACCCCCTGGCCGACGGCGCAACCATCCAGAAAGCCAGTTTCCATGCCCTAGAGCAAGGCGTAACCATGAAGACGTGCCTGGAAGTCTGTTCCCGGCTCCGCAACGAGGGTACGGAGGTTCCCCTGGTATTCATGGGCTACTACAATCAATTCCTGGCCTTTGGACTGAAGAGGTTTGCTGCAGAGGCTCAAAAATCCGGGTTGAACGGCGTAATAGTACCGGACCTGCCGCCTGAAGAAGCGGGACCGCTGGCGGACGAATGCCGCTCCCATGACATAGACCTCATACCGCTCCTAGCCCCTACCAGCAAAGACCATCGCATCGCCTCTGCCTGCGGCCTTGCCGGTGGATTCATATACTGCGTCAGCCTCACCGGCGTCACAGGCAGCCGCGATCGTGTATCGGAAGGAGCAGAGGGACTTGTGAGGAGAGTACGCAGCCACACCGATTTGCCAATAGCCGTGGGCTTTGGCCTCTCACAAGCAGAGCACGTACGAGCTGTGGGGCAGTTCGCCGATGCCGCCATCGTGGGCAGCGCGCTGGTCAACGTCATAGACACCGCGCCGCCCGGGGAAGCGGTGAGGCGCGCCGCAGAGTTCGTCTCAGGACTGAGCCAATCTAAACAGCCTCTATCCGGAGGTGCGTCATGACCGTGTGCAGAGGCATCCGCGGCGCGACAACGGCGGATGCCAACACCAAGCAGGCGATTCTGGAAGCTACCCAGGAGATGCTGGAGCATCTTGTAACAGGCAATGACCTGGAAAAGGACTCCATTGCCGCGGCCATATTCTCCACCACGCAGGACCTGAACGCGGAGTTCCCCGCGGTAGCAGCAAGGACAAGGCTGGGATGGCAGAACGTGGCTCTCTTCAACACTCACGAAATGGCGGTGCCGGACGATGTGCCCAGCTGCATTCGCGTCCTTCTCCTGGTAAACACGGACAAGAAACCGGATGAGTTGGTCAATGTATATCTGCGAGGCGCTGTTAACTTGCGAGCGCGGGGTACGCAGGATGCCTAGGTGTACCTTCTCTGCCGAATCTCCCATACTCTACGAGCGAGCATCACATAGCTGACATGGATCCTTTCTCCCGAGATTTCGCCAAGTACAGGCCTTCCGGCAACACCTATCTCACCGTAGGCGTTTTCGACGGCGTGCACCTCGGACACAAGCGCCTTCTGAGCTATTTGGCGGCCGAAGCGGCCCAAAACGGCTGTGCTCCCGGTGTGGTTACGTTCCTTAATCACCCTCGAGAGGTGTTGACGCCGTCCTTTTCCATGGACTGGCTGGCTACGCCGGAGGAGCGCATCGATCTGCTTCACCAGGCAGGCATAGAACTGGTGGTGCCTATACGATTCACCGTAGAGGCTTCACTGGTAAGAGCCGCCGACTTCGTCAAACTGCTTCAGCAGCACCTCGGCATGCGCGGCCTGGTGGTAGGCCCAGATTTCGCCATGGGGCACAATCGAGAGGGAACGCCGGAGTTTCTCGCCGCGCTGGGTCAAACGAGCGGATTTGCCCTCAAGGTGGCGCAGCTAGAGGAGAGCGACGGCGTACCCATAAGCAGCTCACTGATACGTGGAGCGTTGTCCAGGGGCGACATCGGCGCGGCATCCCGCTTGCTGGGCCGAAACTACGCCGTCTCCGGCAAGGTGGTACATGGCGACGGTCGCGGCGCCCGCGAGCTGGGTTTCCCCACTGCCAACATAGCCGTCCCGCCCCAGAAAGCCCTGCCCAGCGACGGTATATACGCCGCCATGGCTTTCGTAGAGGGGAACTGGTTTCAGGCCGCCGCCAGCATAGGAGTGCGCCCCACGTTTGGGGGGGCCAATCGTACGGTGGAGGCGTATCTGCTAGACTTCAGTGGAGACTTGTATGAAAAAACCGTCCACCTGGAGTTTGTGCAGCGCCTGAGAGACGAGGCCTACTTCTCCAGCACGGAGGAACTGCGATTGCAAATAGAACGAGACGTAGAGCACACCAGGCAGGTGCTCGCTGGGGTCTTCCATGAAACCAGACTCTAAGACTCTGCACAACATCCTTCGCCGCGGCGTTGCCGAGGTTATCGTAGAGAGTGAACTGAAGGCTCTCTTGGAAAAGGGCGACCCGCTCCGCCTCAAGATGGGCTTTGATCCCAGCGCTCCGGACATACATCTTGGCCATACGGTAGGATTGCGCAAGCTCCGCCAGTTCCAGGACCTCGGCCACAAGGTGATCCTCATCGTTGGCGACTGGACTGCTCGCATCGGCGACCCAAGCGGGCAGTCAGCCACGAGAAATATGCTCTCCCAGCAGGAGGTTGAAGCCAACGCTAAAACCTACATGGAGCAGTTCTTCAAGATTGTCGATAGAAGTAAAACGGAGGCGGTCTACCAGAGCGAGTGGTTCGGCAAATTTGACCTGGAGAGGGTGATATGGCTCACCAGCAAGTTCACCGTTGCCCAGTTCCTGGCACGTGAAGATTTCAACAAGCGGTTCCACGAGCAGCGTCCCATAGCCATCACCGAACTGCTCTATCCCCTGCTCCAAGCCTACGATTCTGTAGCCATCCACGCCGACGTAGAGTTCGGGGGCACCGACCAGAAGTTCAACCTCTTGGTAGGACGTGAGCTCCAGGAAATGGAAGGCCAGCGCCCGCAGCAAATACTGACCGTGCCCATTCTCGTAGGCACGGAAGGCGTGCAGAAGATGAGCAAGAGCCTGGGCAACTACATAGGTGTGGCTGAGCAACCTGGGGAGATGTTCGGCAAGGTGATGTCCATTGATGACACCATGATCATACCCTATTTCGAGCTGCTCACCGACCTGCCGGATGAGGAGCTGGAAGAGATGCGAAAAGCGCTTGACGGCAACTCCGTCAATCCAATGGAACTGAAGAAACGGTTAGGTTTGGAACTTGTGGGGCAGTTTCACAACGCGGAGGCTGCGGGCCATGCCGCGGCTGCTTTCGAGCGTACTTTCCAGCGCGGTGAGGTGCCGGACGAAATCAACGAGGTTGACCTGCGCAATCTGGCGCCGGACGAAACGCCTCGCCTCTCCACGGTTCTCGTACAGGCCAAACTTGCCAGAAGCACCAGCGACGGAGCCCGGCTCATCAAGCAAGGCTCCGTTCAGGTCAACGAGGTTGCGATCCCCGGTGACACCGCTTACATCCCCCTGAAGGCGGGAGACATTATTCGTGTCGGCAGACGTCGCTTTGCCAGAGTATTGAGATAGCTTCAGCCATTTGGGCCGCAGTGGAACCTAAAAAGTTGCCCAAATACTGCTTTAATCCGTAACGCTCCTGCCTGCGACCTCGGTCTCAAAGTGATACCATTCACAATAAATGCTTCAACTGCTTCAGGAGGGAATCGATGGCCGTTAACCTGCGCATTCCGGGACCCACTCCCATTCCGGACGATATTCTCCAGGCCTCCGCCAAGCCCATGATCAACCACCGGGGCCCTGAGTTCAAGGAGCTTATCGAAGGCATCACCGGCAAGCTTCAAGACCTCTTCTCAACCAGGAACGACCTGTACGTTCTAACCGCTTCCGGCACCGGCGCCATGGAAGCCGCCGTGGTGAACGCGATCTCTCCTGGCGATAAGGTCTTGGTAGTCACGGTGGGCATCTTCGGCAACAGATTTCTCCAGATTGCCCAGACCTACGGAGCGGACGCTACCGTCCTCACCACCGAATACGGCAAGGCCATAGACCCTGACCAGGTGCGCAAAGCGCTTCAGGCGGATCCCTCCGTAAAAACGGTGATTGTCACGCACAATGAAACGTCCACCGGCGTCACCAACGACCTGGGAAGCATCGCCGGGGTAGTCAAGGGCGAGTTCGACAAACTGCTGATTGTGGACGCAATCAGCAGCATCGGTTCCGTCCCGTGCCCCGTAGACGAGTGGAATATAGACCTGGTGGCCAGCGGGTCGCAGAAAGGCTGGATGGCCCCTCCCGGCCTCGCCATGATCAGCGTCAGCGAGCGGGCCTGGAGCGCATGCGAAGAGGCCACGAACCCGCGCTTCTACTTCGATCTCACGGCGGCCAAGAGGTACCTGGAGCGAGGCCAAACACCCTGGACCCCGGCGGTTGGCGTTATGTTCGGGCTGGAATCGGCGCTGGACAAGCTGATCGATGAAGGAATGGCCAACGTCCACGAACGCCACGCCAGCATCGGCAGGATGTGCCGCGAGGGCGTGAAGTCGCTTGGCCTGCGTCTCTTCGCCGACGAATCGGTCGCCTCCAATACGGTGACCGCGGTGGCCGTACCGGAGGGCGTAAAAGCCTCCGAGCTCATTGGGATCATGCGCACGGACTATGACGTTGTCCTTGCCGGGGGCCAAGCGGAATTGGAGGGAAAGATCTTTCGCATAGGCCACCTTGGATACTGCTCGGAAAGCGATATCCAAAACGTTCTGGACTCGCTGGCCGGAGCTCTTCCCCGGACCGGTTTTCATCCGGTTAAGGCGGCAAGCAGGTGACGCTGAGGATCATTGTCTCCGACCCCATAGCCAGGGAAGGCGTCGAACTTCTTTCCCGCCAGGCTGAGGTCGACGTTCGCACCGGCTTGGACAAAGAGGAGTTGAAGCGCATCCTGCCGGAATATGACGGTCTCATCGTGAGAAGCGAGACGAAGGTCACGGAGGACATCGTAGATGCTGGCTCCAAACTTCAAGTCATTGGCCGTGCCGGCGTTGGCGTGGACAACATAGACCTGGAAGCCGCCACCCACAGAGGGATCGCCGTGGTCAACGCCCCTACGGGCAACACCATCGCCGCCGCCGAACACACGATAGCGCTGATGCTGGCCCTGGCCCGTCACGTGCCCCAAGCCAATGCCAGCATGAGGCATGGAGAGTGGAAGCGCAGCTCCTTCATAGGGACTGAGGTGCGCGGCAAGACGCTGGGCATCATCGGTCTGGGTAAGGTGGGTTCGGAGGTAGCCCGCCGCGCCGCCAGCTTCGATATGCACCTGCTGGGCTGCGACCCGTATGTCTCGCCGGAGCATGCCAAGCGCTTGGGCCTGGATCTCACTTCGCTGGAAGAGCTGTATGAGAGTTCCGACTTCATCACCGTCCATGTCCCCATGACGGACGTGACGAAAAGCCTCATAGGTGAAGCCGAGATTGCCGTCATGAAACCCGGCGTCAGGCTCATCAACGTTGCCCGGGGTGGAATCATAGATGAAGACGCCCTCTTGAAAGCGCTGGATAAAGGCAGCATCGCCGGTGTTGCCTTGGACGTTTTCGTCAAAGAGCCACCGGGAGAATCGCCGCTGGTCGGCCATCCCAGAGTAATCACTACTCCCCATCTGGGCGGCTCCACCACGGAGGCACAGGCGGAAGTGGCCAGGGAAGTGGCGGAGGAAGTCCTTGCCGTCCTCAACGGCAGACCGGCCAAGTCCACCGTCAATATGCCGTTCCTATCGCCGGAGGTGCAGAAGGTCGTAGCTCCCTACCTGGAGACCTCCACTGTCCTGGGAACGCTGGTCTCTCAACTCGCCAGGGGGCAGTTCTCATCGTTGACCATCAGGTACGCCGGAGAGCTGGCCAGTCACAGTACCCCCACCCTCAGGTCCGCGGCGCTGGTGGGCTTCCTAAGCAGGGTTTCCGAGGAACGCGTCAACCTGGTCAACTCCAGTATTCTGGCCGCTCAACGGGGTCTCCGCATCATGGAAGAGGCGGATACCGAGGCCGGGGCCTACCACGCCACCATCACCGTAGAGGTCAGCACGGATCAGGGCAGCATATCGCTGATGGGGACGCGCATCCAGAACGAGACGCACATAGTCCAGGTCAACGAATACGTGTTGGACGTGGTGCCAAGCAGCACCTATCTTCTCTTCATAGAGCACCAGGACAAGCCGGGCATGATAGGGGCGCTGGGTACTCTAACCGGCAACCACGACATCAACATTGCGTTTATGGCGGTAGGACGCAAAGCGCCGAGAGGCAAGGCCATGATGGTATTGGGGCTTGACGACCCCATCCCTGAAGAGGTGTTAAGGCAGATCAGAGACATCCCCAACATTGATAGGGTTGAGGTTATAGTTCTCTAGGTATGTAGGAGTAGCCATGGGCCAAATAGACTCCGCCGTCGCCAAGCTCCGGCTTTTCCTTGCTGAGCTGAACAACAAGGAAATCCATCTGGACGCCCAGCTCAGACAGTTCCGCCAGCAGATGAATCGCGCTCCTCAGCAAGCTCTTTACGCGCGCCTTCCCCTGGAAGCCTCGCTCAACGTCATGAGCGAAGTCCAGGAGAGACTGGATAGAATAGAGATGGAGCGGAAGCACCTGCTCATGATCAAGGAGCGAGCCAACAGAGAGTTGGAGGCGCTGCAGCTGACGCGCCAGGTTGAGGATGCCAAGGACACGCTGGCAAAGCTGCAGTCACTGCGGTCCAACGATGGCGAAACCGTCTCCAAGATCCAGTCCCTGGAGCAGTTCATCAACGACTACAGCCAGCGTGCGGCCAAAGCCATAACCGACCTAGCACAACGGCGCGCCTCTGAGCAGGAGCTCAGCCCTTAGAGCCTCCCCTCCAACGGGTTGAACACCATCCCCGTCGGCAGCTTGGGGTGGAAATAGGTGGATTTCGACGGTAACTTCTGTCCCGTCCCGACCACTGCCCGGAAGAGGTCTAATGGAAAAGCCTTTAGGAAAAACGCCATCTGCTGCTCCCCCATCACCACCGTTGACCAACTCTCTTCCGGATCGTGCACGTATTTCAGATGATCCTGCAGTTCATCCCCCAGCCCATGCATCAGGACCTGGTGCAGAATCCACCCCTCGGAATCATGCAGCGCGTCTCCTCCGGGCAGACTGCGCAGCTCGTCTCGCACCCGTTCGTTCTCCAGCTTGAGCAGATACGGACCTTCACCGTCCGGCCCCAAGAGTCCCAGCGCCACCTCCTGCGTACCACTAACGGCATCCTCCAATTCACCTGCAGAGACCGGCTGTGACGCGAAAGTCTGAATATCGAACACTTTCAGCAGCAGATCGCGCACCGATGTCAACGTGGGAGCATCCATATTTCCCAGGGTGCGGTGGTAGGGCAGCACCAGCAGGCCGGGATCATTGAACTCGATCAGGGTCATCATAACGTAGTTGAAAGCATCCTCCTCGTCCAATGAGCCGGACTGTCCACGCGCCCAGTCCCTGTATCTAAGCGCCGTCTCATACCTGTGATGCCCGTCCGCGATGAATAGCGACGCATCCCGCAGGACGTCGTTTACCACTTCTCCCAGATGTTCTGATGTCGCAGCCCACATGGAGAACTGTTCGTCCCCGTACTGGGCGGCGGCGTCGGGTTCTCTCTCCGCTAGGGCCAGCATCGCCTCCCTGATCCTGCCTTTGCCGTCGCGGTAAAGCGACATGATGGGGCTAAAGTTGGCCCGGCACGCTTGCATCAACTGGAACCTATCCTCCTTGGGTGCCGCCTGCGTCTCTTCGTGTGGAAGCACTACCCGGCTTTCGTACTCCTCCAGTTGAACGGCGGCAGTGAGACCCCATCTCTCAAACAACTCGCCCCTGTGGGTGAAGCTGTGCCTCAGCACATAGAAGACTGGGGTCTCGTCCCTTGCCAGCACGCCTTCCCTTTGCCAGGCATGAAACCTTTCTGCAGCGTTTGTATAGCTAGCTGGGGCCTCACCCTCGGGCAGCTCCAGGTGTACGGCGTTGTGAGGCTCGCTGTTCCTCAGCATCTCCCGGTCATCAAGCGAGATTACGTCGTACGGAGGGCATATCAGCTTGCCAAGATGGGATGCAGCCTCAGAAGAGTAGCGGACGCCGCGGAACGGTCTAACGTTTGCCATCAAAGACTTCCTACTGGTGGATATCTACAGTATAGCAACTCATAGGCACAACCGACTTCACTTGATATACTCCTTTTAGCGCTTGAAAGGACTCTCAATGGCGGATTTTTCCACTGAACTGCGCATACAGCAGCTTAGAGAAGAGATAGACGGTCACAACTACCGCTACCACGTTCTGGACGATCCGGTAGTCAGCGACGCCCATTACGACGACCTGATGAAACAGCTCAGGGAGTTGGAGTCGGAGCGCCCCGAGCTTGTAACGCCCGACTCCCCTACCCAGCGTGTTGGCGCTGCACCCTTGGAAGGCTTCGACGAGGTGGAGCACCCCTCTCCTATGCTCAGCCTGGCCAACGCCTTCGATATGGACCAGCTCAGAGCCTGGCACAGAAGGGCACATGACCTGCTGGAAGGCGCCAGCTTCGATATGGTCTGCGAGCTGAAGATAGACGGCCTTGCCGTTGCCCTAACCTACGAAGACGGTCGGTTGGTGCGGGGTGCCACACGCGGCGACGGCCTCCACGGAGAAGACGTCACCTCCAACCTCCGCACTATCAAATCCATCCCTCTTCTGGTCAGGGGAAGCGGCATTCCACGGCGCTTTGAGGTGAGGGGCGAAGTGTACTTCCCCAAGTCCGGGTTTCTGAAGCTAAACGAAGAGCGCGTTGCCCAGGGAGAGGCTCCCTACGCCAACCCACGCAACACGGCGGCAGGCTCTTTGCGCCAGCTTGACCCCAGAATCACGGCTTCCCGGCCCCTTGACATCTTTATCTACTCCCTTGGCTACGCTGAAGGCGGCGTAGTGCCGGATACTCACTGGGCAACCCTGGAATACCTGAAGGAGCTGGGCTTCAAGACCAACCCGGCCAACGCCATCTGCTCCACCCTGGAAGACGTCGAATCGTACTACCGGGAGTGGCTGGAGAAGAAGGAGTCCCTTGACTACGGCGTGGATGGCGCCGTAGTCAAGATAGACCCGCTGTCGTACCAGAGGCATCTGGGCAACGTTGGCCGCGAGCCGCGCTGGGCCATTGCTTACAAGTTCCCCGCTACACAGGAGATAACCCGTCTGCTCGACATTCGCATAAACGTTGGCCGCACGGGAAGCCTGAACCCGTACGCCGTATTGGAGCCGGTGAACGTGGGCGGCGCTACCGTCAAAATGGCTACTCTGCATAATGAGGACGACATCCGCCGCAAGGACATACGCGTCAACGACTGGGTGGTAGTAGAGCGCGCCGGCGAAGTCATACCCCAGGTGGTCAGCCCCGTTGTCTCGCGGCGCAGCGGGGAAGAGCGCGAGTTCGAAATGCCGCCGCAATGCCCGGTCTGCAGCACTCCAACAGCCCGCCCCGAGGGTGAGGCCATGACCTACTGCTTCAATACGGCCTGCCCCGCCCAGTTTGCCCGGCTGTTCATGCACTTCGTCAGCCGCGGCGCCATGGACATAGAGGGCATGGGAGAACGGCTTGCCCTGGCCGTCATTGACGCCAGCCTTGTGAATGACGTCGGCGACTTATATTCCATAACCAGAGAGCAGTTGCTCTCCCTGGAAAGAATGGGCGAGAAAAGCACTGATAACCTGATACGAAACATGGAGATCAGCAAGAGCCGTCCCCTGGCAAACATCCTCTATGCCCTGGGAATCCGTCACGTCGGCTATGAAACGGCCGATGCCCTGGTGCGTCACTTCGGCTCCATGGACGGCATCGCCCAAGCCTCCGAGGAGAGGCTAACCTCGGTTCCCGGCATTGGGCCCAAGGTGGCCCAGAGCATCGCGGCACACTTTGCGCAGGAGAACAACCGTGTCGTCATTGATAAGCTGCGCCAAGCCGGTGTGCAGCTGGAAACCGACGCAACGGCACAGGACGAGAGCAGCCTTACTCTAACGGGTCTACAGATGGTAGTAACCGGCCGGCTAGACTCCATGAGCCGTTCACAAGCGGAAGACTGTATCAAAGAGCTTGGCGGTTCGGTGGGGAGCAGCGTGAGCAAGAAGACCAGGTATCTGGTAGTTGGAGAAGAACCCGGCTCCAAGCTTGAGCAAGCCCAAAAGCTGGGCACGCAAATTCTAGATGAAGCGCAGTTCCTCAAGCTGTTGGAAGGCAACTTGGTGGAAGAGGCCGTCTCATAGTGCGCTGAACTTCTGATTATGTCCAATAAACCGCAAGAAGAGTCCATAGACACCCTGGCCGCCACCGCTGGCAGCGATTCCCCTGTCGTAGATAGCATGGTGCCCCCTGTTTATCAGGCATCCGTATTTGCCATCGAAAACCTAGAGGACACCGACGACCTATTCGAGGGACGAAAGCCGGGGTACTTCTACAGCCGTGACGGCAACCCCACCACGGATGCCTTTGCCCAGGCGGTTGCGCTTCTGGAAGGCGCCGAAGCAGGCGCGGCTTGCTCATCCGGCATGGGCGCCACCCTTGTCGCTCTGCTTGCCGCCGCCGAGCCGGGCACGCGCTTGGTGGCGGCGCGTGATCTGTACGGCAAGGCCACAGCCCTTCTACGCACGGTTTTCTCCCCGCTTGGCATAGATGTCGAGTTCGTAGACGGACAGGACGCGGCGGCCTGGGAACAGGCGATGTCCCGTCCTGCCGGCGCAGTCTTCCTGGAAACGGAGACCAATCCGTTGCTCAGGGTGCCCGATCTGCCCCGTATCGCGGAAGCGGCCAGACGGTGCGGCGCAACCGTAGTCGTGGACAACACCTTCGCCTCTCCGTACCACATACGCCCCCTAGAGCTGGGAGCGGACCTGGTGGTGCACAGCGCCACCAAGTTCCTCAGCGGCCACGGCGATGTCACGGCGGGCGTTGTCGTGGGAGATAGCAAGAGAATCGCGTCGGTCAAGAGCAAGGTCTCGCTTACCGGAGTCAACCTGGCCCCCTTCGAGGCGTGGCTGGCTCTGCGCGGCCTCAAAACACTGGGGGTACGGATGGCCAGGAGCACCGCCAGCGCTTCAGCTATAGCGGAATACCTGGCCGGACATCCCAAGGTCCTCTCCGTCAACTACCCCGGCTTGGAGACCCACCCCGACCATCCCATAGCGGCCAGGGTCATGCGCAACGGATTCGGTTCCATGATCTCCTTCGAAGTGGACGGGGGATTCCAGGGAGCCTCCAGGTTGTTCAAGGGATTCCAACGCATCAAGTACGCCCCCAGCTTGGGAGACGTAACCACCACGGTAACCCATCCCGTCAAGACGTCCCACCGCGCTATTTCCACCACGGAACGGAGTGAACAGGGGATCACGGATGGACTCGTCCGTCTCTCCGTTGGCATTGAAGACGTAAACGACATCACAGCCGACCTGGAGCGCGGCTTATCAGCGGTATGATCATAGTTCTAGGCCTGGGCAATCCGGGGGCTGCCTATGCCGGGAGCCGCCACAACGTCGGCTATAGGTGCGTGGACATTCTCTCCAAGAAGTACGGCATACGGCTTGACCAGCGCCGCCGCCACGCCGTGCTCGGTGAAGGCGCCATCGAAGGAGAACCCGTGGTGCTGGCGCGCTCTCGCACCTACATGAACCTCAGCGGAATAGCCGCCCGCTACCTGCTGGACAGGTACCGCCTGCCGCTTTCAAGCTTGCTTGCCATCTACGATGAACGAGACCTGCCGGTTGGGCAAATTCGTATTAGACCGCGCGGCAGCTCCGCGGGCCACAACGGCGCCAACTCCATCATCGATGAACTGGCAAGTCAGGACTTCCCCAGGCTGCGCATCGGTATTGGGCAACCCGTTCAGCAGGACCCGGTCGATTTCGTGCTTGGCCGCTTTACCCTGCAGGAAGCTGAGGTTGTAGAGGAAACGCTAACCCGCGCCGCGGAGGCCGTGACCTGGATTGTCCGCTGCGGTATTGACGCCGCCATGAACACGTTCAACCAGCGTGTACAGGGCACAGACGACCCTACAGAAAGCGATGAAGCTTAGCTTCTTTGCTGCGCTGGCTGCGTTCCTCAGCATGGCTTGCTCATTGGGAGGCAGTGAAAGCACTGTAGTTGTAACCCCCTCTCCCGCGCCAAGCCCAACCGCATCCCCCACTCCCCTTTCGGCAACGCCGGTCGCCGTCACGCCTTCAACGACTCCAACTCCTGCCGCACCCACGCCAACCTCGACTCCACGCGCCATGCCCACGTCCACTCCTGCACCCACACCCACAGCCACGCCAACCACAACGGCCCCGCAAATCCACTACCCCACTCCACCTGACCGCGATCTCTACGATCTAACCAGCCGCCTGGTCATCAAGTCGCAGCAGCCCATACCACAGGTGGTGAACTCTACTCCCGTAACCTACGAGGTCGGGCGGCGGGACACCTTCAACGTTACCGACATTGCAAACCGCAATGTTTACCCACTGCAAGCTACTCTGCACGTGGTCACCGACCACGCGTACTGGTATATCGCCGACGGTGTCCAGTTCAACCTGGACGACTTGGAGAATTCGGCAACGGTTTTCGAAGAAGAGATTCGCCCCAGGGTGACCGCTGTATTCGGCACCGAGCTTGTGCCCGGCGTAGACAATGACGTTCACCTGACCGTTCTGCACGCCCCACTGTCCAGCGTGGACGGTTACTACTCATCAGCGGATGAATATCCGTCCATTGTCCATCCCCATAGTAACCAGCGCGAGATGATCTATATGACCTCCTCTTTGCCCCTCAATAGCCGGAGCTATTTGGGAACTTTGGCTCACGAGTTCACACATGCCATCCAGTTTCGCGCCGACGATTCGGACGAAAGCTGGGTCAATGAAGGATTGGCGGAGGTAGGCGCTGAAATCGCCGGCTACATGTCGTCCTCCCGCAACGCGTTTCTCTCCAGGCCCTCCACCTCTTTGGTCAACTGGCCTGAGACCCACAGTTCCAGCTTCTACAACTACGGCGGCGCGAACCTCTTCTTTGAATACCTAGGGCAGCAGTACGGCACGGAAAGCCTGGGGATGCTCATGGAGCACCCCGACGACAGCATCCGAGGGGTAGAGGCTTATCTGCAATACGTGGACGCCGGCAGGAGTTTCACAGACGTATTCGCCGACTGGACGGTGGCCAACTATCTGGATGAAGACAATGGCGGGCCCTACAGCTACCCCGAATCGCAGGTGCGGGTAGCGGAGGTGCGGACCATAGCAGGACCGGTGCAGTTCCGGGACGAGGCGCCTCAATACGGGTCGAAGTACTACGAGATAGTCTCCAGAGGCCCGGTCATCCTGCATTTCGAGGGGCATACGGAAACGCCCCTTGTACCACCCCCTTCCGCCGGGGGAGACCGTTGCTGGTGGAGCAACCGTGGAGACTCCATAGACACCACTCTCACCGCGGAAGTCGCCTTGCCTGATCAGGATTCCCTAGCCATGACCTACTCCCTCTGGTACAGCATAGAAGAAGGGTGGGACTACGCCTACGTTGAGGTCTCCACCGATGGCGGTGAAACCTGGGACGTGCTGGAGGGCAACCTATCCTCTGCTGTGGACCCCGTGGGCAACGCGTTTGGCCCCGGCTATACCGGGAGCAGCGGACGCTGGCTTGAAGACAGCGTCGACCTGACTCCGTATCGTGGCAGGGAGGCGCTTCTCCGCTTTGAGTACGTGACGGATGACGCCCTCCACGGCGCCGGCATCTGCTTGGACAACATATCCATCACAGGGGTCTCTTTCCCGGATGTCGCCGGAACGGATGACGGCCCCTGGGAGGCAAACGGCTTCGTGCTGACTCCCTACACCGTCCCCCAGCAGTACCTGCTTACCGTCATTGAGATGGAGACTGAGCCATCGGTACGCCGCGTCGCGCTCGATGAAGAAGCGTCCGCTATGGTAGAGATAGAGGGGGCGAATGGTGGCTTCTCGCACACCGTCGTTGTCGTCTCCGCCGTACAGGAACAGACCCTGGAGCCCGCCCCCTTCCAGATCGACGTAACCTTCCCAGACGGCGGCTGAGCCATGCTTGCCCCGGTTTACAGCCTGGGCGCAATCCCGTATAGTTCACCACGCCATTGATTCAAGCGAGGTTTTGCCCATGCGTTTCCAGATAGCTGTGTTGCCAGGCGATGGTATTGGCCCCGAAGTGACCACTGAAGCAGTGCGCGTGTTGCAGGCCGTGGGCCGGAAGTTCAACCACACCTTTGATCTTACCGAAGACCTGGTAGGCGGGGCCTCCATAGATAAGCACGGGGTGGCCCTTCGCCCTGAAACCGCCGAGGCCTGTCGCCGCAGCCACGCCCTTCTCTTCGGAGCCGTGGGCGGGCCCAAGTGGGATGACCCGCAGGCCAAGGTACGCCCAGAGGACGGACTGCTTGCCATACGCAAGGTCATGGGACTATGGGCAAATCTGCGTCCCGTCAAAGTCTACCCGTTCCTGGAGGACTCCGGTCCGCTCAAGCCGGAAGTGGTCCGAGGCGTGGACATCCTGGTGCTGCGAGAGCTCACCGGAGGGCTTTACTTCGCCAAGCCCAAGAAGCGATGGAACACATCGCGGGGAAGGCGCGGCGTTGACACCCTGAAGTACGAGGAGCGTGAGATCGAGCGTATCCTCAGAGCCGCCTTCGAGCTTGCCCGGGGACGGAGTAAGAAACTGACCTCCGTCGACAAGGCCAACGTCCTGGAGACGTCCCGATTGTGGCGGCAGATAGCCATTGAGCTATCCCCGGAGTACCCGGACGTCGCCCTGGACCACATGCTAGTGGATAACTGCGCCATGCAGCTTGTCCTGAACCCCAACCGCTTCGATGTTATCGTATCTGAAAACACCTTCGGCGACATTCTCTCCGACGAAGCGGCCGTGCTCGCGGGCTCCATGGGTATGCTTCCCTCGGCGAGCCTTGCCGGCGTACCGGACGCCACGGGACGACGCCGTGCCCGCGGCATGTACGAGCCGATTCACGGCAGCGCCCCGGACATTGCGGGGCAGGGCAAGGCGAACCCTCTCGCCGCCATTCTCAGTATGGCCCTCATGTTGCGTTACTCCCTCGGCCTAATCAACGAAGGCTCAGCAGTGGAGCAATCCGTGGAACAAGTGCTGGAAAGCGGCCTCTACACGCCCGACCTGGCCGGACCAGGCCAGCCTTCCGTAGGCACCGGCGAAATGGGCAAAGCCGTAGCTGAAGCTGTATTGCAAAGCTGACAAACATGCAAGCAGGGCGTACCCTGGTTGGCTAGACGGCATCTCCTTGGAGCCTTGATACCTCGATAAAGTCGTTGGCTTCCCAGGACCAGGCAAAAAGGGCCGCTTCCACAACGCGGGAAGCGTCGAGGCCCACTACAAGCTGCTGAACGGGGTAAGCGGGCCCATCACCCCACATAGACTTGGCAAACTGACGGTCAGTTCTAGAGAAATAGGCCTGTCCGTTGGGATGAGAGTGGTAGATGACCACTGCGGGGGTGTCGGTGTCGAAGCTGCGGTCGAGGTCTATGGCGTCCTGGGCGGTGAATTCGTAGGCGGTTTCGGCCCCACGATCAGGTACCGCGGAGTGGACACCCAGGCTCTTGGCGTTTACGCAGGCACGGATGGCGTCGGCGCGGTTGCCGTTCGCCGGGCCGGTGAGCCAGCCGCAGGCCTCGTTGGGATAGGATTTCCTGGCTTCACTATAGACGGCGTGGAGGAGGCTGCTGGGAATGGTGACTGGTGAGGGTGTTTCCGGCATGGGGCAACCTCTATAGCCTTAGCTGTCCACTTCTATTGTCCAGGCCTTGCTGTCCATGACCTCTCCTATGACCACCGCTCCTGCAACCCCGTGTCCCGCTAGCTGCTCTAGCAGAACGTCCAGCTTGCCCCGGGGCGTCGATATGAGAAGCCCGCCCGACGTTTGGGCGTCGCTCAGCACCACCTGGACGGTCCGCGACAAGCTTTCGTGCCAGCGGACGGAATGCTCCAGCGAAGCCAGGTTGCGCTGCGTCCCACCGGGCGCTATGCCCTGCTCGGCCAGCTGCCACAGTCCGGGAAGCAACGGCACCTTCGACCAGTATACCCGCGCCGAAGTTCCGCTGCCCTGCATCATCGCATTCAGATGTCCCAACAGCCCGAATCCCGTAACGTCCGTGGCCGCGTTCACTCCCACGTGGCCCATGGCGCTGGATGCACCCT
>DAOUKI010000119.1:0-45999 GCA_034421495.1 Dehalococcoidia bacterium | reverse complement strand
CCAACTGGATATTGCTGCTGGGCAGGCGCAGAGACTAGCCATAGTCCAAGACCCCAAGTGTACATATCCCATCTCAGACTGACCAACTACCGCAACTTCGCCGGATTGAGCCTAGAGTTGCCACCGGGCCTGGTGGTGCTCAGCGGGGCGAACGCCCAGGGCAAGACCAACCTTCTAGAAGCAGCCTACCTGCTCGCCATTGCCAAGTCCTACCGCACCAACGTGGAAAGGGAGCTCATCACATGGGAGTCGCAGAGGACTCCCGAAGCGTCGGGTACCGGCGGTATAGAGCAGACCATTATCGACGGGGAGGTGGAGCGCCGCGACGATAAGGTGAGGGTCATCGTCGGTCTGCGCGCCGAATCCAGCCAAGGAGCCGGGGGTGTCCTGGTGAACAAACGGATCAAGGTCAACGGCGTTTCTACGTCCGCATCGGGACTGGTCGGCTGGGTCAACGCCGTGTTGTTCACGGCCTCAGACATAGAGCTGGTGCATGGCTCGCCTTCCCAGCGCCGCCGCTTCCTGGATATATTGCTTTCGCAGGTAGACCGGGGTTACCTGCGGACCCTACAGAGGTATCAACGCGTGCTCACCCAGAGGAACCACCTGCTGCGCCTGATCAGAGAAGGAAGAGCATCCGGTGAAGAGCTAGGGTTCTGGAACGGGGAACTGGTCGGGGAAGGCGTGGCGCTGATAGATCATCGAAGCGATGCCATCGATAGGCTGGCTCCGCTGACGGCGCACGCTTACCGCACTCTGTCCAAGGGCGAGGAGCTGTCCTTGAAGTTCCGGCCCTCCCTGCCCTCCACACAGTTTGAACAGTCGCTTGGCGAGCGACGAAACGAAGAGATACGCGTCGGCATGACCCTGGCCGGTCCGCACCGCGACGACTTGGAGATCAATCTGAACGGCATGCCCGCCAGTACGTACTCTTCCAGGGGCCAGGCAAGGTCTATAGCCCTAGGGCTCCGCTTGGCGGAGGCGGTGTTCCTCAAAGAGCGTCGCGGAGATGAGCCGGTGCTTCTCCTTGACGACGTCCTCTCCGAGTTGGATTCACACCGGAGGCAAAGCGTCCTTGAAGAAGCCGCCGGATACCAGCAGGCGCTGGTCACCACTGCGGAGCCCGCGCTAATCGGCGAATCAGCGGCGCGCAATGCGTCGCTGTTCCATGTAACAGCGGGCAACGTGACGCCCTAGCGCGAGAGCAACGGATTAGCTCCGGCGGAGTTCGCAGGCATGGGGCCTGAATGAGGCGGGACATATGGGCGGTTACACCCGCTCATCTCCTTCGACGTTGCTCAGGATGAGCGGGGGGGGGGCAGGATGAGCGAGTATGGGGGAGCAAAGTGGACATGGAGAGCGGAGCTGGCCGCCCGTGTTGCAAATAACTCAAGACAGTTGCTAGCCTGCTTTCTTGACAGCAGGCTAGTGTCACAATATCATCTTCTCGCCTTTACCGCTGGGAACTCAATGAGTCGCCCGACTCAAAAGGAGGGGTCAATGACTAGCTCCACTCCTATGGACGTGAAGCAATGGGTCGCTCTTGCCGATGCTAAAGAGGATGCTCGTAGCTCTGAGATGAAGAAGAGATACGGTGAGCTGGCAGGGCTGTCCGAGGAAGAGAGGCTCAAGCAGATCACGGAACTGGCTCGCGCCGAGCACGAGATGGCGGAGGATAAGCTCCACGACTTTACCAAGAGCCGTCTCCTCACCTGGATAGAAATGGATCCAGGCCAAGCCCAAACGGTGGCGCACTCTTATGATGAGGCCTTGAAGGCGCTGCCCGGCACCCTGGCAATGCGCCGGGTGGGCGCGGTACAGACCGTTGCCCGCGACATGCATCCGGATGAGGTCGAGAAGCTGTACAACCTGATTCCATCCATTCTCAGAGAGATGCCCCGCCAGGTGGTCACCTCACTCGCCACGGGCGCGGAGAAGAAGCCAAGACCTCCAAAGCGTAAGAAGAGGACTTGGTGGAAGCTGTGGCTGGCTTAACCGGAGTCATCAGCTAGAAACGACGGCAACAATCAATTCGTCTTGCAACATCTTGCCTTGATGTTGGACTAGTCCACGTTTCGCACTTGGAAGGCCATGGCATCCGGAACAACACTGGGAATTGATATCGGCGGCACCAAGGTGGAGGTGGCTCTTGTCGACGCACACGGCAACGTCCTCTCCAGCGACCGCTTCCCCAGTGGCAGAGAGCTCTCACCGGACGGTTTCATCGCGCAAACACTCCTCCTTGCCCAGCAGTTGCAGAGCGCGACCGACGGAGAAATCGATGCGGTAGGAGTCGGCGCCGCCGGGCAGATCGAGCCTGTAACCGGGATAGTGCGCGAGTCCCCCAACCTGGTGCAACTGGGCAACTTCCCCCTGAAGTCCAGACTGGAGGAGGCGTTCAACGTCTCCGCGTTCGTCACCAACGACGTCCGGGCCGCCGCCTTTGGAGAGTGGCAGCGCGGCGCAGGTCAGGGGGTTTCCGACCTGGTGGCGCTGTTCGTGGGAACCGGCGTCGGCGGCGGAATCATCCACGACAACCGGGTGGTTGTCGGCGCTACGGGAACCGCCGGAGAGGTTGGGCACATGACCATCGACATGAACGGCGCACCCTGCCGCTGCCGCAACCGCGGATGCTTGGAGTCTCTGTGCGGCGGATGGGCCATAGCCTTGCGGACGCAACAAGCCATCGCATCAAGTCCAAGCGAGGGAACCGCTATCCTCGGCCTGTGCGGCGGCGATGCGGACGAGATAACGGCATCGACAGTCTCCCATGCGTTCCACAACGGCGACCCACTGGCCGGGCGCATAATTGAGGAGACGGGGCGCGCTCTTGCCGCAGGCATTATCTCGCTGGTGCACGCATTCAACCCTCGTATGGTCGTGCTTGGAGGAGGGGTGATAGAGGGGACGCCCGAACTGATAGAGATGGCAAGGGAGCAGGTGTTTCAAAACGCCCTCTCGGCGGCTACGGGCCCGCTTGAAATCGTCAGAGCGCACCTGGGCGGGGACGCCATTGTGATTGGCGCAGCCCTGATGGCGCGCCGCAGCCTGGAAAGCAGTATCTAGCGGCTACTCCCCTACCCCGCGTCCGCGTCTGCCTCCGCCTCGCGGCGTCCGAGGAACAACGCCACAAAGACCGCCGCTATTACCAGCACCACAGGCTGGACAGCGAAGACAGACCTCAATCCGGTTACGGAAGCAATTGTCCCTCCAATCAGCGGCCCAAATCCAAACGCTCCCGCCGAAACGCTCTGCATAGCGCCGAAGCCCGTGCCGCGCTGTTCCGGTGGTACGGCAACCCCCATCAGGCCGCTCGCGGAGCCGATGAGCACGCCTTGAAACGCGCCGGCCACAGCAAGCAGGCCATACAGGATGAATACCGCATCGACGAAGACAAACGGAGTCAGGCATACGCCCAGTCCCAGGCAGGCCACAATCATCATCTTGGTCAAAGAGACCCTGGCGCTGAACCACCCCGCCATATAAGAGGCTATTGCTCCGGTGATGCCCAGTATGGCAAAGGAGATGCCGGTGCTCATTGTGCCCCCTCCAGAAGTCAACGAATCCAGCAGCACGGGGAGCACGGGAAACATGAGCAAGGGCGCCATCTGGATCATGAACGTGGCAATCAATATGGGGCCCACCTCGCGAGACCCCACCAGCTTGAACAGCCCCTCCAGCGCTTCGTGTCTGAATACGAAACCGCCGTCGGCAGGCTTTTCAAAGTTGTCGCGGGCAAGGAACACCACCATAAGGATGGATATGCCCAAAGTTGCCCCCGCCACGTAGTAGGCGCCGCGGAAACCGACCGCCTCGGCCAGTATGCTGCCAAACAGGGGGCCTATGGTGTTGCCGAAGAGCATTGCCGCCTGCAGGCTGCCCATAACCAGGGGAACTCGCTCCCGTGGAGTGGTGGAGGCAACCAGCGCCATGACCGTAGCGAACACGCCGGAGGCGACGCCGTTCAGCACTCGAAGTACGACAAGCTGCCCGACGTTGGTGACCAACCCGGTTAACACCAGGGACAACACCCCGCCCAGCATGGCCCGCACCACGTTGTTCTTCCTTCCATACCTGTCGCCGATCATGCCCCATATAGGCCCGAAAGTGAACATGGCGATGCCCATGAAGCCGCTGGAGATGCCGGTCCAGAAAGCGGCGCCAGCAGGATCAGGGACGCCCAGGTCCTGCTGGATGAACAGGGGCACAAAGGGGAAGGTAAAGCTGAAACCCATCACCGTAATGCACTGGGCAATCCACATCACGGCCAGGTTCCGCTTCCAAGATATGGGCTTGGAAGCTGCGTCCACAGCGGTTTCGGTATCCGTCCGGCGCATACTTACAGGCAAAGTCCTCTACGGAAAGCTAGGAAAGAGGCGTCTCGGTCTCAGGGCGTGCGGTTGAACGCGATGGGGCCGTGGCATCTCTATTATACGCCCGATGCGCAAGGAGTATTTCTCCCTTTCTTCTCACACGGTGACTTCACCGCCAACCTGCCTCGTGCTACAATCGTTCAACAGCATGGCCACCACTGAAACGAAGAAGCAGGAATTCCCCAAGGCATACGACCATCGCCCCGTGGAGGAGAGGTTGTACAGGTTCTGGATGGACGGGGGCTACTTCACTCCTGAGATAGACCACTCCAAAGAACCGTTTGTCATCATCATGCCGCCTCCCAACGTAACGGGCGAGCTTCACATGGGGCACGCCCTTACCGACACGCTGGAAGACATCATGGCTCGCTGGCATCGCATGCGCGGCGACCCCACACTCTGGCTGCCCGGAACCGACCACGCGGGCATTGCCACGCAAGTTGTGGTGGAACGCGCTCTCCAAGACCAGGACGAGGTAAGTCGTCACCAGCTTGGGCGCGAGCAGTTTGAGCAGCGCATTTGGGAGTGGGTGCACAAGTACGGCGGCATCATCACCGAGCAGATCAAGCGACTGGGCGCTTCCTGTGATTGGACGCGACAACGGTTCACCCTGGAACCGGGGCCCAGCAAAGCGGTCCTCACCACCTTCGTGAATCTGTACAAGAAAGGTCTCATCTACCGCGGAGAGCGCATCATCAACTGGTGTATCCGCTGCATGACTGCGCTGTCCGACCTTGAAGTGAAACACGGCGACTCAGAGGGGGAGCTCTACCATATTCGGTACAAACTTCAGGATAGCAACCGTCACCTCACCGTAGCCACCACGCGCCCCGAAACACTGCTGGGCGACACGGCGGTGGCGGTCAACCCCAACGACGAGCGATACACGGACGTCATCGGCAAGAAAGTGTTGCTGCCGGTGCTGGGCCGGCCCATACCCGTCATCGCGGATGAAGCGGTGGAGATGGAGTTCGGCACAGGCGCTCTCAAAGTCACACCAGGCCACGACGCCACCGACTTCGAGGTCGGTCAGCGCCATGACCTGCCCATCGTCAACGTAATGAACTTGGACGGGACCATGAACAAAGAGGCCGGGCCATATGCGGGCCAGGACCGGTTCACCGTCCGCAAAGGAATATTGCAGCAGTTGGAGCAGGAAGGCCTGTTGGAGCGGACCGAGCCGTACACGGTAGCGCTGGGCAGGTGCGATCGCTGCGACATCACGGTAGAGCCTATAGTGAGCATGCAGTGGTTTGTCGATATAAAACCGCTGGCCAAGCCTGCAATAGAGGCGGTGGAGGACGGGCGTATCCGCATAGTTCCAGAGCGTTTCACCAAGGTCTACATGAACTGGATGGAGAACATCCGCGACTGGACTATCAGCCGCCAGCTCTGGTGGGGGCATCGCATACCTGTGTGGTACTGCGACGGGTGCGATGAGGAGACGGTAGCTGTGGAAGAGCCAACCCAGTGCGAGCACTGCAGTTCCTCCAAGCTCTGGCAAGACCCGGACGTCCTGGACACCTGGTTTAGCTCCGCGCTATGGCCACATTCCACTCTGGGCTGGCCCGATGACACGGAAGACCTGCGCTATTTCTACCCTACCGCAGTGATGGAAACGGGCTACGACATCCTGTTCTTCTGGGTAGCCCGCATGATTATGATGGGCCTGGAAAACATGGAAGAGATCCCGTTCAAGACGGTGTATCTCCACGGGCTGGTACGCGACCCCGAAGGCGTAAAGATGAGCAAGAGCCGCGGCAACGTTCTGGATCCACTGCAACTCATCGACACCTACGGAGCCGACGCTTTGAGGTTCGCTCTCACCACGGGAACTTCCCCCGGCAACGATACGCGGCCCACCGCGGAAAAGCTGGAGGCGTCGCGTAACTTCGCGAACAAGCTGTGGAACATCAGCCGCTTCGTGGTGGGGCTGCTGGAAGACGCGGACGATCTCTCCGGATGGTCGCAGGTTCCCACGCCCCAGCACCGCGAGGACAGATGGATACTGAGCAGGCATAACCGCGTCACCGAGAACGTGGGCAAGCTGATGGAGGAGTTCCAGTTTGGAGAAGCGGAGCGCGAGCTCTACGACTTCATCTGGAGCGAGTTCGCCGATTGGTACATAGAAATGAGCAAGGTGCGTCTGCGCCACGGCGACAGGGAGCCATTGACAATACTGGCTCACGTTCTGGAGCGCACCCTTAGAATGCTGCACCCCTTCATGCCGTTCATTACTGAAGAGCTGTGGCAGCGGCTGGTGCAGGCTCTACCCCGTGAAGGAGACCTGCCTCATTCCATTATGATAGCGCCCTACCCGGAGGCCCATCCGGAGGCAATCGACCCGCTGGCGGAAGAAGAAGTGGACTTGGTCAGCGCGGTAGTGCGCGCAGTGCGCAATATACGCGCCGAGTTCAAGATTGAGCCGCAAGAACGGTTGGAGGTGCTGATAGCCTCGGACTCTAGCTACCACGTGATTCTTGAAGAATCGGAGGCTATCAAAGCCCTGGCCCGCATCGAACCTCTCCACGTCATACGGCCGGACCAGCAGCCTCCGGCTAATCAAACCGTGTCGCTGGTGGTGGGAAGCACCACGGTGTACATACCCATGGGCGACGTTGTCGACCTGGCCGCGGAGCAACGGCGCTTGGAGCAGGAGCTGCAGACATCCCAAGACCTGATCCACCGTTCAGAACGCCGCCTGGAAGATGAACGGTTCACCTCCAAGGCTCCCGAGGAAGTGGTGGAGAGAGAACGGCAACGTTTGGAGGCGGCCAAAGAACGTCAAGCGCGCATACAGGAGCTTGTCCAGCAGTTCGGCGGATAGCCGGGTCCTGGAATCCGCTACCTCAGGCCGTTCATACCGGAAAGTCTAACCAGACCCTTCTTGGTATCGCTGGCTACCCTCGCACTCTCGGACGAATTTACGCGGCGCTTGAACAGCCAGTAGGTGAACTCCTTAAGCTCGGTGATGGTGATGGAATCTCTGTCAGGTCTCGCCATTTCCTGCCGGAATGCTTGCAGCAACGACTCCTGGGTTTCGCCGTAGACACGCCGAAACGCTATGTCGCTGAGCTCCTCCGAGTCGGGCAGCCCTTGCGAGATGCGCTCCTTGCGCACCGTTTCCTCCACCGAAAGAAGGAGCGCTTCCTCCACAATTACGCCGTAGTAGTAGTTGAGGTGCGCTCCCCGCTTCTCGGGGCCAATCAGGTCCTCGAACTGGTACCAGAGCTCGTCACTGGGCAGTGACCCTTCGAATAGAAGAGCCGTCCTCTCCTCGGCGGGAACCAAGCCGTCTACCTCGCTGAGCAGACGTCCTGCCAGGGTCAACCAGTCGAAGGCTTCACCCAGCAGCAGGTACCGGTAATCGACGCCGTCCAGCCGCTCTTCG
Source organism: Dehalococcoidia bacterium (assembly GCA_034421495.1). GTDB lineage: Bacteria > Chloroflexota > Dehalococcoidia > Lucifugimonadales > QGNO01 > DAOUJH01. The sequence continues at coordinate 38,235 of DAOUKI010000119.1, read as the reverse complement.
GCAAGGGGCCAGGCGGCAACGGCATCCAGCAAAGCCCTGGGCCATGGCGTGCCCTGCCGGATGGCCAGCTTCAAGCACTCTACAACTTCCTCCGCCATCTGCTTCTGCGCGCCGGTTCTTTTCGATCTCTTTTCAGGCATATTTATTACGATTACGCAGACGGCGAAGCATGTTCGCGGCGCTTCTTTCGCCAAACCCGGGCAACCGCTCCACGCGTCCGTCCTCCAGCGCTTCTTCCAACTCCGGCACGGACTTTATGCCAAGCTCAGTGGTGAGCCTGAGGGCTTTCTTGGGGCCCACGCCGGGGACTTCCATAATGTCGATAAGCCCTTCGGGGAACTCCGCCTTCAGCTCCTCGTAGAACCGCGAACGGCCTGTTTCCAACAGCTCGTGTATCTTCTGGGAGATGGCGTCGCCAATGCCGTCTATCTCCTTGAGGTCATTGCCTTCGCGGACGTACTGCTCAAGCTCCACCGGAAGATACCGGATGGCCTGCGCCACTCTTTGATAAGCCATGACGACAAAGACGTTCTCGCCCTTCAGCTCGGAAAGCGCGGCGATTCCGTTGAAGATGGAAGCCAGCTCCAGGTTGTTCATGGCACCGGCGACAGCTCAGAGCCGATGCGAGGGACAAAGCGTATGCCGTACTCTTCCTCAGAGAATGTGAGGATCTTGTTGTCCACCAGACCGCTGGGCAGGACGAGGTCCAGGATATCGTCAAAGAGGAGGTCGCTCTCCCGCAACTCGGCCACGGGCTTCTTGGGAATCACCACCCAGAAACCGGTTATCGGCGTGGACTGGTCTTGAACCCGCCAGTTAACCGTCTCTTTCAGATCGTCCATATCCTCCGGCCAGTATACCGTCACGTTGGAATCGAACATGGATATTCTGCCAGCGTCTATGAAACGCGCCTCATCCGGCATTCCCTGGTTCAGAGCAGCCGCGAAGGCTTCCGGCGCGTTAAGGGTAGTTGCCGTGGCGCCCGGTTTGATCCCCAGTTGCTGTGCAAACAGCTCAGGATTATCTTCTATGCGGTACATGCTTGCGATTCCCCCCCATCTCCATCTTCCCCCGTCAAATGGGGGGAGAGGTTTGTGGCGGCGTTAGGCTGCCGCGCCGTGGCATCTCTTGTATTTCTTGCCGCTGCCGCACGGGCAGGAGTCGTTGCGGCCCACTTTTCTCGCGCCGCTTGCCCCTCCGGCAGAGGCCCTTGCGGTTCCCAGCGCACCGGCCATCACGCTGGGCTTAGAAGCCACCATCTTGGCGTCAACCAAACGGCTGCGTTGGACGCTTCTGGAGGCCCCGTTCTGGACCGGCACCACGTGGTAGATAGTGTGCACAATATCGTGCTGGATGCGGCCCAGCAGGTCGTTAAACTGCTGGTGCGATTCTTTCTTGTACATCACAAGCGGATCGCGCTGCCCGTAGGCCTGCAGACCTATGCCCTGGCGCAGGTTCTGCATGGCGGTTAGGTGCTCCACCCAGTGCGAATCGATTACACGCAGCATCACCGCTCTCTCCAAGGCGCGCATTTGCTCAGGCCCAACCTGTTCTTCACGTTCCGCGTAGAGGGCATCGGCGTGACCTTCCAAAGCGTCCAGCATCTCCACCGGAGCCATCTCTTCAAGGCTCTCCAATCTGAGATCGCGGGGCAGCGGCATTATGGTGAGCAACTCCGCTTCCATCGCGTCGAGCGACCAGTTCTCACTATCGCGGCCCGACGTGTTCGTCGCCACCACCGAGTCCAACTCACGGTGTATCATCTCCTGGATGTTTTCTTTAAGATCGGCTTCCGATAGCGCTTTGCGCCGATCGCCATAGACGACGCTGCGGTGGGCATTGGCCACGTCGTCATACTGCACCAGGTGTTTCCTGATGTCGAAGTTGGTGGCCTCCACCTTGACCTGCGAGCTCTCTATGGCCTTGGTCACCATGCGGGACTGAATGGGCACTTCCTCTTCCAACCCGGCCCACTCCATGACCTTCTTGATCCTATCGCCGCCGAACTTGCGCATCAGCTCGTCTTCCAGCGACACGTAGAACCTGGTAGTGCCCGGGTCTCCCTGGCGGCCGGAGCGGCCTCTGAGCTGGTTGTCTATGCGACGGGCTTCGTGTCGTTCCGTGCCAAGTATGAACAGTCCACCCAGCTCAACCACCTTGTCATGCTCTTCCTGCCATTCGTCAGCGTCGCGTCCCTCCGGTGAACCTCCCAGCACGATATCCGTGCCCCGGCCCGCCATGTTGGTGGCAACCGTGACGGCTCCCAAGCGGCCCGCCTGGGATACTATGGACGCCTCTCTTTCATGCTGCTTGGCGTTCAATACCTGGTGGGCAATGCCTCTTCTCTTGAGCGTATCGCTCAACTTTTCCGAGACTTCAATTGACGTTGTGCCCACCAGCACGGGGCGCTGCTCTTTGTACAGCTCCTCTATGGCGTCGGTTGCGGCTTTGAATTTGCCCTTCTCATTCTTATAAACCAGGTCTGTGTGGTCATCCCGAACCATGGGCCGGTGGGTGGGAATGGCTACCACGTCCAGCTTGTATATCTTCCAGAACTCCTCCGCCTCCGTGGCGGCTGTTCCGGTCATTCCGGCCAGCTTGGAGTACATGCGGAAGTAGTTTTGCAGAGTGACTGTAGCGTAGGTGAGGCTCTCCTGCCTAACTTGGATGTTCTCCTTGGCCTCTATGGCCTGATGAAGGCCTTCCGAATAACGCCGGCCGGGCATGAGGCGCCCGGTGAACTCATCGACGATTATCACCTCGCCGTTCTGCACCACGTAATCGGTATCGCGCTGATAAGCTACCTGGGCTCTGAGCGCGTTCTCTACGTAGTGGGTCAGGGCGTAGTTTTCCGGGTCGTAGAGATTGTTCAGGTTCAGAAGCTTCTCTACTTTGGATATACCATCCTCCGTGAGGACCACGGTGCGTTCCTTCTCTTCAAAGACGTAGTCCTCTTCTCTAATGAGCCGCGGCACCATCTTGGCCATGGTGTTGTACAGCTTGGTGGATTGGCGCGCGGGGCCGCTGATGATCAGCGGCGTCCTGGCCTCGTCGATGAGGATGTTGTCCACCTCGTCAACTATGGAGTAGTTCAACTCGCGCTGCACCATCATGTCTGCGCTGACCACCATGTTGTCTCTCAAGTAATCGAAGCCAAACTCGTTGTTGGTGCCGTAGGTGATGTCCGCGTGGTAGGCCTCTCGCCGGCTGATGGGGCGCAAGTTCTTCAGGGCCGGGCCGTTGCCTTCGTAGTCCGGGTCGAACAGGTAGGACGCGTCGTGCTGCAGAGAGGCCACGCTCAGCCCCAGGGAATGGAATATAGGCCCCATCCACTGGGCGTCGCGTTTCGCCAGATAGTCGTTGACCGTGACCAGGTGTGCGCCCTTGCCTTCCAAAGCGTTGAGGTAGAGAGGCAGTGTGGCCACCAGCGTCTTTCCCTCGCCCGTTTTCATCTCGGCTATCTTGCCTTGATGCAGCACAATGCCCCCCAAGAGCTGCACGTCGTAGTGCCTCATGGCTATGGTACGTTTGGAGGCTTCTCTGACAGCGGCAAATGCATCGGGAAGAAGATCGTCCAGGGACTTGCCCTTTGAGATGAGGTCTTTGAGTTCAGCCGTGGTCTGCTCAAGCTCTCCGGCGGAAAGCTTCTCAAACTCAGGCTCCAAACCGTTTATTTCCTCAACAAGCGATCTGAGCTTGTTGACCTCGCCATCGTTAGAGCCTGTTATCTTCTTGAAAGCACTGGTTAAGATGCTCATGATTATTGCCAACAGCCATGCTATGGATGGCTATACCCAACCTCTATTGGAACATCGCTCCCACCGACAGCCCCCCATGGATCCTGTGTATGGCCTCACCAAGCAGGGGAGCCACCGACAACACGGTTATCTTTTCGTGCCTTCTGCCGTCCGTCATCTGCATGGTGTCGGTGACAATGAGCTCCTTGAGGCGGCTGCCGCCTATCCTCTCCACAGCATTGCCTGACAACACTCCATGGGTGCAGGAGGCGTAAACTTCACTGACTCCCCGCTGCTCCAAAGCTTCCACCGCGGATAGCAAGGAGCCGCCCGTATCTATTTCGTCATCCACGATGATGGCTATCTTGCCTTCCACCTCACCTATGACGTTCAACGTCTCGGCTCTGTCTTCGTTGCCTATTCGTCTTTTTTCAATTATGGCCAGCGGGGCGCCAACGCGTTGAGCCATGTCTCTGGCCCGCTTGATGGCTCCCAGGTCTACTCCTATAACCACGGGGTCCGGCAATTCCTTTTCTTGAATATAGCGCGCCAGTATGGGCAGCGCCGTTAGCTCATCCACCGGTATGTTGAAGAAACCCTGAATCTGCCCCGCATGCAGGTCTACGGTGAGCACCCTATCGGCTCCCGCAGTGGAGACCATGTCCGCTATCAACCGGGCGGAGATGGGCACCCTGGGCTGATCCTTTTTGTCGGTTCTGCCGTACGCAAAATACGGGATAACAGCGGTTACTCTACCCGCGGAAGCCCTCTTGGCAGCGTCTATCATTATGAGAAGCTCTACGATCTTATCGTTCACCGGATAGGAGAACGGCTGCACAATGAAGACGTCCCGCTGGCGTATGTTCTCCCTGAACTGCACAAACGTGTTGTCATTGGTGAACTTGAATACGTCCGCCTGCCCCACAGAAATGTCCAGATACCGGCAAATCGCTTCCGTAAGATCGGGGTGCGCCGTGCCGGAAAATACTCTTAACTCATCAAAGTTAGGCATTACGTTCCCTTTGGCATATCAAGATTAGCCGCCGATGCCTCTAACTGCGAATTTTACATATCATAACACAGCCAGTCAGCCCACCAAGTGAATCGGCGGGAGTTTGACACTCCGTATTCAAGGGCAGAGAATGTGGCTTTACAAAGGAGCATGCTATGCAACAAGCGGTCATAATCAGTGGAGCACGCACCCCCCTAGGCAGGTTCGGCGGCGCATTCAAATCGTTCGGCGCAGCCGACCTGGGCGCGGTCGCTATCAAAGCGGCCTTGGAACGAACGGGCATAGACCCCGAGGAGGTAGACGAGGTAATAATAGGCAACGTCCTTCAGGCAGCCGACGCCGGGTATGCCCCTCGCCTGGCTTCGCTGAAGGCGGGCATTCCGGAGGAAGTCCCCGTCATAGCCATAAACCGGCAGTGCTCATCGGGGCTGGAAGCGATAAATCTAGCCGCTCAGCTAATTCGCACCGGTGACGCGGACGTTGTGGTTGCGGGCGGTACGGAGAACATGAGCATGTCCCCTTATCTAATGCGCAACGTGCGCTGGGATGGACTGCGCATGGGCAAGGGCAGCATCGACGATTCTCTGATAGAGGGACTTAGCTGCCCGGTCAATAACTACCACATGGGCGTCACTGCTGAGAACGTGGCTTCACGCTTTGAGGTGACCAGAGAGGACCAAGACCATCTGGCCCTCCTCAGCCATCAGCGAGCGTCGCACGCGGTGGATGCAGGCCTTTTTGGAGAACAGATAGCGCCGGTCAGCGTACCGCAGCATCGCGGCGACCCGGTTTCTATCGACCGGGATGAAGGGCCCCGCAGCGACGCCACGCTGGAGAAGCTGGCCGAGCTGAGGCCCATCTTCAAAGAAGGCGGCACTGTCACCGCAGGCAACGCTTCCCAGATCAACGACGGCGCTGCCGCCGTGGTGATGATGTCCATGGAAAAGGCCAAGTCCCTGGGACTGACGCCCAGGTTGGAATGGGTGTCTCACGCCGTGGCGGGAGTTGACCCCGCTTATATGGGCACCGGCCCGGTTCCCGCCGTGCGCAAGGTGTTGCAGAAGTCGGGAATGTCTCTTGGCGATATAGACCTCGTAGAGCTAAACGAGGCCTTCGCGGCTCAGGCTCTCTACTGCATAAGGGAGCTAGACCTGGATATGGACAAGACCAACGTGAACGGCAGCGGTATATCTCTGGGACACCCCATAGGCGCCACCGGAGCCGTTATGACCGTGAAATTGCTGGAGGAGCTATCCCTGAGAGATGAGGAGACCGGCCTGGTCACCATGTGCGTAGGCGGAGGCCAGGGTTGCGCCACAATTCTGAGACGGGTGAGCTAAGCGGGAGCGATGCGGCTATAAGTCCGCCCATTCACGCTTTCCAACCCCTCTTTGCGCTGTTATAATTCACCAGTTGCCCCAAGTTCGGGGCTATCTTTAGGTTAGGGGTATTTCATGCCGGCATACGCCGTCATAGGTGGCCAGTGGGGTGACGAAGGAAAAGGGAAAGTAGTCGATTTTCTGGCTGAGCACAGCCAGTACGTGGTCCGCTACTCCGGCGGCAACAACGCCGGTCACACCGTCATCAACAGCAACGGAGAGTTCGCCTTTCACCTGGTGCCCACAGGCATCTTCTGGCCCCAGGTCACCTGCGTCATAGGCAACGGGGTGGTGATAGACCCCGACGTCCTGATCCAGGAAATAGACGGGCTGGAAAAAATAGGCGTCGACACCAGCCGCATCGCAATCAGCGACCGGGCGCACATCATCATGCCCTATCACGTGACGCTGGACAGGCTTGAAGAGGAAGAGCGTGGCTCCACGGCCATAGGCACTACGGGCAGGGGTGTCGGCCCTGCCTACGTCGACAAGGTCGCGCGTTCCGGCATCAGGATAGGCGACCTGCTGGAAGTGAACAATGAAGACGTGTTCCTGCCCCGCCTGCACAGCGTCATCAAGCAAAAGAACGCCATCATTACCAAGGTGTACGGCGGTGAGCCCATAGATTGGGAAGAGATGTACCAGTATTGCCGCGGCTGGAGCGAGCGACTCAAACCACACATACGCGCCACGGAACGCCTGCTGATAGAGGCGCTGGAAGACAACTCCTCCATCATACTGGAGGGCGCCCAGGGCACCATGCTGGACGTAGACCACGGGACTTTCCCCTATGTAACCTCGTCGTCGCCCACTGTAGGAGGCGCTGTCGCCGGTCTTGGTATACCGCCCCAGTCACTCGGAGGCGTGTTAGGCGTATTCAAGGCCTACTCAACCCGCGTGGGTTCCGGCCCCCTGGTCACCGAGCTCACCGATGAAATAGGCGAGGCTATCCGCGAGCGCGCCAAGGAGTACGGGGCCACCACCGGACGTCCCCGGCGCTGCGGATGGTTCGACGGCGTAGCCGCCAGATACAGCGCGCAGCTGAACGGTTATACATCCATTGTGTTAACGCGTTTGGATATCCTGGACGGCTTTTCAACGATCAAGGTCTGTACCGGTTACCGCCTCAATGGAGAGGTGATCCGCGAGTTCCCCACCAGCATCACCGCCCTGGAGCGCTGCGAACCGGTATACGAGGAATTCGAAGGCTGGAGCGGCACCACCGCGTCCACAACGGACGCCAGAGACCTGCCAGAGGGCGCCAGAAACTACGTGAAGCGCTTGGAGCAGATCATAGGCGTGCCGGTGGACGTCATATCCACCGGGCCGCGGCGCGAAGAGACCATTACCATTCGACCCATCATAGGCAACGACTAGAGGGCATCACCCTGATGCTCCATAGCCGGTAGGAGGGAATATGAAGCTGGCCTATTTCGACGACTTTAGACTAGGCGTGGTCAGAGGTGAACACGTATTCGACGTGACTAACGTCGTGCAGGACATCCCGCACTTGGGCCCTCACGATCTGATCAGCTACCTCATAGAAGAGTTCGATACGTACAGAGGGCGCTTGGAAGAGGGCGCTGACGGCTCTGAAGGGATACCCATCAGCCAGGTTACGTTCCGCCCGCCGTTGCCCAGGCCCGGCAAGATTCTATGCATGGCTATCAACTACCTGGAGCACGGGCCGGAATCGGACATGCCTCCTATAAACGGCTTCCTCAAATCCCCCAACTCGGTCGCCGGAGACGGCGACACAGTGGAGTTGCCCCCGGACCAGGCATCCATATTCGAACACGAGGCCGAATTGGGGGTTGTCATCGGCAAACGGGCCAGAGGAGTGAGCCAGGCCGATGCCTACGACTACGTCTTCGGCTACGTCAACCTGGTCGATGTATCGGCCCGCGACCTGGGCAACCCGCCGTACGACAGCTATTTCCCCATCAAGTCGTGGCACAACTTCGCTCCCATAGGCCCATACCTGGTCACCGCCGACGAAATCAGCCAGCCCCAGAATACTCACGTACGGCTCTGGGTCAGCGGCAAGCTGAACCAGGACTTCTACACCAGCGACATGGCTCACAAGATACCGGAGTGCATCGAATGGGCATCCTCCATCACCACCCTTGACCCTGGCGATATCATTGCCACCGGGACTCACCATCTTGACCTGGGACCGCTACAAGACGGTGATGCGGTGGAGATGGAAACGGAGGGCCTAGGCAGGCTCCACTTCAATGTAACGGACGCTCTGAAACGCGAATGGCCCCGTGAAACACGCGCCGAAAAGGCCGCACGGGAAGCAGCAGGGAGATAGACAGTGAAACTCGTTATTTTCAACAGCACACGACTTGGCGTGGTCAACAACGGAAACGTTGTTGACGTCACAGACGCCGTTCAGGACGTTCCGCACGTCACGACACAAGACCTGGTGAACGGCGTCATGGCCGGGTTCGACTCGCTGAAAGGCAAGCTGGAGGATGCCGCATCGTCATCTCCGGGGGCACCGCTGGAAAGCGTAGCGCTGTCCCCTCCCCTACCCCGGCCGGGTAAGCTCATCGCCATGGCGGTGAACTACATGGAGAACGGCGCTCTTAAAGAGAAGCCGCGCATCCATGCTTTTCTCAAATCGCGCAACGCCGTCATTGGCCCGGGAGACACCATCGTCCTGCCGGAGGCCGAGGCGAACGTGTTCCATCACGAGGCGGAGCTGGGCGTGGTCATTGGCAAAGAGGCCGCCAATGTAAAGGCCGAACAGGCTTTTGACTACGTGTTCGGCTATGTCAACTTCATAGACGTCTCGGCGAGGGGGCTTGGGGGCGGCAACTTCTTCTGGGTCAAGAGCTGGGACACCTTTGCCCCTATAGGTCCGTACCTGGTAAGCAAAGACGAAATCGCGGACCCGCAAGACCTCCCCATAAAGCTATGGGTGAACAATGAAGTCCGGCAGGACCTCTCCACCAGCGATATGGCCCATGGCGTGGCCCGGTGTGTGGAATGGGTCTCGTCCATAACCACCCTTAACCCCGGCGACGTCATCGCCACGGGCACCAACCACCAGGGGCTCGGCGCTATCCAGGACGGGGATGTCATTGATATGGAGATACAGGGCCTGGGCAGGTTAACCGTCAACGTACGGGACGACCGGAAGCGCGAGTGGCCCCGCGACATAGACCAGCGTTTCGCAGATAGAATGGCGGGACGGGCCTAGCTTGCGCCTCAGCACGGTTCTCTTTGACTTCGACGATACCCTCGTTGATTCACTACAGGCGCGCGTGAATTCACTTGGCCTGGTATTCAATCGTGCCGGCATAGATGCCGATGCCGAAGCGTTCATGCTAGGGCTGAAGGGCCGCCAGCTCAAAAATGTACTGGACGACCTAGAGGCGCGGGACGGGCGCAATCTGGAGCTTTTCGAAGCGTACAGAAGCACCTACTGGAACAAACCGCCCGGCGTAATCAAGCTGCTGCCAGGCGTGGCTGAGATGCTTCAAGAACTGCACCACAGAGGCGTCAAACTGGGGATAGTGACCCAGAAGGGACGCGACGTTGAGATAGACGGCAGGCGGGTCGGCGCTTGGCATGAGCTAACGGAACTGGGCATGACGCATATGTTTCCCGTTATGGTGGGCTTTGAGGACGTGACCCGTTACAAACCCGACCCTGAAGGAGTACACATGGCTCTGGGCCGACTCCAAGCGGATGCAGCAGCAACGATGTTCGTGGGTGACGGCGCAGCCGACATAGAAGCGGCGCAGGCTGCGGGATGCTGGAGCTGCCACGCTGTCTGGGGTATTCCGCAGGAACATCATGTTCTGGACGGCGTGAGGCCGCATGCGGTGGCCGAATCGCCACGGGCGCTGCTTGATCTCGTTCTAACATTTAGCCAGGAGGTCGTGAGGCATGGCTGAAGAGTCCAAGGAGCAGCCCTACAAGCGAGGCATGGTGGTAGTAGCCCACCCGGACGATGCCGAGTTCGGTTGCTCCGCTTCCGTGGCCAGGTGGGTCAGAGAAGGGATCGAGTTCGTCTACGTGCTTTGTACCGACGGCAGCAAAGGCACCTCCGACCGCAGCATCACGTCGGAACAGCTGGTTGAAATACGTAAGCAGGAGCAGATAAGCGCGGGCAAAGTCCTGGGCCTCAAAGATGTGGTCTTTCTGGATTATCCCGACGGCTACCTGGAACCCACTCTGGACCTTCGCCGCGACATCTCCCGCGAGATACGCCGCTTCCGTCCCGACATCCTGATCACCACCAGCCCCACGCGCACCCTGACCGGCACCGGCTACCTGGGCCATCCCGACCATTTCGCGGCGGGCGAAGCCGCCCTATCCGCCGTCTACCCTGCCGCACGCGACCACCTGACCTTCCCTGAACTGCTGGAGGAGGGTTTGGAGCCTCACAAAGTGCGCGAGGTGCTGATCATAGGGCACGACATATCCAACAAGTGGGTGGACGTCTCTTCCAGCATAGATATAGCAGTTGAGGCGCTGCTGGCCCACGAGAGCCAGGTCAGCGCAACAGCCGGGGAGCGCATGAAAGAGTGGAAGCGCCAGGCGGGCAAAGAGCACGGAATGGAATACGCCGAGGGCTTCAAGAGCTTTACGCTGTCCTAGCCCAGACGCCCCAATCTACTTGTTGACGGCCCGCTCCGCCCGTATCCGCTTGTAGTGCTCACGTCTCCAGCGATATGGCAGGCTGACAACCGTCCCCGGTTCTCCCGCCGTTTCCAGGACGCTCAGCGCGTCTTCCAGTATCACGCGATGCTGGTCCGCGTTGTTCGGCTCACCCATGGGCCGCCCAAACGGGAAGCGGACGTGGGCAACGCGTGGGGGATGGACCTTCTCCGCCATCTCCTTGTACATCATGACGAGCACCGTGGGGATGCCCTCCGCTTCTATTGCCCTTGCTATCAGTCCGCCGGACCGGTTGCACACCGGTCAGGTTGAGGTGAGCACTACGGCCTGAACGCCGTCGGCTTTCAGCCGTTTCGCTACTTGGGGAGCGGTCTCAGCGCTCAACAGGTCGGGACGTTGTATGTACCCCATAAACGAGTAGTTGGTGCTGGCAAGACTTCCTATGACGCCGTCCTGCTCCAACTCCACCATCCTGTCCAGCGGGAAGACGCAGTTGATGTCCTCACGAGGCCCGGAGAGGTCGTAGTGCAGGTGGGCCAGGCGCAGATCATCGCGTGGAACATCCTTTGGAATCGCCCGCCACGACCAATCACCCAGGCCTTCCGGTCCGTCCGTCTCGTACGGTTCCTGGCCTTCCACGTAAACGCCGCCCGTGGTGATCAAGGCGAACTTGGCCTCGTTCAACGGCGTCGCAACCGGCGACCACGGTATTCCTTCTACCTCGACGCCGCGAGCCCGCGCTCCGGCCAGCGCCCTGCCCCGTTCTTCCCATACCTCCAGGTAGTCCCACAGCGCCGAGGCGTCTCCCGCTTCCCTGCTCTCGACGGACTTTTTCAGCAGCCCGTTGAGAAACTCCGCCTGGTCGTCCTCACTCATGTGCGTGCCCACGTAGCGGATGAAGGAAAAAGCCGCCGTATTTGCGGGTGTCCTCAGTATCTGCCCAAGAATCGCTTTGACGTCTGTCGATTGCTCCGTCATATCACCAATTCAGATCAGGATGCCCCATCAGTTTAGCAGAAGGTGTAACGGCGTTGAAATCATGCTTATTCTCCAAGTAGAGTTGACGCCAATGACCCACGAAACGCTGCCTCAACTGTCCAAATCCAGGTTTATAGCCGGGCTTCAGTGCCTGAAACGACTCTATCTGGAATGCTATCACCGCGACATTGCCGACCCCGTGGAAGCGGGCCAGCAAGCTGTCTTTGATACCGGAACCAACGTCGGTGAGCTGGCAAGACAGCGATTCCCCAACGGTGTACTGGTTCAGGAGCAGTACCATGAGCACCCCCAAGCAGTGCAATCAACGCAGGTTCTACTGTCTGACGTCTCCGTCCTTGTCCTCTACGAACCAGCCTTTGCCTTCCAGAGCATCAGGACGCGGGTCGACGTCCTGGTCAGGGGCAACGGCCAGGAGTTCGACCTAATCGAGGTAAAGTCCACCGCCAGCGCCAAGGAACAGCACATCCCTGACGTTGCAATTCAGATGTACGCGGTAGAGGGCTGTGGCGTCCCCGTCGGAAGGGCGTATCTCATGCACATCAACACCGGATACGTGTACCAGGGCGGGGCCTATGACCTGGAACGGCTCTTCTCCCTAGAGGACGTTACGGAAGAGTCCAGGGCATACATAGCGGAACAGGTGCCCGGGGCCCTGTCGCGGATGTGGGAATCGCTACAGCTTGCCGACACCCTGGACATCGAGACCGGCCCTCACTGCACGACCCCCTACCGGTGTCCCTTCTTTGGACACTGCCATACGGGTGAGCCGGAGCACCCTATCAGGAAGCTGCCAGGGCTGAGGAACAAGATACATGACCGCTTGAAGGCCTCGGGTATCCGTGACATCGGCAGCATACCGCCGGACTTCAGCGGTCTTTCCTATATGCAGCGTCGGGTCCGAGACAGCGTGACTATGGGTCAGCCATTCGTAGGTACCAACTTGGCGTCGGGGCTGGCAGAGATAGACTTCCCGGCTGCCTTCCTGGACTTTGAGACATTGGGCCTTGCCATTCCCATATACGCGGGCACAAGTCCCTATCAGATGATTCCGTTCCAGTGGTCGCTGCATGTGCGGGACTCGGACGGCGGGCTGAGGCACAGCGCCTTTCTGGACGACGGCCTCGGCGACCCTAGGGAGCGTCTGATAGTCGCTCTGCTTGAGGCAACGCCCCCCAAAGGCTCGATAGTGGTGTACTCAGGCTACGAGGCAAGGGTCCTCAGGGAACTGGCGCAGGCGTTCCCGCAGTACGAAGGCCGCCTGGTTACCGGCGAGGCGCCGGAGTCGGAGAGGGCCGCCATCAGGGAGTCGCTGCTGGCATACTGCGAACGCGACACACTGGCCATGGTCCGGGTGTACGAGGCGCTGGTGGCGGTAGCGCAAGTAACACTGAAGGAGGGTTGTAATGAAGATTCTGGGTATAGAAAACAGAACTGAGAACTGGAAGACGGCGTACTATTTTGCGCCATTCTTCAGGTGCAAGGACGCTCGTTTGAGACTGGCTAGGAGACTCGGTGAGCCCGATGAGACTCAAGCGAGTGAAGTTTGCATTAACCTGTTCTGGTATGGGATACGGGATCACTTTGCTTCTGATGGTATAGGAGACGAAAAGGATCTTGCAGAACGGTACGACTGTCTTTTTCCTCACTTGAGTAATAACATTCTTAGTTTCTCACACTTGCAAACCTCGCAGTCTTTCAACTACAACCCATCCCAGGCAAACCAAGAGGTTAACTTGAGAAACAACCTGGGCAATACTGAAATAGACATCGTTCTGGAAACTCCAAATCACCTCTTCATTGGGGAAGCTAAGCATGAGACAGGGTTTGATAATTCTGACACAAGTGACGTATTAGTGCATCAACTCATTCGTCAGTACGTGACGACTAAGGTTCTACTCAACATTCTTGGAAACAAAAAGAAAGTAGTCCAGTTTGTAGTTGCGGATGATAGGGATCACACGATGAACTTTGGTCAGGTGAAATTCCTTCTTCAGCAGTGCTGGATGAGTGAGAACAACGTGCTCACTTGGAAGGACATCAAGGAATTCTGGCCTCCCTTAACCGCCAATGGGGCCCTACCCAACTGTCCAGATACTCGTGGATAACGTGCAGTAGCCTAGCAGTAGCGCTGCCCGTGCTGTACTGCCCAGGCCTGCTATAGTAGACGCCTTCGTGGGAGGATTCAATGCGAATCATATCTTGGAACATCGCCAGGAGAGACAAGCCGTGGCGCGTTCTTGCTGACATGGATGTGGATCTGGCCCTACTGCAAGAGGCCGCGGAGCCGCCTCCCGACGTGGCCGGGAGGGTTGAGGTTGACCCGGCGCCCTGGGAGATAACCGGCGGTTATGCCACGCCCCAGCGATGGCGGGCGGCAATTGCTAAGTTCTCCAACCAGGTTGGCGTTCAATGGATACACTCAAGGCCTCTGCCTGATGCCACTCCCAGCGAGTTCGCCGTCAGCCTGCCAGGATCATTGGTGGCCGCCAAGGTAACCTCACCGGACGCCGACCCCATCATCCTGCTCTCCATGTACTCCCAGTGGAGGTATCCCCACGAAATGGTAGGCGGCAGCTGGATTATGTCCGACGGCTCCGCCCACCGCATCGTCTCTGACTTGTCCGAGCTTATAGGCTATCAAAGCGCCCACCGCATCATTGCCGCCGGAGACCTGAACATCCTTCATGGCTATGGTGAGTACGGCAGCCCGTACTGGGCAGAGCGTTACCGGTCGGTGTTCACCAGAATGGAGGCCTTGGGACTGGAGTTTTGCGGGCCACAGGCACCACACGGTCGGCAGGCCGACCCTTGGCCCGAGGAGCTTCCCAAGGACAGTCTGAACGTTCCCACCTACCACTCCACCCAGCAGTCGCCCGCATCGGCCACCCGCCAACTGGACTTCGTATTTGCATCTCGCGGCCTTGCGGAAAGGGTGCAGATCCACGCTCTCAACACACCCGACGAGTGGGGCCCCAGCGATCACTGTCGCCTCGACATCCAGGTTCTGTAGAACCGCGCGGCACCTTTGACCGCTCGCTGGTTCCACTCATTCAGCTAAATCAACGGCGCCACTCGGCGATGTTCCAAAGCTCGCTGTCCCAGCCATTCATGCGCACCCCCATAAGGAGGTTCGAGTGGGCAGAGACCAAGCCCCGGTTCACCAGGGGAAGCTCGTAGTAGCCCTGCACCAGTACGTCGTTCATGCGTTTGACAAGATCGGTGCGGTCGGGGCCGATAGGGGTGTGCGCAAGTTCCTCGACCAGTTCATCGAAGTCAGGAGCGCAGGCCCGGGCAACGTTGCCTCCGCCCCAGTTGTTGTCCGCGTCCGGGATCTCGTCGCAGGTCAAGCCAACAAGATACTGCTGAGGGTCGATGTCAGGGCCGGTGGCGTACATCTGAACATCCGCGAAGAAGCGGACGTAGACCTGCTCTTTGTCGTCCACGGGGTCGCCTCCAAAGAAGGCGGCAGCGTTATGGTGGATGATCTCAGTCTCGATACCGATTTGCGCCCACCAGTCCTTGACCATGGCCTGGGTCTCCTGCCGGACCTCGTTGGTTGAGGTCTGGTAGCTGATGCGTAGGGGGACGCCGTTGTATTCGCGGACGCCGTCTCCGTCCGTGTCGATCACACCGTTGTCGTCGAGCAGCTTATTGGCGCCGTCGATGTCCTGGGTAAGACAGCCGTCGTTGGCAGTGGAGATGTAAGCCGGAGGGCCAACGATGAGATTACACGTAGGCTCGCCGGCAAACCCGTACAGACGCTCCGAAATCAGGCTGCGGTCGATGGCCATGGACATAGCTTGGGGTATGGGTGGGAAGGTGAGGAAGGGATGGGAATTTGTGCCGTCCAGGTACTCGGAACGGTTATCTCCAAGACCAGGGTCGGCGTTGGTCTGGTTCAGGACTATGCGCTCCACCAGACTTGAGAATGCGGAGACCACCTTCCCCTTGCCGCCAGCCTCCAGACCGGCGAGTGTCTCTGGGGCTATCTGGAGGTTCCAAGCGTAGTCGACTTTATCGTCTCGGAGAACGGCCTCGGCGGCGGAGAGGGCGTCGCCGCCACCCTCAAGGACGACGCGCTTGAAATAGGGTGTCTCGCCGTAGTAGTGAGGGTTGCGCTTGTAGACGGCCCTCTCATCGGGCAGGAACTCTACGATGCGGTACGGCCCCGGGCCCAAGGGCGCGTAGTTCTCATCGTCGCAACCTGCGGCAGCCGCGCCGATGCAGTCGCCGAACTGTGCCCTGCTGAGGATTGGGACTCCCGTGCCAACGAAGGTGCTGTAGGGATACGGTGTGGGAGCGTGGAAGGTGACTTTCACTGTCCGGTCGTCCAAAGCCTCGACGGAGGTTACGTCTGCAAAGGAGCTGCTGGCAGTACACCCCGTGGCTTCATCTATGCAGTATTGCCAAGTGAAGACCGCGTCATGGGCGGTGAGGCCGCTGCCGTCCGACCACTTGAGGTTGTCCCTGAGCCTCCACGTGATGGAGGTCAGATCAGAGGAGATGCCCCCGTTCTGCAGGGTCGGGATTTCCGCGACAAGCGCCGGGACCAGAGCGCCGTCGGGATCGTACTTGGCCAGCGGTTCCAGGGTAATCGATCCCGCGTCTCGGTCCTTGAATCCACCGGAAAGATAGGGGTTGGCCATGGAAGGAGCCTGCCAGTAGACCAGGGTTAGCGTCCTTTCGTCGTCGGACGCAGGGTTGGAGAGAATGACAACTGCGAGGACGATCACGACAACGGCGGTCAGTAAAAAGGCGATAGCGCTAAAGAATAGGGGTCTGCGCTTGATTGTTTCCATACGATATCCTTTTGCAAGCTAGAGTCTGTCAGAGGCCATGTGGGATTCCTGCGCAAATCATTATACCTGACCAATGTATTCAACAGGGAGAGTCCCTGAGCCATTGCTCTTAACGTGCCCAGTCTTTGTGATAAAATATACATTGTAGGCTTCCAGCCGTAGGCACGGCCAGAAATTGCTTACAAGAATCAATAAAAGCTCTCTTCTTTCGCCTCAGGAGGGTACGACGCTTGCTCCGCAGTCTGGCGCGCCGGAAGCTACGAACCTCGCTAACCGTCCTCGGCATTGCGGTGGGCATTTGGACGCTCATAGTCATGAGCGCCATGGCCAACAAACTCACAGCCATAGTGGACGTTGGCTCCACCTACTTCGACAACAAGATCCTGGTCAGCGATGTGACGAATCCCGCCTTTGGTTTCGGCCTGACCCCCATGTCAGCCAGCGTGGTTGAACGAATTGCTCAAATCGAGGGAGTGGCGGTCGCAGCGCCGCGGGTGCAGTTCCTCCTTGACCCTAATGACAGTGGTTCCGGCTTTGTCACGCCGGACTTTGTCGTCGCTTACAGAGCCGGCTCCGACTTGGGATATGAGACGTTTAGCACAGAGATTGCACAGGGACGGGAGACCACTCTAGAGGATGAGGGGCAGCGAGTAGTTGTTCTGGGCGCGGACATAGCCAGAAAGTTTGACACCAATCCAGGCGACACTTTTGACATACGGGGCGTTCCATTCGAAGTCATTGGCGTGCTGGAGCCGACATTGACGTTCTTTGACACAACCGCCATCATCCCTTGGACCGCGGGACAGGAGATGATGGCCCGTGACAGAGCTGTTCCATTGGATGTGGATCCAACCGACCAAGAGCTGACGTCGATGGTGCTGGTGTACCCCGAAGCAGGAGCCGACAAAGACTCCCTGATTCAGGCCATTGAAACGAGGTTTCCAGGATTACGGGCTGCTTCCGGTGAAGACTTCGACGAGCAGTTTGGGTCTACCATCGCTATCTTCAACGCCATCATCCTCAGTGTGGCCTTGATCAGCGTGGTGGTTGGAGGTCTCTCCGTTATCAACACCATGACCATAAGTGTCGCAGAGCGCACCCGGGAGATCGGCATCAAGAGGGCCATCGGCGCGACAAGGCGTAGGATCATGCAAGAACTGGTTTGGGAGGCGGGAGTCATGGGCTTTGTTGGCGGATTGACCGGACTGGGCCTTGCCGGTATTGTCGTCTACTTCGCCAACGACGCCGGCCAGGTTTCCGGGATCATACTGTTCCGGTTAACTCCCTGGATTGCAGCACTGGGCGTGACTTTCTCGACAATCCTCGGAGCGCTGGCCGGTCTGCTCCCCGCCTGGAAGGCAGCCCGTCTGGACCCCGTGGAAGCGCTGAGGTACGGCTAGTATGGCCTTTTTGGAAGCACACAACCTTCACAAGACGTACCGGCTAAACCGCAACAACGTTGTACGCGCTCTTCGCGGCATTGACATTTCGGTGGAAGCCGGCGAGATGGTGGGCATCATGGGACCGTCCGGCTGCGGCAAGAGCACGTTGATGCACATCCTGGGTCTGTTGCATTCCGCTGACCGGAAGACGAGTCCGCCGCCGAGCCTGGTTATCGACGGCAGCAACGTCACCGGGCTGAGCGACCGCGAGCGCACCCAGATGCGCGCGAAACGGATGGGCTTTGTGTTTCAAGAGTTCAACCTGGTGCCAGTCCTCACCGCGCTGGAGAACGTCGCTCTTCCCGCCGAGTATGCAGGCTGGCAAAGGCGTGAGGCCAAGGCCGCAGCGGCGGAAGCTCTCAAGCTGGTGGGCTTGGAGGAACGCTCGGCGCACAGGCCTACGGAGCTTTCAGGGGGGCAACAGCAGCGCGTCGCCATAGCGCGGGCGCTGGTCACCAAGCCTGCCCTACTGCTGGCGGACGAACCTACCGGGAACCTCGATTCGGAAAACACGAAAGAGGTCATGGCCCTCCTCCAACAGTTCAACCGGGAGCTTGGGCAGACGATTGTCCTGGTGACCCACGACACCAGAGTGAGTGAGGTCTGCAGTCGCGTCCTGACCATGTCAGACGGCGTGATTACCAACGTGAGCTAACAACCGCCCCTACCGAGCTTGCCCCGGGTTAGGGCTCCGCGTACAACTCGGTATCCGGATGGAACTGGAACCATGCGAACCAGAACGACATGTGGGTGGGTATCCGCGCCAGCTTCTCCGATTTGTCTGCCGTGTTGACCAGAAACTCCTCGGTCACCTCCCATGTCCCGCCCGCGGCGTCCACTATCACAGACGGTATGCCGGAGTCGCCGCCGTCCGACGCCAGTTTGAACGACCTGCCTCCGCGGTAGTACGCCCTCGCGCCCTCGCTTCCGCCCGATCCCAGCACCACTATCTCCTCTCCTCCCACCACATCGTTGACTATGCGGTTCCTCCGCAGCGCGTCGGAGAAGTAGGCCTTGTAGCTCTCGTTCAGCTGAACCCCTAGCACTATGTCCTTTGTTTCAAGCCGGTCATCGCGTTGCGGCACCGGGAACATAGTCTCAGGCGAGTTGAAATACCTGTAGTAGATGGCCTGGGGGTTCTCCTCCGGGACGTAGAATTCTGCGGGATAGAGGCCCGTCTCCTGGGCCAGCACCGTAGTATCGGGATGAAGCTCCAGCCACTCCTGCCACGTCGTGAGCATAACCGGGAAGAAGTCCAGCTTTATCCCGGAGTCCCACAGCGGACCTATGACCGGCTCCATGGTGAGATGGTTCCACAGCGAGTTGGTCAGCCGGTCGTACATGACCTTGTTGCTGCGATATAGCATCCCCGACGTGCCAAAGGTGGTTGGCTCTCCGTTGATCCTGGCGGAATACACTATTCCGCTGCCGCAGAGCGTTCAGTAAGCCAGGGCGATGGGTTCACCGCCCAACACATCATTGGCCATTTCGTGGGCGTTCACAATGCGGAGCGGGTACGCCCTGTGCTCTCCGTTGATGGACACGCCGAAGACCCGGTCGCCCGGCAGCAAATAGTCCTGCTCCCCCGCCGAAACGACCGGGGCGTTTTGAAGGTCCGGGATCCCGTCCGGCCGGACTCCTCCCCACGCGATTTCGAACACGTTTATTCGCGAGCCTTGCGCCGCAGGTTCCAGAAACTCGGCGAACCTGGGGTCAATCAGGCTCATGATCTCGCTCTTCCACTGCACGTAACCGTCGGGCGGGTTGTATTCGTCGGCGTTATTGCCCAACCACTCCATCCACTCATCCCAGGCGCGGTAGTTATCCCTTAACTCCTGGCCCGTTATCGCCGAGAGGCCACCATTGAGCTCCTCTAGTATGTCATCGTCCCCAAAGAAGAATCGGAACGTCTCTATCATCACCGGGACCATCGACTTGTCTTTGTGGAAGATAGCAAGCGCGATGGCCTCGTGCGTGTCGAAGGGATTGTGGTCACGGCCTGAGAAGAGCCGGAACATGTTCTCGGTGGAGTCGTAGCCCGTGGCGGGAGTCGGCGCAGCCGTTGGGGTCTGTGTAGGTGAAGCCGTCGGCGTCCCTTCTGCCGGCACGGTAGGTTCTTCCGTACCGGAACAGGCAACAGCAACAGCCGCCATAACCACGGCCAACAGCAATCCGAAATGACTCAAGAGTCTACTCAAAGTTTTCCTTCCTGGGACGTTCAGAGCCAACCTCAACAGTTGTTACATTAATTATATTGCATGCGACCCTATTATCCACCTCTACCGGTTCCGCTTTCGTAGTATCATGGGTTGGATATGCCTGAGAGTCCCAAGACGCTAGTCGAGGAAGGCTACGACCAAGTAGCCGAGGCGTACTCACGCCTTGAAGGCGACAGTAAGTGGCCCCGGATGAAATGGCTGGGGAAGGTACTAGTCAGACTGGACCCTGGGAGTGCCGTCCTTGACCTGGGCTGCGGATCCGGCGACCCGGCGGACATTGAGATCGCCAGGCTTCACCGGATTACCGGTGTGGACATATCCAACGTTCAGGTAGAACTGGCGCGCCGGAACGTTCCCCAGGGAAACTTCATCCACGGAGACCTGGGAGCGCTGGACTTCCCTGATGGGTCTTTCGATGCCGTGGTCTCCTTCTATACTCTGGAGCACCTTCCTAGAGAGCAGCATGGCGAAATACTCAACCGTATCCACGGCTGGCTGCGGCCGGGTGGACTGCTGCTGTTTAGCTGCGAAGCCGGCGACGTGAACGATGTCACCGGCCAGTGGCTTGGCGTTCCCATGTTCCTCAGCGTATTTGATCCCGAGACGATGCGAAGAGTTGTACAGGACGCCGGTTTCGAGCTTGTTGATACGGAGATCGAAAGCCAGTTGGAGCAGGGTCGAGAAGTCCCCTATCTCTGGGTACTAGCCAAGAGGTAGGTAACATAGACGCATCATCCATAAGCTCACCTAGAGAGTCATCAAGGGCCACCGACGGTTGACGACAGGCCTTTGGGAGGTTGAACTCCGCTGTGAGTGGGCCTGCCAAGACTGAATTGCGAACTTTTCGCTGGGAGGTCCTGATGTAAGGAAGGGGCCGACGGCTCTTCCATCTCTCCCGGAGGGCGGTCTCCAACCTACCACTGGTGCGTACCTTCATTATCAGCGCTGCCACTGCGGACTCAAGGCTGGCGGAGGTGTGTTCGGCGGTATTTACCTGAGAACGAGAGGCCCGCACAGCCATCAGAGCGAGCGGGTCAGGCTGGCAGGTAAGGGTCTGCGCCAACCGGGGAGAACGGCTCGCGGTAGTACTCCATGCCCAGATGGGTGATCTGGTCCTCGCCCATCAGCCAGCGCAGGGTGTTCTTGAGCTTGGCCTGCTGGATAAACAGGTCGTGCTCAGGATAGACAGCGGGCGCGTGCTGGGGACTCTTGAAGTAGAAGGAGAGCCACTCCTGTATGCCCGCCAGGCCGGCGCGCTGGGCCAAGTCCATGAAGAGTATGAGGTCCAGCACCAGCGGCGCGGCGAGGATGGAGTCCGAGCAGAGGAAGTTGATCTTGAGTTGCATCGGATGGCGCAGCCATCCGAACAGGTCGATGTTGTCCCAGCCCTCCTTGGCGTCGCCGCGGGGCGGATAGTAGTTGATGCGCACCTTGTGATAGGCGTCGGAGTAGAGCTCAGGGTACATCTCCGGCTGCAGGATGTACTCCAACACGCCGAGTTTCGAATCCTCCTTCGTTCTGAAGTTCTCGGGCTCGTCGAGTACCTCCCCGTCACGGTTCCCCAGGATGTTGGTGGAGAACCAACCGTCCACCCCGAGCATTCTCGCCTTGAGCATCGGCCCGATTACCGTCTTGACGAGTGTCTGGCCGGTCTTGAAGTCCTTCCCGCAGACCGGAACGCCTTCGTCCCTGGCCAGCTTCTCGAGAGCGGGCACATCCACCGACAGGTTCGGTGAGCCGTTGATGAATGGGACGCCCTCCAGAAGGGCGGCGTAGGCGTAGAGCATCGAGGGCGCGATTCTCGCGTCGCTCTCACGGAGCCCGCCGACGAAGCTCTCGATGTCCTGGTGTATCTCGCTCTCCATAATGAATATTTCGGTAGAAGCGCACCATACCATCACGAGCCTGTCGCACTCGTTCTCCGCCCTGAACCGGCGAATGTCCTCGCGAATGGCATCGACAGCCTCCAGCTTGTTGCCGAACGACTTGACGTTGATGCCCTGGATGCGCTTGACATAGTCGTTGTAGAACACCGCCTCCATCGGTTCAACCGTCCTGAGAAAGTCTGCGACCGGCTCTATCTCTTCGTACCTGTGCAGGACGCCGCACTTGACCGCGGACTCATATGCGTTGTCCGGTATCGGGTCCCATGCTCCGAATACGAGTTGGTCCAGCCCTGCAAGGGGAACGAAGTCTCTTATGAAGGGTGACCTTCTGTCGGACCGCTTGCCCAGCCGTATGGTCGCCATCTGGCTGATGGAGCCTACGGGCTGACCGGAGCCGCGCCGTATGTGCTCGACGCCGGCGATGAGTGTCGACGACACAGCGCCAAGACCCACGAGGAGGACGCCAAGCCTGCCGTCCGGCGGCTCTACGCCGGGCGTGCCTGCCGAAACGAAGTCCCTGGGTTCCAGGGCGATTCCCTGCCGACGGGCGAGTCCCAGCAGTTTCTCGTGCCACTGGGAGGGTATCCTCCCAGTCCTGGACCAGTGCTGCACGGTGCTCTGGCGCTTACCCAGCAGGCCGGCCAACGCGGACTGGCCTCCGAATCGGTTGATGATCTGCTTTGCGGCATTCTGATCATTGTTCATGGCGGCTATCCTAACGATAATATCGTTATTAGTCAAGCCCATGTCACACATCTACAGTTCCGAGGCTAACTACGACAGGCTTTCGGTGTGGAGAGCAAGGAGATTCCCTGAACTCATACCAAGTGCCGCTTGGACTGGGGTAGCAGGTGGTGATCACTAAATGAATTCGCCGTATTGGCCGAGCAGTGCTGCCACAAGGACCGTGAAGAGCGCCAATAGCAGCCCGGCAGCAAGCAGGCCCGCTAGCAAAAGGGCCTCGTATTGCAGGACCTGGCGCCTGTCTGATTCCGATATCCCTTGGAGCACCATTCGTCGCACCAAATTACGTAAGCCCATCAAACGATACAGGGCAATGAGGCCGGCTAGAACCGCAAGGAACAGCGCCGCGTCCCAGAACAGGAACCTCTCACCTATCAGCTCAAGTCGCAGTCCGAAGAGCTCGTACCATTTGAGTTGGTTGTGTCCCCAGGCCGGTACACTGTGAGGCAGGATAGCGAGCAACGCTATCAGCCAGAAAGGGAGTTGATTGTACCCCAGCGCTTGCAGTGCCCAGTACGCAGCGACCAGCAACAAAACAACCAGCAACACTTCCAAGGTCATTGACCAGGTTAGCGGGCCGGCAAGCCAGTTGAGCCAGTGGGACTCCGGCAGCCCAAGTGCGGGGCCGGCGTCCCACGCCACGTAACTGGCGAGCAACAAGAGGCCGGTTAGCAGCAGCGTCTCAACGACGACGATCCTCATGCTATCCAGCTCTCCCTTGCTTACTTGTAAACACTAATGTGCCGTACCAGCACTGACGTGAACTCTTCACGTTCCGGTTCCCACTCAATGACGTAAGCTCCCTTCTCGCGCAGTTCTCTGGCTACGTGAACTGTTTCCCATCGGGTCAGCCCCAGTCCGCTTGAGGGTGACTGAGCTTCCAGTGGCCCCACGTGTACCACTCGCACCCGGCTAGGCCCCATAGAGCGTGGCCTCAGGGAGATCAGTCCTCTGATGGCGGTCTTCAACCGCTCCAACCTGGCTGCGTCCTCACCCGGCCGTACGTAGTGGACATCCAATCGAGTGATGATGAAGACATCGGGCTTGATACGGTATAAGAAACTCTTGCAGCGCTCTACGGATTGCAGGAGGTCCTGCCTTGCAGGGCCCGGCTTAAGACCGGTCAGCATCTCCATCAGACGATTAAACTGGCGCTTCCCTGTCTCCGGCGTCAGCAATTCTCCCGCGCCGCTGGAATCGTTATAGGCGTACGCGCCAAGTGTCGAACCTCGTGAGAGGTAGTACTGCGCCAGAGTGCCTGAGGCTTCTACCGTACTCTCCAGCGGGTTCCATAGTGGCACCCCCACGTCCATGTAGTTAGCAATGTCTAGGAAGATCCAGACCCCCCTCTTGTTATCGGGCTCCAACTCATTCACAAGAGGACTGCTGTTCGCGCCAGCTACCCTAGCGCTGGCCTTCCAGTTGATCCGTTTGAACGAGTCCCCAGGCTGATAGGGGCGCAGTTCCTTGAATTCGTCCATGGCGGCCCCAGTCTGGGCCAGGTCGTCTTGCTGGCGGTCGATGCGGCGGACCACTCGAATATCGTTCAGTAGGGTCACGTTGCGAATCCTTGGGACGATAGATAGTTCGAAGGCCGACCCACTGACCCCAGAGATGCCCCGGCTAGCTCCAAAGGGCGCCCGCGACTCCCAATTGGACTCTGGCAGCACATACAGTCCTCGTTTGGGGAATCGCACTTGGTAGGAGATGTCTACATTCAACCTGCCGGGCCACTTCCAGACTACGCGTAGGTTGCTTCCCTGTACCACTTCAGCTTCGGTGGGTAGATCGTCGTGCACAAAGATGGGGCCAATTCCTCTCTCGGCTGATAGCTCCCGTCGTACTGACAGTGTGTCGCCTACCCAGAACACGGCACGGGGCAACTCCCGCTCCACGACTATGCCGGAGGGCGGCGGCAGAGCAGTAGTCAACAGCGTTGTGAGTAAGACGAACACTGCCACAGTGAGAAGGAGCACGTTGCCCAAGGAGAGGCCAAGCAACAGCAGGACCAAAGACAGCGCAATCCAGATAACGTGAGACGGCTGCGACATAGCTAACCGTCCATCCGTCCTAAGTCAGTGGGTACGGGCACCTGCGCCAGTATCTCCTCAATAACTGACTCACCACTGGCGCCCTCCAGCGTATCCTCGATGTTCAGGATGACCCGGTGGGCCAACACGTCGGAGACAACCATCTTGACGTCGTCCGGCACGACGAAGTCGCGTCCGTGTATGAGCGCGATGGCCCGAGAAATCCGAAGGAGCGCAAGGCCCCCACGAGGGCTGACGCCTACGGCGACTCGCGTGTGCTCTCGGGAGAGCCTGACTATTTTCGTGATGTACTCCACTATGACCTGTTCAGTATGCACGCTGGTCTCCACAGCGCGTTGTAGCTCCACAAAGCGGTTGATCCCCACCGCTGGTTCCATCTCAGTGGAGGGGTCGTCCTTCTGCCACTGGATGCGTCGCAGCAGGATGTCCTCCTCCATCTGGTCACTGGTCGGATAGCCGGTGGACAACTTGAGCAGGAAGCGGTCGAGTTGCGCCTCCGGCAGGGGGTAAGTGCCCTCCTGTTCTATGGGATTCTGCGTTGCAATTACCACAAACGGGGAACCCAGAGGCATGGTGTCCCCATCTATGGTGACCTGACGCTCCTCCATCGCTTCCAGCAAAGCGGACTGTGTCTTGGGCGGTGCGCGGTTGATCTCGTCGGCCAAAAGAACATTGGTGAACACCGGCCCGCGCATCAGTTGGAACGTGCCAACGTTCTGCCGCCATATGTTCACTCCCAGTACGTCTGAGGGCAGAAGGTCGGGTGTGAACTGCACCCGTTTCGTATCGCCGCCAATGGACCGCGCAAAGAGCTTGGCCAGCAAGGTCTTGCCCAGACCCGGGTAGTCCTCAAAGAGGACGTGACCGTTGGCGAGCGCCGCCGCCAGCAGCTTGCGCAGTAGCAGTCGGTTGCCCACGAACGTCTCAGCTACGCGGTCTATGATCTGCTCGCAGGAGAGGCGAGCCTCTTCTAGTTGTTGCTCGTTCATCTGTGGGATGCCACCCTTTCAATGGAAGATATTGATTCTGTCCGTATTGAATATGCTCAAGAAGCTTCATTAGCGTCATTAGTAGCTGAAGTCGCGTTGTCAAATAGCATCTCTACGGCGCCGTTGACAAGACTATCACGCTCTTCTCGGCCTCGAACTCTGGCGCGTGAACGGGACCAAGGCAGAGCAATACGTCCAACCGAGTGGTCAGGCGAGTTGAGAAGCGGAAACCATCGGTCAATGGCGCGCTGAAGATCGTCGCCCTGCCGGTAGTGGGCCGCAATTAGCGCGACAACGAACCGCTCGACTTCGACACCCGTATCAACAAACGGCGCCGCGGCCCGGAGCAACTCCTCCTTAGTAATCGGTTGCACTGGCGCCTCTGTTGCAGCTAACGCGCTGTCTGTACGCCGTAGTGCATCTTCTAACGTGGCAATTCTGCCCATGCGCCCACGATTTCTCCATCTGAGAAATCGCAGCTTGGAAGAGGAGACTGCACTTGCGCGCAGTGGTTGACATACGGCGTACATCCACTCCAGGGATGCACCATTTCGACAGAGTAGCCCCATGAGGTACGTCCACAGCGGCTTCCAGTCAAGGCGGTCTAGGAAATCTTGCCGCATGGCCGATGTCATAGCGGACCGGGGGTCATCCTTGCTCTCCAGCGTCTGCTGGTGGTGAGACCAGTTACTCCACTCAGCTACTTCAACCGTCTGGGCAGTTGCAGTCCGCCTCAGCAGATCCGTCACGAAGATCAGAACCAGCGCCAGCAGGGCTAACAGCGCGATGTATTCGTATAAGGCGGCGAACCACAAAACCTCATAAAGAGCGGGGCGCAGCAGCAGACCGTAGAACGCGAGGGTCGCTCCCAGAACAAATACGCGCACTCTCGACGCCGTGAGACGACTCACTATCTGGGTTAGCGCAGTGTTGTAGGGAAAGGTGGCACATTGCAAGGCTTGCGCGAGTCCAAGCGCGAACATGCCCAATGCTACGGCCACGCCCGCTAGTACAAAGCCGTGCCCCAGAGGTGAGAGGATGATACCCAACACCCAAGCGAAGTAACCTCCTACACCATAGCACAAGGTGTTGAACAGGAGCCGGCGACGTGTTACGGCCTCATCTCTCCATGGCCACGGTTGGCTCAGGGCAAAAGTCAGTGCCATGCCAAGGGCCGTGATGGTGAACCGTGAGTCGAATAACAGGCTGAAATATGGTAGCAACCGTTGGCCAAGATACCGTGTAGCTCCATGGTCAAGGAGCGCCGCATTGGCGACCGGCAAGTGATTGACTATACTCCACACAGCTAGACCCGCGGCGAGGGCGGCTGTTGCGGAACTCATAATTGAGAGGGCCGTAGTTGCCGCCGTCCCAAAGCGGCCTGAAAACCGGATATCCGCAATGTTGCGTATGATTGATGCCGCATAAGAGAGAGCCAGGGCCAGCGTTAAGGAGGCCATGAGCTGCGAGAAGGATACCTCAAAGGCAACCCAGAGAACGCCGCCCTCTGAGAATATGACATGAACGACGCCCACCAGAGCTAGCCGCCCGACGGGGAACCCCAGAATTCGGCCCACAGCGGGCCAGAAGACCCCGACCGTGCGCACCAGCGCGAAGGGCAGCATCACCGCGAACGCTTGTGTCGATGTCAGCGCTCCAAGGCTCTCCGCGTAAGCGGCGGCGGTATCAGGGTCCAATGCAAAATGGCCGACCAACACGGACTCCACCATCGAAGGCAGCACTATCACCGCGACTAACGCTACGGGGATCCACGTCGCCTCTATGAACAGGAGCTGCACACGGAGCAGGAACAACATCCGTGGTTTGAGTGGCTGGTTGAGTCTGTTGCGAATGACCAGAGCGACGTAGGCAAGGGCGACCGCTACGGTAAGTGCCAGCCAGAGGATGAAACCCTGGAAGCCAAAGGCGACGTTGAGCACGCCCCCGTTTGCCAAGAGGATATAGCTAACTCCAATGAACGCTAGGCGCCACCATGGGGAGATCAGCAGTACCCTAAAGCCTGGACGTACCTCGGCTATAGCACGCATAACCGCAACGGGAGCCAGCACAACGCTGCCCCAGAGAGCCATAGAGCTGAACACTTGGACATACTTTTCAAATGATGCAAGTTCCGGACCGCCAGGTCGGTTGGAGATAGCGGAGACCATGGTTGGGGCGGCGCTCAGCAGTCCTATCACGAGCGCAAACCACGCCAGATCAGACAGGAGCCTCCGCACGAAAGGCAACGCTGAGAATAGCCGTCGCCAAGCCAATCCATCCGGCTCCCTACGGCCCGCAGGCGCTTCGAATCGGCTGAGCAGCAGCAGGCACGTCCAGATGGCAAGTGGTGTCCACAGGAAGCCGATGTCAAAGCCTATCCAGGTGGAGAGTAAGCCGGTCGATCTCCAGAACAGCAGGAATGTGGCAACAATACCCGTTCCCAAGAGAAGGGCCGTCAGCGGCAGTCGGTAGGTGTGGATAACGCTTACCACCTTCTACTCCTCCACCACTGCGCGCCAGGCTCGGTACATCGCCTCATAGTGCCTGCGGGCAATTGAGTGCTCACTGTAGTCCGCCTCCTCAAATCGGGAGATGAGCTCATCAAGGGACTTCTGGTCCACCGGCAGGCTACTGGAGACCAGCATGACCTCCACTTCCCTGGGCGTCGCCTTGTCAAGAGCGCTGCCGGTGCTGGATCGGGCCCAATCTAGGAAGCTGTTGTAGAGGCGCACAATCTCCGCCCTGAAATCTACCACCCGGAAGTTCCGAGATTCAGAGGCAGGCGGGTGATCCTCGTCACCTGCGAACGCTGCCGACACCGTGTGTTGACCCAGTTCGGAGGCGGTCCAGTGCAAGGTGCAAGCCCCATCGTCGCCACTTACTAGCGCCATCGGCTCTTCGTCTGCCACAGCAACCACGATCTCTGTGCTGGCTCTGGCCTGTCCTTCGACGTCAAGAACTGTCACTGTGATTGTGACGTCCTCACCCACGCCCCAGACGTCAGGCAGATCCGCCGCCTTATTGAAACCCACTTCCAGAGTGACCTGCGCGCCAGGCTCGGTTGGCTCTTCTTGGGTGAGGTCTTCCGCACCTAGGGCAGAGGCCGACTCTGCCTCAGGCGACGCGGTCACCCTACGCCGTCGGAGGAGGGCTGGCAGCGGCACATAGCGCACCTTCCTTCCTGTGTAGACAGCGGCAACAAGTACGGCAACACCGCTTGCGGCGCCAGCCCATAAGAACCAGTTAAGTCCAGCCGACGGGGAGAGTGGGACACCGACAAAATATGTGCGAGGCATGTGCTGGTCGTTGCCGTCAAAGGTCAAAGTGATAAAGAAGGCCGAAGCATCTTCATCGTCAGGCACCGTAAGTTCTAGTAACGCGACGCCAAGGTCATCTGTTACAACCTCCACGCCGTCGTCGGAACGCACAGCGGCGCCAGCGATAGGCGCCCGCCGGTCGTCCTGTAGTGCAGCCTGTAGAAGCGTCATTTTACCGGGACGGACTTCCCCAACTGGAGTAACAACAATGCTTACGGCGGATCTGACCTCCAGGGGCACACTAGCGCTTACATCGAGAGCGGATGCGGTGACTGTTACATCGCTGGTTCCAAGCGGAAGGTCGCTGGCTACCTGGTAGCGGTAGGCGAATTCGCCGGCAGCGCCGGACTGTACGCTGTCTTGTTCGGCCACGTCCAGATCTATGCCTGTCATGGGGCGGTTGCCCAGCAGCACTGTTCCTCGCAAAGTAACGGCGTCTCCGCGCGCCACAGGCTCCAACGGCTCCAAAAGGATCCGTGGAACACCAATAGCAACTTCAGCAGATGCAGCAGATGGCGCCATGTGGTCAGTGCCAGAGAAGAAGACCTCCACGGAGAGGTGAGACTCGTGAGCCGACTCCGCTACCCCTTCGTCAAACGTGGCAACGGTCTCCCAACTGAATTTGCCGTCCGCATCGGTCATCAGCGTGCGTGTACCCACGTCCTTAATCTCCACCTCAACATTCGGCACCGGATCACCGTTGATGTCTCTCAGGCTTCCATGCAACATAAACGAATCACCGTCTCTTGCAATAGTTGGAAGCTCAAGATTCATAGAGGTCTGAGCTAACACGGAGAAGGCAATCCTAGCCGAGCTTGGCAATACCAGGTCTGCGCCTGGGTACCGGGCCGTAATCGATTGCGGTCCCGTCTGGAGGAAGGACGAATGCTGGTACTCAAACCTGCCATCATCATCCGTGGTCACCGTGGCAAGCTCAGCGTCGCTAGCATCAACGATGCTCAGCGCCGACTGGCGGATGGGCACACCCGCAGCGGTGGTTAGGAGGCCACTGAACATTCCACCGCTTCCCAGATCAATGGTGCTCGGCCCGTCGAAAGTCAGGAGCGCTCTCTCACGGACTAACAACCGTGCAGTAGCCGTGGAAGCCAGCACCCAGTTGTCTCTATCGAACTCGGCGCGCACAATGTAGACTCCTGGGGTACCCAATCTGCCCTGGACCTCAAATGCTCCGTCGTCGTCCGTGAAGGGGTGTCGCTTGAGGCTCCCCCCAATACTAACAACGACAGGACGATCCGCAAGGGCCTCTCCTCGCACACTCAGGAGCGTGCCGGTTACTTGGAACTCCTCGCCGATCTCCACGGAGACCGAGGCTTCAAGGGTGATCTTAGTCGGGAGCGTCACGTCTACGCCGATGCGTACGCTGTTGCCCAGCACAAAGTCCATCTCGGCAACCTCCACATCAACCCAGTGCCGCCCCAACTCAGAGAAGGCTAACGTGAAGGTGAAGGTGCCTTGGGGACTGGTCATGATCGAATCCGTTACGGTCCCGTCGACAGATACGACTACCTCGCGGTCCTCCAAACCCATGCCTCTGTCATCCGAGAGCCGGCCGACAAACACCGCGTCGTCTTCCACCGTAACTGTAGTCGGACCGGTCAACTCTAGGCCGCTCCCCGAGTATACTGTGATGTCTGGGTCGCTCCAAGACTCGTAAAAGTGGTCGTTCTCCACAGCGCGAGCTAGGAGTTGGTATGCGCCTAGCTCCATGTCGCCGGGCATTCGGACTTCAGCGCTCCATTGCCCGGAATGCGTCACAGCGGTCCCAATCAGCGTGCCCCCGTGCTCCTTGGTCTCGTTCACATAGACCTCGACCCTCATATCGTTTACCGGACTCCCACTGACGGTGTTAACCGTACCGGCCACGGTCAACGGCTGCTCCCGCTGGACCTCGGTGGGCGACTGGGTGATCGTGGTCACGGTGTCTTGTCCTAGCTTCATCTCGATGCCCGGCTCACTCCAAGATTCGTTGTAGCGGCTGTCCTCTACCGCCCGGGCGAAGAGCTGGTATGTGCCCGTCTCCATGTTACGGGGCATTCGGACTTCAACGCTCCAACGCCCGGAGCGGGTCACAGCGGTCCCAATCAGCCTGCCCCCGTGCTCTTGGGTCTTGTTAGCATAGACCTCTACCCACATATCGCTTACCGGAAGGCCACCCATGGTGTTGACTGTACCGGCCACGGTTAACGGTTCTTCCCACCGGGCCTCGGCGGGCCACTCAGTGATCGTGGTCACGGTGTCTTGTCGTAGCTTTATCTCGATGACCGGCTCACTCCAAGACTGGCCAAAGTCGTCGTTATCTGCCGCCCGGGCGAGGAGTTGGTATGTGCCTGCCTCCATGTCGAGGTGCATTTGGGCTGCGGTGCTCCAACTCCCGGAGCGGGTCACAGCGATCCCAATCAGCCTGCCCCCACGCTCTTGGGTCTTGTTGGCGAAGATCTCCACGCGCATGTCGTCCACGGCGTGGCCCGCGGCGGTGCTCACTGTGCCACTGACCATGAACGCTTGCCCCCCTCGTACCTCAGCGGGCGATTGGGTGATGGCGGTGTAGGTTTGCACTGGTTGCAAAACCGTGGTTCCAGGGTTGGGGCCGCCACCCGATATAACAGGTGGGTTAGGAACGTTCCCTCCGGCAAAGTTGCGGGCCCGTAACGGTGCACCGTCGGATGGCGTTGGCTCAACCGTCACCCAGCCTATGCCCTCCAACGCAATCTCCGCCCACTGGTGCGCCTGATCTGTGTATACGGTCTGCAGGTCGGGGGTGGGGATGACTGGCCAGCCAGAGACGACCCGGGCGGGGATGCCGGCGGCGCGGGCCATGACTGCGAAGGCGCTGCTGAACACTCCGCATGTGCCCTCCTGATGGTCGAAGAGGAACCAGTCGACCGGGTCGTGGCCGGGGGGAGGCCTGTCCTCCGGGCCGTCTGCGAAGCGGTATGGGTAGGTTGTTCTGAGGTAGACTGCCAGCGCCCGCGCCTTCTCGTAAGGCGTGGTGTGGCCTTGAGTGACATGCTCGGCCAATTGCCGGACGCGGTCCGGCAGGTCCGGCGGGAGTTGGAGGTACGTGGGGTCGGATGCGGCATCTGCCCGGCGAAGTTGGCCGAGTGTGAAGTGCTGCACTTTGGTAAGGTACCAATAGTCCGACTTCCGGTGCGGCGTGCGGAGGGTGCCGCTGTAGGGATAGTAGACTTCGTCATGCCGGAAGTCCTGCAGGTCGGGCGAAACGGGTATGACCCCGGCCGGAATGGGCCTATCCGGATTCGCTGATTGCACGCGGATCAAGACCTCGCTCTCTTGAGTGTCGCTATCTCTGATACCGAAGAACGCAGGGTCGCTGCGTCTTTCTGGGGGCAAGGTGCTGAACGCGCCGCTTGTGTACTCCCTCTGCAGCGCTTCGGGCACGCGCTCTTGGGGACGCTCCTCAATACGGATAGGATCCAGTTGCCGCCAGCCGCCCTCCTCATACACGTCGCCTGTGGCCATGCGCAGGTAAGACGTGCCGTCGGCGCCGCTGACGATGTAGACAGGAATGTGTGGGGGCTTGAAAGCCTGCTCTGTCGTCGTACCGGGATTCGAGAAGCTGTTCTCATCCTCGGAGATGATAGTCCCGCCGTTCTCCAGCCTAACCACGTCCACCCCGGCTTCCTCCAAGGCTTCCAGCGGGTCTTCTAACTCTCCTGAGCCTCCCCCACTTGACCCCCCTTCAACCAGGGCCTCCAGAGCATCCGATATCGCCTCAGGATCCCCCTCATCCAAGGCCCCCAGAACGTCTGCTACCGCCTCAGAGTCCAAGCCATCCTGTGCCCGCGATGGAGCGCCCCCTGGTGGTGTGGGCTCAAACGAGACCCATCCAATCCCTTCAAGCGCTACCTCCGCCCATTGGTGCGCTTGGTTGGCGCGGACGGTCTGTGTGCCTGCCGTTTGGGATACGACCCAGCCTGAGACTACCCTGGCCGGGATGCCCACGGAGCGGGCCATCACGACGAAGGCGCTGCTGAACACGCCGCACGTGCCCTCACGATGGTCAAACAGGAACCAGTCGACTGGGTCGCGGCCCGGTGGAGGAAAATCGTCGAGACTATCGGCAAGCCTGTAGGTATACTCGGTCTTTAAGTACGCTTCCAGCGCCTTGGCCTTGGCATACGGCGAGGTATAGCCGGAGGTGATCTGCTCGGCCAGTTCCTTGATGCGTGGCGGCATGTCTGGCAGAAGCTGAAGGTACGTGGGGTCATCCGCAACATTGGCCTGCTCGAGATCTTGAGCCCGATAGGACACAATGCTGGATGTCCAGGAAAAGGTGGACACTTCTTCGTGCAAACGAAACGTTGAGCTAAAGGGATAGTAGACGCCTTGTCTCTCTGTCCGTTGCAGGTCTGGTGATATTGGGGCACGGCCAATTGGCAGGTTCCCTGTTGATTCTATCGGTGTCATTTGGATGTTGTCCGTCCGGCTGACATGCCCACCCGTCCTGAAGCCAAAGAGGGACACATCACTTCGTCTTTGCGGAGGCAACTGGCCAAATTCACTGTCAGGTTGTCTGTATTGAGTCCAAGTGGCGCCTGAGATACTGGTGTCAGGAACTACGTCGACGCTCACCGGATCGAGCTGCCTCCAACCTCCACCCTGATACAAATCACCTACCGAGGTGCGAAGATAGCCGGTATTGGCCGCGCCGGTTATCTGAAATAGAGGGGTTTCCGGTATCCCAGACGACGGCGCGGTAGTGGTGCCTGGGATAAAGTACCGTTCGCCACCCTTCTCCAGTATTGCCCCGCCGTTTTCTAGTCTGACCACCTCTTCGCCGGCTTCCTCCAATGCTTCCAGAGCGTCTTCTATCGCATCCGGGTTCCCTCCGGACAGAGTCTCCAGAGCGGCGCGCGCCCGCGGCCCCCCAGGCGTAGGATCGAAATCTATCCATCCCAGTCCCTCGAACGCTACCTCGGCCCACTGATGTGCCTGGTCAGAAGAGACAGTCTGCCGGCTGGGCGTTATCCCTATTGCCCAGCCGGAAACCACTCTGGCCGGTAGGCCTATGGCCCTGGCAAGGAAGACGAAGGCGCTGCTGAAGTTGCCGCACGTGCCCTCCCGTTTGTCAAATAGGAACCAGTCCACCGGGTCCTGCCCCGCTGGTGGCGCCCCGTCACGTGACGTTTCGGGGGCTCGGTAAGCGTATTCCGTCCTCAGGTATCGCTCAATTGCCTTAGCCTGTGAGTAAGGAGTCGAATGCCCTGCGGTGATCTCAATGGCTAGGTCGTAGATGCGGCCGCTACGTGCCCATTCCGGGAGCGAGATGTACGGGGCGTTGGCCAAGCCGGTTGCTTTCCCAGCAGCGTTGAGTCGGGCCTCGGAATACTCATCTACAATCGAATACCAAGTGTATCTGTTACTAAAGGAATGACGGGAAAACGTAGCGCTCGGTTGCCAGAACGTCCCACTGACTCCAACCCGTTGCAAGAGCTTGGACGTGGGTACTATCCCCGCCGGTATGAGCTGACTGCTGTCCAAGCCTGAGACGGTAATTTCTTCCCTATGAGTTTCAACTGCCTCAACTGTGGAGGAAACAATGTCGGAGGTACTCTCGTAGGGGAAGCCGGTTTGCTCTTCCGCAAGCCACCGACCGTTGTCGTAGATGTCGCCGACGCCGGTTCGGAGATATCTGGTGTGGGCGGCGCCCTCTACGGCAAAGATGGGAGTCACGGGAGATTGAGGCCGCGCCTGTGTGGTAGTACCGGAGACGAATGCTCTGCCCCTGCCAGCGGTCAAGAGCCCGCTTCCATTTTCTAAGATGGTGATTTCCCCCATGGAATTCAGTGCATCGGACGCTGCACTCCTTACGTCGTCAACAGGATCGTTCAATCCCCAGTTCAATGGCGGCACCGCAGCTATCTCTCCAGTCTCACCAAGAACCTTGGCGACAGCCGCTCGTTGCACCGGGTCATCGGCCTCCTGCAGAATGGCTGCCAAATCGGGTATGAGCCATTTCCGCAAGGCTTCCGCTGCCGCCTCTCTGACCGCCTCCACCCGGTCATCCCTAGCGTCAATCAGGGGCTGTAGGGCAACGGCTTCCTTTAGCTCTCCCAGCGTCCAGGCAGCAGCCTCGCGTATCACAGCGTTGGTATCCTCCCTGAGCAGGGTCACGATTTCCTCCGCCGTCCACTGTGCCTTCATATTGCCCAGAGCACGAACCGCTGTTTCCCTAACACTGACCTCCTCATCCTCCAACGCCGCCTGCAACACACCTATCTCAGCTGCTTCACCGCTTATCTCCTCCAATGCCCTGATCGACGCCGTCCTGACCCGCGCGTCCACATCCGACGACAACGCTTGAAGCAGCACATCAACGGCCTCGGAAACGCGAAAGGCCCCCAGGGCTTCCGCCGCCGCTGCCCTCACCG
Source organism: Dehalococcoidia bacterium (assembly GCA_034421495.1). Lineage (GTDB taxonomy): Bacteria > Chloroflexota > Dehalococcoidia > Lucifugimonadales > QGNO01 > DAOUJH01. The sequence goes on along the minus strand of DAOUKI010000119.1, from coordinate 2,610 downwards.
GCGGATCTTCGTGGTACAGCAGAATACGAATCAGGTCCTCTATTCCTATCTTGTGAATGGCCGTCCCCGCGGCCAGCCGGACGGCTGCTGACCCATCGTTGCGGAAGGCATCCAACAACGCGGGCAGAGCCTCAGCTTCACCGAGGTCGCCAAGGGTGTGTGCGGCGTCCTCACGGATACCCGGGTCTTCGCTGTCGGTCAGCTCCTCTAGCAGTGACGGCAGTGATTGATCCTCCCCTCTGAGTGGAGAGGCGTCCTGGCGTGTCGGATCAAAGGTGACCCAGCCAATGCCATCCAGGGCTATCTCTGCCCACTGATGCGCCTGATCGGCGGTAACAACTTGATGCCCCGCATCTCTCTTTATGGCCCACCCGGAGACCACTCTTGCCGGTATCCCGGCTGCACGCGCCAGGATCACAAAGGCGCTGCTGAAGTTGGCGCTATCGCCAACGGGGCGCTCAAAGAGAAACCAATCAACCGGGTCGCGGCCCGTAGGGCGTTCAATAGACTCCTCATCTGGCTCAAGGGTGGAAAATGCGAATTTCTCCCGCAAGTAACGGTTTATCTGGTTAGCTCTAACATACGGGGACTCATCACCCTTGAATTGCTCAGCAAGCTCTAGCACGCGCGCTGGCAGGTCTTCTGGAAGATGTAGGTACAAGAAATCCTTGCTCGGTGCAGCACCCAATACGTCGTCGGGATCAAAATGGGGGATGGACATCGCAAGTTGATATCTGTGGACCGGCCCCTCCAGACGCAAGGTGGCGCTGAACGGATAGTACGCTGCCGGAGTGTTCACGCCCACCAGGTGATTGACGTTGGGCACGACACCATCGCTAAACGCGGTCCCCTCGTAGAAGGCTGTAATGGCTATCAAATCCCACACGGACTCGACTGGCTCCACTGTGGACCAAGCAAGGAGCGAAGCGTCCAAGCGCTCCGGCGGCAAAGATCCTGCCGGCTCAGCTCTCGCCTCTTCTATAGCGGCAACAACATTCTCAGGTATAGAACCGTCATCCTCTACCAGAAGGTGCAGCGGATCCACTTGCCACCACCTGCCCTGCTCGTACACGTCACCGGTGGCAGTTCGGAGGTAGGTAGTGTGGTCCGCTCCCGAGACCCAGAACACAGGCTCCGGAATCGGCACCTCGGACTGCTCAGCCGTGACAGAGATGACGAATGTAGGAGCGTCCTGCTGATGCGGGACCTCGATTTCGACCGGCAAGGTGCCCGCTTCAACCGGCAAGGCATCCGGGCGTTGAAAATCTTTGACGATCTCGGTGTAGGTACTAGGCGTCTCCAGCCTGTCCGGACGCTCGAACAGATGCAAACCATGCAAGGATCGTATATCCAGGAACCCGAATATTGCGGCAGCGGACACCCAGGCCACAACGAGCAGCGCCAGAGCGTACCGGTTGATGAACCCGGCAACGATCAGGGTTAGAGAAATGAGGGCAAGCACTGCCAAGCCTGCCGGTTTCAGGATAGATCGATCGACTGTATGTTCGCTGTAATCTAGCCCCTGCCCAAGCATATCCGAGAAGGCGAGGTACACACCGACGCCGACTAGGGTGATTGCGAACAGAATAGCCAATATGAGAGACAAATATGGCCTGAACGATGCCCTTGCCAGTGGCCACCGTACTGAGGCTATGAGGACAGCAAGGGCTACTGCGAGAGATAGGACAAGAACTCCGGCCTCAAGTAACCCAACACTGTTGGGCAGCCCGAATGTGGCCTCCTGCCCTGGCGCCACCGCCAAGATATCTTGAGGGCCGGAGGAGAGCAGGGACGCCAGGAATTCTATGAGAAGAAAGAACCCCGCCAACGCCACAGTGAGCATAAGAACCAGACCGGCTTGCCGCGACGGGTTGCCAGACATCAGTTCCGCTAGGTTCTTGGTCAACCTGCGCATGCCGCTATCCTATTCACACCCTTTTCCGGCAGTCGTGAATTGGGTTTGTGGGAAGGCGTGGATTTGGCACGAGTATATCATTCTCACTGAACACTTGCAGAAGCTGACCAAGCATCAGCGAGTTTCCAATGACTCACTCAATTCAGCACCGGCTTCAGAGACTACGATATCCCAGATGACGTCCGATGAATCGGAACCGAACAAGCATCGAAGGCATCTCTCAGGCATAGACTGGGGACATTATGGACCACTGGGGACAGGGAGGAGTTGTATAGTGGTGGGCCTGAGGGGACGGTAGATGGCACCGTCTTCGAGATGTGGTTGGGGAAGCTGGCAGCCTAGCAGGCCCTCGGTCACGAGTAGTATGGCTCAACAGGGCGGAGGTGCGCAAGCCGAGGAGTCGTCTGGCCGACGCACCACCGGGAATCCCGGCTACCTCGTCGGGCGCTGGAACTTCGACTTCACGAAGCCGTACGCGTTGCTGACCACCGGCTGGGTAACCCGCAACACCAGCTCCTGGCCGGAGATGTACACCCAGTACCAGAAGGCCATCTCTTGCTCGGCGCCGAAACCGTCCAGCACGTCGATGGACTTCTGGAAGTCGAACTCGGCGAAGTTCACCAGGAAGATGCCCAGCAGCCCGTAGGGAAGGATTTTGGCGATGTCGCGGGACAGGTCGCGGTTGTAGTAGGCCG
>DAOUKI010000118.1:0-16967 GCA_034421495.1 Dehalococcoidia bacterium | reverse complement strand
CGTAGGAAACGACGATTATGCTGGATACTGCGCTGGCAAAGAAACGGCTTGTGGGACTGCTGCTGGCGGCGGTCATTCTGGCTCTGTTCCTCATATTCAACCGTTTCCCCAAGCTGGACACCGTACAGGGCGACCTGGAGGCCGTTACCGGTTCAACGCTGGAATGCTTCCAGAGCTTCTGCATAGACCGTGACCCTGATTCAACCTTCTTCTCCCGGTGGTGGGAGTTCTCCCTGACCTATCTGCGGCTCGTCTCCGTGGGTATGGTATTTGCCTTTGTGGTAGCAGGCTTAACGGAGGCTTTTCTCTTCCCCAAAGGCGGCATGGGAACGTCTACGGGGCAAGGTTCGTTCAAACGCACCCTAAAGGGGCTTGCCATAGGTCCGGTGATGAACCTGTGCTCCGCATGTATAGTTCCCATATCCTCCACGTTCCGCAGAACGGGTGTAGGAATAGAAGGCGCAATCAGCATGGTGCAGGGGTCCGCTACGCTGAACATCCCTTCACTGGTAATGGTGGCCATGGTCTTCACGCCGTTGCTTGGCGTGAGCCGGTTGGTCATGGGTGTTGCCGCGGCTCTCCTCATTGGCCCGTTAGTGGTCATGGTCCTAACTAAAAGCCGGAACAGGGCTTTTCCTGAACAGGGGCCAGACTGGTCCTCAGAGATTGCGGAGTCAGCCCGCTGGGGCCCGACAATGCGTGAGGCCTTCACAGACTGGGGCAGAGCAACCATGCGTTTCGTGGTCCGGCTTGGCCCCATCATGGTACTGGCCGGGTTCGCCAGCGGGCTTGTAATACAGTGGACAAGCCCGGATGTCGTAGAAAAGTACCTGGGCAACAACGTGATGGGCGTCGCCATAGCCGCCACTTTCGGACTGCTGATCAACGTCCCCTTGCTGTTCGAGATTCCCCTTGTAGCGCTCCTCTTGCTGCTGGGCATGGGTCCAGCTCCCGCCGCCACCCTGCTGTTCGCCGCCGCCGCCGGAGGGCCGATAACGTTCTGGGGGCTGGCCAAATCCATGCCCAAGAGGGCAGTGGTCACCTTCGCCGCAGCCACCTGGACCGTAGGGATAATTGGCGGCGTCGCTATCCTAGGTTTCAGCCTGGCGCTTCCCAGCAACGACTCCGGTCTGAGAATCGAAGCCGCCTCTCACGGGGAAAGTCTTACCGCGCCCACAATCACTCGGACCGACAGCCCAATGCGCTTCACCGATATCACTATCCAGTCAGGCATCGACTACAAACACGTACCCCTGGATGAGAAATACGACAACGTAGATAACGGCTGGATGGCTGGCGGAGCAGTGGCCGAGGACTTCAACGGCGACGGCTGGGTTGATCTCTTCGTACTTGCCGGCAACGCTCCCCCGGCCTTGCTCTACGTTAACCAGAAGGACGGTACATTCAAGGATGAAGCGGCTGGTAGAGGCGCCGCGATAGCCACGGAAAGCGGTATGGCCGCCGCCGCGGCTGATTACGACAACGACGGCGATATAGACATATTCGTGGCCAACGATTTTCCTCCGCACGTCCTTCTAATAAACGAAGGCGACGGCCATTTCAGCCGCAGCGACACGCCCCTTATGCAACCGGCCGCATTCGCTACCAGCCCAAGCTGGGGTGATATCAACAACGACGGTCTACTTGAGCTGGTCCTTGGCGAGTGGAATCCCATACAGGGGCCTATACAGGACGCCATTGAAGACGGGTTCATAGATGCCGACCCCCAGTATCCCTACTGGTCTCTGTGGATGTACCTCAATCGTGGAGACGGCTACCTGGAAGGATACCAGTTCCGCAGCAACTCAGTGGTGTCCCGTGAGAACTTCGTATTCGCTCCCCGGTTCGCAGACCTCAACGGCGACTTCTACGCCGACCTGGCCGTCGTTTCCGACTACGGCAGGTCCAAGCTCTACTTGAACAACGGCAAGGGCAAATTCGATGATGCCACTGAGATCGGCAACGTGGGAACCGACGAGAACGGTATGGGCTCCGCCATCGGCGACTTTGACAACGACGGCGACCTGGACTGGTTCATTTCCAGCATCTACGACCTAAGCGAGGTCAAGGAAGGCCCCTGGGGCGGCTCAGGCAATCGCCTGTTCCGCAATAGAGGCGACGCCTCCTTTGAAGACGTAACGGACATAGCCGGCGTCCGCGATGGCAACTGGGGGTGGGGTTCCAGCTTCGGTGACTTGGACAACGACGGCGACCTGGACATATATCACGTTACGGGCTGGGTTAACGCTGAAAAGCTTGACACTATCCGCAAGTGGAACAACAAGCCCGCCCGCCTGTTCGAAAACCTGGGCAATTCCAGCTTCGCCGACGTCGCTTCACAGGTTGGCGCAGACGACCTTAGACAGGGACGCGGCGTCATACTATTCGACTTTGACAACGACGGCGATTTGGACATCTTCATCACCAACAACCAGGAGTTCGCCATTCAAGACGGCGCAGCCGTCCGCACTCCCGGCAGCCCCATACTCCTCCGCAACGATACGCCCCTACCCAACCACTGGCTCAAAGTCACCATAGATGCCGAGCCACCCTTGCATCGCGACGGTCTCGGCTGCAAGGTGTTCGTCACTGCGGGGCAGGTTACCCAAATGCGGGAACTGCACGCCTCCACCAACTTCGTAGCGCAGGAACCGGGAAGAATCGCGCACTTTGGACTGGGCGCATCCAGCGAGATCGATGAACTGCGTGTCGAATGCGCGGGTGGAGTGGTGCAGTCGCTGGAGAATATCCCGGCGGATCGCCACGTCAACGTCAATATTGAGGAAGCGGAGACTTAGCTGACCTCCGGATTCACTCCACCTCGTTGTAGAGATAGTGGGGTCGCCCTCCCGGCAGTCCCCACTCTTTGTAGAACCCGTTGACGTAGGGCAGCAGGTCCCTGCCCAGGTTGGCCCGGTCTATTTCATTCTGTGCCAGGGGACGGTTCATGTGCTCCTTGAGCTCGGCCCAGAGCGCATCCTTGTCCACTTTCGTAATCCTTCCGTCTCGCATGAGCACTTCGCCGTCGACAATCACCGTCTTTACGTCCGAGGCGCGTCCCCTGTAGACCAGCGCATCCACCATATCGGTATCCGGGTGCAGATACGGCTCGGTGATGCCGGTCAGGTCTACCAGGACGGCGTCGGCGCGTTTGCCGGGCTGCAAAGTGCCCACCTGGCTGTCGAACAGTGTGGCCTTGGCTCCGTTGACCGTAGCCATGTGCAGTATCTGGTGAGCGGTGGGACTGGGTGTGTCCACGCCGGGCAGGCGGTGCACCTTCTGCACCAGCCTCATCTCCTGCAGCATGTCGTTGTCGTCATTGATGCCCGCTTCATCGATTCCCACGGCCACGGTGACGCCTCCATCCCAGAGCCGGTTGAGGGGCGCCACGCCGCTTTTGAGGCGCAGATTGGAGCTGGCGTTGTGGCAGATGATGGTGCCGGACTCCGAAAGAAGGTCTATGTCCCGCTCCGTAAGCCATACTCCGTGAGCGCAGGAAAGCTCCGGGCCAAGGAAGCCCAGGTCGTTCAGATGGGCAAGAGGCGTCTTGTTCCAGGTGCGCAGGCCGTACATCTTCTGGTATACGCTCTCCTGGAGGTGTACGTGCATGCCCGTTCCGTAGCGAGTGGCGTACTCCTTTGCCGTCTGAAAGAAGACGTCGCTGCACCACTGCACGTTGCCCGGAGCAAGGAAGACGTTGATTCTCCCGTTCTCTGAGAAAGAGTCGTGCAGCTCGGCAAATGTGGCAAAGTACTCCTCCGACGATAGCGCTCTGCCCTGCACATGGCCCCTCACTCTGGAACCCAACTCCGCGGGCAGAGAGGCGATGAATTCTGCATCGTCCTGGTAGACCAAGTTGTTTTGATCGCGGAACATGAAGGAGAACGCGGCGCGCATGCCGGACTCTTCGTAAGCCCTCAGCACTTGCCGTCCCAGGTCCACCGGGCCGGATATTCCCGGCGTAGGGTTGGCGTTGATACTGTGATTGTGCATCACGGTGGTGATGCCCGACTCTATCATCTGAATAGCGCAGTAGAGCGTGTCCAGGTAGGGGTCTATGTTCCTTATCGCGAAGCGAGCCGTGATCCACGGCTCTAGGGCCAGGTCGGGTATGCCAAGCTGGAACGGCGTGAGGCCAATGTGATGGTGCGCGTTGATCAACCCCGGAATGACGATGTGCCTATCCGAGCCTATCTCTTCATCGGGATGATGACGGGACTTGACTTCAGAGTACGGGCCCACGTCTTTGATCTCGCCGTCCTCCTGGTAGAGCGCGCCGTCAGGGATGATTTCGCTGGCGCCATCGTCTAGGACCCTGGCGACCAGATATTTGCCTCTTATGATGGACGATGACATAGCTCCTCCTTGGCCGGTAGTGACACGGGAAGCGTAATGCCTACCTGCAACATTGGCAACAGACGATATTGGGTCGGGCTGCTGCTACGCGCCTAGCTTGCCGGCTAGATCATGGAAATCGTCCGCGTAGAGGTCAATCCACTCTTCCGGGCTGACGTCCACTTGACCATGCGGCCCGAACTCATCAGGCCGGCTCACCAGCGCGGTCTGCATGCCCTCGTTCTTGGCCGCCTCCAGGTCGTATTTGTGGGCGGCCACCATCATCACGTTCTCCGTGGGAAGCGCCAGAAGAGAGGCCGCTCCCCTGTACACCTCCGGGGCGGGTTTGTAGCGTCTGAACAGCTCCACCGACAGCACGCAGTCCCAAGACAGACCAGCATGCTTGGACAGGTTGGCAAGCATGGCCATGCTGCCGTTTGACAGAGCGGCGACCAGGAACCTCTCCCTGATGCGGGCCAGTCCCGATACGGAGTCCGGCCAGGGGTCCAACCGTTGCCAGACCCCGTTCAGATCATCCTTCTCCGCATCGCTCAAGCCCGGTAAGGCAATCTCGTCCAGGATCTCGCGGTTCAGTACGTCGAGTGTCGTCCAGGGACGCTCGCCGTTATTGACGCGTTCCATGGCAGGGCGGTAGCCGTTTCTCCACTCATCGGCGAATCCGCCCCAGTCCACGCCCTGCAGACCCTTGGCTTCGCCCAAGGCTCGCGCCTCGCGGTTCACGGGAGTGCGCCAGTCCACGACCGTCCCGAATACGTCGAATGCCAGCGCCTTTATGTCCTCTGTACCCACGGTATGCCTTTCTTCACTCGATGGTGAGCGCCCTCTTGGGATTGTCCACCAGCATTGCCCCGATGTCCTCCTCTTTGAAGCCGCGACTCCGCATCCAGGGGACAACGACACGCATGATGTGGCCGTAGCCATGACCGCCGTATTTGACCAGGTGCGTCTTGCCTCCTATATCGTGCGAGACGAGCACTTTGTCGGCGTGGCCCTGCTCTATGAGCCAGGTAATCTGATCCAGCCGCTGAGCATCCGTAGGCCGGGCAATGTGCGGCGCCATGGAGTAGTAGGAGAGGTCCTGTCCAAAGAGGTCCCATTCGATGAGACTGCCGGTATCAGCGATCTCCTTCAATGTCTCCAAATTGAACACGGTGCGCTCAATGTGGCCCATGATGATCTTCTCCGGCGCAGCTCCTGCCTCGGTGAGGATGTCTATTATCTCCATGGGCGCCGCTTCATCCCGACCGGGGTGGATTGATATGGCCGCGCCTGTCTCCCGCTGGGTCATACCGGCGGCAACAAGCACCTTCCGTTCATCGGCATGGAGCGGCCAGGAGCAGCCCAGCTCGCCCATGATGCCCGCTCTTATCCCGGTATCGTCTATGCCGCTGGTTATGTCGTCGATCATCTTCTCCGCGATATCGTCTTCACTCATGGCCGCCACTTCCGGCGGGTGCGACGAGGCCACGTAGTATCCGGTGGCAGCCACGACGTGAATACCGGTGACCCTGGAGATTCGGGCCAGCCCCAGGGGGTCCGGAGCCTCACCGATGGTTGTGGCGTCTACTATGGTCTGGCCGCCTTCCTGCTTGTAGAGCAGCGCCTCTTCTATCGCGGTCTGCTCGTCGTCAAGACGAAGGTTGTCCAAGTGGTTGTTGTAGTGGTACCTCATCCACCACAGGTTCTCGATGGTGATGGGCTGCCTGGACATGAACTTGTCGCTTGCAGTGGTCGGTTCGACGTACAAGGGACTCACGTCGACCAGCAGGTGCTCGTGGGGCATGGTTACGCCCATTTCATCAGGGTCGATAGCGCCGAGAACGGTCTGTATATAACCGGATGTAGTCATTGGCGCCTCCTTTTACCGGCCCGCCGTTATACTGAGAGCCCGCTGGGGATTATGTACCAGAATCGCCTCTATCTGCCAATCCTCCATCCCTCGCCGCCGCATCCAGGGCGCGACAACCCTCAATATGTGCCCGTAGCCGTGGCCGCCCCATCTCGTCAGGTTGGCTTTTGCGCCGGCGTCGTGGGCAACGACTATCTGGTAAACGTGGCCTTCTGAGATGAGCCACTCTATGGTCTCGATGCGCTGAGCGTCGCTGGGCCGGGTTATGTGAGGCGCTATAGGGTAGTAGGAGAGGTCCTGCCCAAAGAGGTCGTATTCCAGGTAGCAACCGGTCTCAGCCAGCTCCTTAAGCCTGGCGCGGTCGAAGATAGTGCGCTCCAAGTGACCCATGATGATGCGGTCGACGCTGGCGCCAGCTCCCTTCAAGACATCCATTATCTCCATAGGCGCCGCTTCGTCGCGGCCGGGATGGATGGAAATCGCCACCCCCGTCTGCCGGCTGGCTCTTGCGGATGCGGCGACCACTTTGCGCTCATCGGTATGCAACGGCCAGGAGCATCCTATTTCACCGATGATCCCCGCTTTGACGGACGTGCCCTTTATTCCCCGGGTTACCTCTTCGACCATCTGCGCCGCCAGCTCTTCCTCCGACATGGTGGAGACCGAGGTTGGATGAGATGGCTGGATGTAGAAACCGGTGGCCGCGACGACATGAAGCCCCGTGGCCATGGATATCCTCGCCAGTCCCTCAGGATCGGGAGACATGCCGGTAACGGAGCAGTCCACAATGGCGCCTCCGCCCTCCCGCTTGAACATCATCGCTTCGTCTATGGCTATGTCAACGTCGCCCTGCTGCAGGTTGTCCCTGTGGTTGGTGTAGTGGTACCTCAGCCAGTTCACCGTCTCTATCGTGATGGGCTGACGCGACATGAACTTATCGCTGGCTGTGGCCGGTTCCTCGTAGAGTACCGTGGCATCGGCCAGCAGGTGCTCGTGCATCATGGTGACGCCTAGCTGGTCGGGGACAACCGGGCCGAGGACTGTTTGAACGTAGCTGGACATGCTGACTCCCTTCTCTTGGAATCGGTGGGGACGCTGCTAAAGCTTCACGCCGTGGGCCTTGGCCCAGTCGTCCATGCCGCCTATAGCGGGGTTGTCCGGCCTCTGCTTGTAGTAGTCACGCAGCGGGTAGAACTTGCCGAATAGATCCAGCAGGTCGTCCATGGGAGTGGCCGAATTATCGACGCGCAGGTTGATGATGGAGAACCCCTCCGGCTCATAGAGCAGGATACCGGCGGAGCGCTGCCCGTTGGGCTGGCCGCCCGCCCTGGTCCCCGCGTCTATCGAGTTCATCAGCCGCACTTCCAGGTCTTCCGCCTCCGAGCCTTCCATGGCTCCGGCCATCGCATCGACCACGCCCTGGCCTACCAGCCCGTTTCCCATCACTATCCACTGCTCTCCCGTTGCGTGACCCTTCCAGTCTCCGTTGTCGATGCCGGTGCGCACCGCGGTATGCCCATAGCGGTCGACAATGCCAAGCTGGCGGTACTCTATGTAAGGATCGCTCTCTTCAAGCTGGGCAAGCACGCGCCTCGCCGGGTATCCCGCCTGCAACAGCTCTATGGCGAGCAGGCCCAGCCGCGGGTCGGTGCGGGACTGGGTGGCCACGGCGCCTATATTGGCCTTGATGTAGACGCAGCGGCCCGTGACCGCCATTTCGCTGGTGGATATGGATATGCCCAACCGTCCCGTGCGTGGGCATCGACCAATGGCGGTGAATGTGTGCATTTCCGGGCCTAATGTAAACATGCTCTGCTCCCCTTTTCTGTTCAGCCCAACCCCGGCAGGCAGGCCGAGATTACGACTGAATCCCCCGCTTCGCGGCCCATTCCGACACCCGGCCAATAGCGGGGTTGTCCGGGCGCTCACGATAGTACGGGACCAGCGGATGCATCTTGTTGAACAGCCGCCAGAGCTCCTTCATAGGCTCGTCGTGGTCGTCTACGCGCAGGTTGACTATGGAGAAGCCCTCATTCTCGTGTACGATGACGGCGGAGGCTCGCTGACCGTTGGGCTGGCCGCCCGCCTGGGTGCCGGCGTCTATCGCCCTCATCAGCCGCAGCTCTATGTCCTCCTCCACGGAGTCCTCCATAGCCTTGGCCATGGAATCGACCACCTGCGCCCCCACCAGGTAGTTGCCCATGGTGATCCAGCCTTCGCCGGTCTTGTGTCCGGCCCACTCGCTGTTGCTGGCGCCGGTGCGCACCGCGGTGTGCCCCCAGCGGTCCACGATGCCTAACTGCCGCCACTCGATGTGCGGGTCGCTGGCTGCCAGCTCGGAGAGGACGCGACCCGCCGGGTAGCCCAGTTCCAGCAACTGCAGCGCCAGGATGCCCAGCCGCGGGTCGGTATAGGCCTGCGTGCCCACGGCCCCGACGTTGGCCTTGACGTGCGGAGCGCGTCCGCCCGTGCCTATCTCGCTGGTGGTCACCGCCACACCCAGCCGGCCGGTACGCGGGCACCTGCCGATTGCGGTGAAGGTGTGCATCTCTGTGCCCAGCTTGAACTCGACTCCCTCAAGCAGTTTCATCTCTTCCCTCCTATTGCTCATGCAACGCGCCTTGCCCTTAAGTCAGCTCAGCGGCGTGTTCATCCAGGAAAGCCACCGTGGCATTTACGGTGCGGCGTATGTCCTCGTCGGTGTGGGCGGCGCTTATGTAGGCGCGGTTGAGCAGCTGCTGCCTTATGAATATGCCGCTCCTCATCATGTGCGCACGGTACGCCTGGTCCATGGCAGCGCCGCCCGCCTGCCGGTAGCGCACCACGTCCTCCTGGCTCTGGGGCTGCACGTCGCTGAAGTACATGCACCACACAGAACCAAACCCGTCGCAGCGAGCCTTCAGGCCGCGCTCCTTTATGGCGTCGTTGACCCCGGCGCGCAGGGTGTCGCCCATTCTGTACAGGTGGTCGTATAAGCCGGGACGGGCCAGTATCTCCAGAGTCTTCAGAGCCGCAGCCGCGCCCAGCGCGTTCCCTCCGAACGTTCCCGCTATGCGCACCGTTCCCTCCGGCTGCGCCAGCGACATCACTTCGTTCTTTCCGCAGATGGCCGCAATTACGTAGCCGCTTGCCATGGCCTTGCCAAAGACCCCCAAGTCCGGCGTAACGCCGTAGATGGCCTGACCGCCGCCCAGGCCATGGCGGAACCCCGTCACTATTTCGTCGAAGATGAGCACTATGTTCAGCTCGTCGCAGATGCGGCGCAAACCCTCCAGGAAGTCCGGCCTGGCTATCAGGTTGCTGCTGTGGATCATCGTCTCCACCAGCACCGCCGCTATCTGGTCGTGCTCGTGGTGAAGGCGGGTCGATGCCGTCTCCAGGTCGTTGTAGGGGAGGATCACGGTGTTCGAGTAGTTGTTGGGCGGAACCCCCGCGGAATCGGTGGCGTACTTCGTCTCGCCGGTGTCATAGGAGTCGGGGGCGCTGTTCACCGCCAGGGGGTCGGCCCAGCCCTGGTACCCGCCGTCGAACTTCACTATCTTGGTCTTGCCCGTATAGGCGCGAGCCAGCCTGATGGCATAGAGCAGACCGTCGGTGCCGCTGACGCAGAGAGCCACCTTCTCGGCGCAGGGGATGAACTCGGTAAGCTTGCGCGCCACCTCAACGTCGCGGAAGTTTGGCATGGCAAACTGGACGTTGCCCTCGTTTATCGCCTCGGTCACCGCCTCTATGACCTCCGAGGGTGCGTGCCCCAGGATGTGGGGGCCCGCGCCGCACCAGTAGTCCAGGTACTCGTTGCCGTCCACGTCGTAGATGCGGGAGCCCTTGGCGCTCTTCACGTAGAAGGTGTCCGGCGTCCACCACTTGCAGTTGGGCACGCCGCGCGGGCTGAACGACGACGCTTCCTCCAACATGGCCTGGGAACGCTGCAAGTTGAGCTCACCTTGCGCAGTGGTCATGGGCACACCTCCTGAATCGGCACAATCCTACAGAGGAAAACGGTGGTAGACAAGGACGGGGGTGTGGGAATCAGGGTTCGCGGTGGGCGCGGAGCCACGGCAGGCAATTCCAACCGTCCCGGTGGAATTGTTTCAGACGTTATGTCAAGTACAGGCACGGAAAATGGTGAAATCTCTCGAAATATGCGAAAACAAATCTGATCCTTTCGTAGTGGTCGGTTCTCGTAATGAGTGAGGGCTGGGTGTGTGACCATGTAGATAGGATAGGGGACGGAGACGGGTATGGGGAAGCGGGAAGTGGCGGGCTCACCATGAGTGGGGGAGAGAGCGGTTGTACCGGCTACCCCTTCGGCTCCGCCTTGCGGGGTCGTTTCAGGAGGAGCAGCATGATGATGCCAAACACGGCAATGCCAGCGTATGTAAACAGCGCCAGCGTATAGTCCTGGTAGCGGTCGAAGACCCATCCGGCGTAGACCGGGCTGAATATGGCCACGGTGGTGAACGTGGTGAGGAATCCCCTCAACGTGGCGAACACGCGCCGCCCGAAATACTCGCCGATTATGGAGTAGTTTGTCGGCGAGACCCCTTCTCCGTAAGAGAAGAGCACGGAGAACAGGTACAACGACCACAGACTCTCCGAGTTCACGAAGACGAACATGGCTATCAGCAGCGAAGTGTGCCCCGACATCAAGACGAGCCTCTTGCTGAAACGGTCGCCCAGTACGCCGTTGAGCAGAATGAGCGGCCAGGCCGCCAGCGCTTGGAATCCAATGAACGCCGCCCCCGTCACCTCGCTGTACCCCTTCCACACGAACATGGGCACCCAGTGCAGATGGACGCCGCCGATGATGATGTAGCGCACCGAGGTGCTGAGTATGATGAGCCAGTACGACGTGGTCTTCAGCGACTCCTTGAGGGTAAAATCTACTGTGGTTTGCTGTACTGCGGGCGGCTTTGCCGGAGCCGCCTCTTTTGGCTTTTCGCCGGTCTCCCCCGGCTTGTCGCCGTCGGGCAATAGACCCATCGATTCTGGGGAGCGTCGTATGAGCACGGCCAGCGGCAACGCGATAGCCAGCACCACCACAGCAGAGAACACTGATCCGTACCGCCAGCTGTACCCCGCCACTATGATGCCCAGCACCGGCGCGAACAAGGCGTTGCCCAGCCGCAGCGACGAGGAAAAGAAGCTCATGGCGCGGGTGCGGTAGCGTATGAACCAGAGGTTGGCCACGGCGTGCATGGAACTGATGAACCCCATCTGGAACCCTATGGATATCATGCCCATGTAGATGATGAAGAAGGGCCAGAAGGTGCTGGCCACGGGAAGAATGAGAAAGCCTACTCCGCCCAGCACCGCGCCGGTGACGATGGGCAGGCGCGGGCCGAACTTGTCGATCATCCAGCCGACCACCGGCGACTCTATGCTCCCTTCCAGGCGCGTCAGTGAGAAAACGAGGGAAAGCTGCTGGCGGGTCAGCCCTAGCTCGCGCTCCAGAGGAAGAAAGAACACGGCCTGAGTCGCCGACTGTACGGAGCCTATGCCGCTGATGATGGCGCCTATGACCACCATCCACCAGCCGAAGTACATGCCTGATACGCGACTCTTTAGCCTAGTAGTAGTACGCAATCATGCGCTCCTGGCCTGCGTATTTGGAGTCTCCCTGATTGGGTGGAATCCGGATACCCGCCCCCGTGTCGGGGCACGAGGACAAGCCTTCGCGGGTATGACGCACATATCGTAGGTTTGCGGACGGAGGCTTTGGATTCTTCGCTGCGCTCAGAATGACCCCCCTCCACCAGATTGCTTCGTTCCTCGCAATGACGAAAGGAGCAAGTGAGTACGAGTATGGCGAGAGTTATGCAAAGAGTCCATGTTTCGGGATGATACGCCTTTCCGCAGGAGCGCTCAACACAGCCGGATTCTTTTCGCCTGACCGTTACCCGTTCCGCCTCGCCTGGTCCGCGATGTCCACGCCCACCATCTCGCTCCACGCCGCGATGAGCTGTTTAACCACCGGACCCGGAACGTCGCCGTCCAGGGGGCGGCTGTCCATCATGGAGATGGGCAGCACGGAAAAGCTGGTCGCCGTGATGAAGGCTTCGTCGGCGGTATAGGCGTCGTAGAGCTGGATATCCTCCTCGACCACGGGAATGCCCAGCTTTCCGGCCAGGTCAATGACCGTCTTGCGCGTCACGCCCTCCAGGATGTTCCTGTCGCGGGCCGTCTTGATCACGCCGTCGCTGACTATCCAGAAGTTGAAGGTGACCCCTTCCGATATATTGCCGTCCTGGTCGAGCAGCACCGGCCACGACTCAGGGTCGACGTCCGCCGCCTCAAGCTCGGCGAGGGCAAAGTTCATCCGGCTGAGGTGCTTGATCTTGGGGTCCAGTGAGTTGGGACTGTAGGAACGAGAGCGGGTAAAGACCACGTGTCCGCCGGTGTCGTACATGCCGGCGAACCGACTGAAGGCCACGTAGTCGACGCCGGAGTAGAGCACCGGCGGCACATCGTCGCTCACCGAAGCGCCCGACCCCCGGGTCACGTACTGCCTGAGAGCGAAGTCGTTGCCCTCACGCCACATGTGACGGTTGCGCTCCACCGATTCCAGGCATATGCGCCTCATCTGCTCCCAGCTCACCCCAGGATCCATGCGCACGTACCGGAGGGAGCGGTAGAGCCGGTCCACGTGGCCTTCCAGGTCGAAGACGCGGCCGTTGAACGTGCGCTCCGCCTCGTAGACCGCGTCTCCCAGAGCGAACCCCCTGTCCGAGATGTGCACCTTACACTCGCTTCTCGGTATCCACTCTCCATTGAAGTAGGCAACGAACTCTTCCATAGACCAACCCTCCCTAGTGCAGCAAATCCGCCAGCGGCGCGAACGCTTTGCTCTGTGGAATCTGGTCCACCAGCAGGCTACCTCTGCTACTTTCCATTCGATATGCGGCTGCGTCCTTGCTGGAGGTGATGATCCTGTAGGAACCGTCGACCACCTCCAGGGCGCAGCAGTCCTCTATGCCTATGCCGACGCCGGAACGACGGCGCATCATTGCCTGAAAGTCCTGCTCCCGCGTCTCGCCGTTGTAGTGCGGGCAGCCGAAGGCGTCTATGAACCCCATGCCCTTGACCCGTATGTAGCTCCAGTCGTCCGTGTCGGTGTAGAAAGACATGGAGTCGCTGTGCCCGTAGCTGAACCAGCAGATGCAGCCCGCGCTCAGCCCGGCCAGCACCGTTCCCCTGGCGTACGCCGTTTCCAGCAGCTTGTCCACGCCCAGCAATCGCCAGCGACGCATCATCTTCAGGGTGTTGCCGCCGCCCACGTAGATGAGGTCTGCGCCCAGGATTGCCTCCTCTAGCCGCTCACTTGGCGGACGCTTACCGAGCATGTAGAGCACGTCCGTATCGCAGCCCAGCTGGCCGCCGTAGGCCCTATGGAACGCCTCCCAGTACTCCACCGAATCGCTGCTTGCGGTGGGGATGAACAGCGCCTTGGGCCGCTCCTTGCCGCTCAGCGAGACAATCTCCCTGTCGATATCGAGCGTTTGCAGGGTGCGCATGTCTCCCCCGCCTATGGCCACTATCTTTCCCATGACAGGCCGTAGTATAGCCTGTTTCCGGCCGTTGGGGGGATTGGCGTTGACAAGAGGATTCCTATTTGATATGTTGTCTCACTTTCAAGGGAGATTAGTTCTAAGAGTCACGAACCATAGGTGAGACAACATATCATTATGGCGTTTCAAACATTGCATCCAAACTTGATGGCTGTACTGAAGGACCGGGGCGTCAGAGCCACTTTCCCCAGGAAAGCGATAGCCAATCTCTTGGAGCAGAAGCAAGGGGGCTTCACAATCGAGTCGCTCAGTGAAGAGCTGCCCTCCGTGGGCAGGGCAACGATCTATCGCACCGTCAAACTCCTTCTTGAAGAGGGAGCGGTCTGCAAGCTTGCCATGATGGATGGATCGCACGTCTACAGCGTCTCCAGGGCCGGTCATCATCATCACCACTATGTGTGCGTCAAATGCGGCGCGGTGAAGGAGTTTAGGGCAGCCGCAATCGAGCAGTTGCTCTGGTCCATTGGCGCCGACGTTCCAGGACGGGTCGTCGACCACCGGATCGAATTGTACGTGGCCTGCGACTTTTGCCCCGCCAATGGGGGCAAAATGGGGGTTTGTTCCAACCGGCTGAGACACCAGTGTTGGGGACTACCAAGTGAATAAATGGTAGCAACACACAATAGGCAGCGGTAAGAACTCACTCAAGAAAAATTTCAATGACGATTGATTAGGGAGGAGAAAACTTGAACATGTATATGATACAAAGTCTCAAAGATTACTTACAGCGTCCAGCCCGGGTTTTAGCCATGGGGCTTATCGTATTCAGTCTGGCTTTCCTGCTTGCCTGTTCAAGTGAGCAGGACACGCCAACCAGAGTACCCCAACCAACCGCTACGCCTACCGTTGCAGCTCCAAGTCCGCAGCCGACTGCTACGCCTACCGTTGCGGCTCCAAGTCCGCAGCCAACCGCTACGCCCTCAAGGCCGCCTCTCCAAGTGGTGGCAACCTCCAACATTGTAGCCGACTGGGCCGAGGTGATAGGCGGAGACAGGGTTGAGGTCTTCGGACTGGTGCCGCCGGGCAGCGATCCGCACAATTTCGTGCCAGGAGCTCGCGACATTGCCAGGGTGGCGGATGCAGACCTCGTGTTGACTGTCGGTCTTGGCCTTGAGGTCGATTGGCTGGAGGAGCTGCTGCACAACGCCAGCGCGGATGAGTCCAAGGTAATTGCGCTTGGCGACGGTGTCGGTCCCCTGGAGTTCATGGAGATGGGCGGCCACGGCCACGATGAGCACGAGGACGAGCATGAGGATGAGCACGGTGAGCTAATAGGGCGCTTGCTCGTTGCGGACGGAGCAGAAGCGCATCTCTCCGTCATCGATCTATCGACCGATGACGTCGACAGCGGAATCTTCGATGTTGCCGGGCCCAACGCGAGAGTCTACCCCAGCCTCACTCACCGTTACGGCTTCGTCCTCGCTAGAGGACCCGAAGACGGCGACGATCGCATTCACATCTTCGACGGCGGCGTCTACCTTGAGGAGCACGGCGACCACTTTGACCTAGTCAAGGATCCGGTCTCACGACACCCGCTTGAGATCGTCGAAGAATGGCCGGTCCACTCCGTCAACAGCAACGGCTGGACCACCATCTTCGCCGATACCAACGGCCACGCGCTTCTGTTCGACGAGGAGGACCTGACGAGGTCGGGCGGCAACTACGAGCCAACTGTGCTTGACGCCGGAATCCAGCACGGATCCGCGTTCGCGATTACCGATGAACATGTCGTCATGTCTGTCAGCAACCCGCTCTGCACCGTGTTTATCCCAGGCACGTGGGACTGCTTACCGCTGGGCGCTGTCGTGAGCGATCTCGACGGCGAGGTCGTCTATGACGCAGCTAGCGACTCCTGCACAAACCTGCACGGCGAGGCCTACAACGAGCACGGCGCCTTCTTCGGCTGCCAGGAAGGCGTGCTCTACATCCATGAGCATGACGGACATTTCGAACATGAGATCATTCCCTATCCGGCGGAGCTGGGTGAACCGGGAATGTCCGCAATCATCACGTACTACTGGCATCACGACAGCGACAACTTCTTCGGCATTGGGAACCGACGGGCCAGCGGCCAAGCCGGCATCTGGCTGGTTGACCCGGTCAACCGAGAGATACGCGAGATTTTCCCTGATCCCAGCGCCGCCTTCGTGTTCTCAAACGACGGCGAGACCTTCTACATCCTTGCCGATGACGGCGTTCTGCGCGCCTTTGACTCTCACGACGGCGAACTGATCGAATCCGTGCATGTGCTTGAGCCGTTCGAGAGGCAGTTTGGAAGCCCTTCGCCCGCGATGATTGTCGTCGGCGAATGGCTGTTCCTCTCCGACCCGTATAGCGGTCATGTCCTCGGCGTCCATCTTGAACACATGGAGATCGAGGAGGAATGGGAGCTCGGCGGCGCGCCAGCGAACTTGGCGTTCGTCGGAGTCGGCGCCTCGAGCGACGAGCACGACGAAGGCCACGAAGAAATGGACGGGCACTTCCTAGAAGAACTCCGCCACATAATCCATGAAGTGGAAGACGGACATATTACTGCGGAGCAGGGGCTGGAGGAGATCGAAGAGCTTCTAGCAGGCATGGACCACCACGGTGAGCAAGAAGAGGCGGTGCACGAGTTAGTCCACCAGTTCGAAGACGGGCTGATCGACGCCGATAAAGCTATCGAGGAGATCGAACATATCGCCGAGGGTGAAGAAGGTCACGACGAACATGGCCACGCCCACGGCCCTCTGGACCCCCACTTCTGGTTCGATCCGAACCGGGTGAAGATCGCAGTCAACGAAATAGCTGCCCTGTTTTCGGCTCAGGACCCTGACAACATGGGTGTCTACCTTCAGAACGCCTTAGAATACGGGCAACAACTCGACGAACTTCACATCTGGATCCAGGAGCAGACCAGTGCGATACCGCAGGAGCGCAGGCTGCTGGTTACATCCCATGACACCTTCGCCTACTTTGCGGACATCTACGGGTTTGAGATCATTGGCGCGCTAATTCCCTCCTTGGCGCCTGACGTGGAGCCCTCTGCGGAGCATTTGGCGGGACTGGTCGAGGTGATCCGTGAGCACAACGCGCCGGCAGTATTCAGCGAAACGACGGTCAGCGAAAAGCTGCCTCAGGCCCTGGCAAGAGAGACTGGAGTAGGGTTCTTCCAACTCTATGCCGACTCCCTGGGCGAAAAGGGCAGCGGCGCC
>DAOUKI010000117.1:0-3134 GCA_034421495.1 Dehalococcoidia bacterium | reverse complement strand
GGCTTTCTGTTCCTGGAACTGCATAACGCCAATGCCAAGTTGCTGGCAGCCAACAAGAAGATAGATACGGTTAGCGCCGAAGCTCGCGATGCTAGAGCAGACATAGAAAGTCTGGGGGATTACATCACTGAACTACTGGACACTATTGATGAAGCCGTAGACGCTAACGCTGCATACGCCAAAAGCAATGAGGAATTGCAAGCTGCTCTGTCCGGTACCCAGGCCAACTACGATAGTGCCCTTGCTCTTACTATCGACTTGGAGAACCGCCTAATTGCCGCTGAAGGTGAAGTTAGTACTCTCAATGCAGAAGTGGCTGAGCGTGATACAAGAATTGACGGCTTCGTCAGCGACATTATTACTCTCAATGCACAAGTAGCTGAGCGTAGCATAAGAATTGCCGACTTAGTCAACGACAACAGTGGGCTGAGGACGGATTATCAGGCATTGGTAAATGCGGGAGGTGATCTAGCACAGGTTAGAGCCGAGGAGGAAGCTAGCCAAAAAAGGGTAGATGCACTGGAGGTAGAAATTAAAGAGCTTCAGGAACAGCGCAGACCTCTGATATTGTCCTCTGGAGCTGTGGCTACCGGTGGATTTCTATGTACTGGAAGCATGTATCCGGCTATTACTTGTATGGATAGGGGCACTTGGCTTGAAAAGTTCAATCCTGAGGATATCGTAGTAGGCGCCACGATTAGTTTTAGTCCGAACTGTTGGGAAGAAGAGCCAGGTGACGTATCCACAGCTCACAGGGTTAAGGAGATCAAGGTGGAGAATGGCATCTACTACTTCTGGCCGCGGGGAGATGCCAACAGGGAGGATGATGGATGCTGGGTGCATCAGGACAATGTGGAGGGCTATCTCATTGAGATCCAGAAGAATGTGGTTCCTGAGAATGCTTATCTACAAAGCCAAGTCAGAGCTTCACGGGTAGCTTACGATAACCTCTGGTCGAGATACTGCGGTCATGTTAGTCAATCTGAGACATGCCATCTGTCAGGAGATATCTACGACATTGTTCGGGATGCTCTAAACCTCTATAACTGCTGGCTTAGGAACGCGGGGGAATCGAAGTATCCTGGGCATATTCCAAACCATTGTAGGCCAGTCCAGTGAAGCAGCCTAATCCTAGCCCTGGTGCGCAATGGGTCTTGACACGGCGCCTCAGCAAACTTTTGACACTGAGGCAAGCTCAATGCTAGCATTTCAACGGAGTTTGCCGTCCACCCTGTGAACCAGGTAGTTCACGCAAAGCCGGCGCTCTGAACAGCGAAAGAGAGGCCTATCATAGAAGTCTTGCTCAGCTCACCCAGAGGATTTTGTGCAGGTGTGGTTCGCGCCATTGACGTGGTAGAGCTATGCCTGGAGCGTTTCCAGCCCCCCGTTTACGTTCGACACGAGATCGTACACAACTCTCACGTTGTGGACGATCTGCGGGACAAAGGGGCCATCTTCGTGGAAGACATCGACGATATCCCGGAGGGCAGCGTCGTGGTCTTTTCCGCGCACGGCGTCTCCCCTGCCGTCTGGCAGCAGGCCCAAGCCAGGGGACTGGACATCATAGACGCCACATGCCCGCTGGTCACCAAGGTCCATCTCGAAGCTCAGAAATACGCGCGTGAAGGCTACACCATAATCCTCATAGGTCACCGCGGACACGTCGAAATAGATGGCACAATGGGCCAAGCCCCCGACAGCACCATCCTAATCGAAACGCCTGAAGAGGCTGCCAAGGTGCAGGTTGAAGACCCAAACATGGTGGTGGCTCTAACTCAGACCACTCTGAGCATGGACGACACGGAAGCGGTCATATCCGTTCTCAAAGAGAGGTTTCCCGCCCTGTTAACTCGCAACGACATCTGTTACGCCACTACCAACAGGCAGAACGCCCTCAAGGCCATAGCGCCCGAAATTGACCTGGTCCTCGTTGTCGGAGCGCAGAACAGCTCCAACAGCAACCGGCTGCGGGAAACCGCTGAGGCCGCCGGAAGAACGGCTTATCTCATCGACGGCCCCGACGACATAGACGATGCCTGGTTGGAAGGCGTGCAAAGCGTGGGCATTACTTCCGGCGCTTCAACGCCGGAATGGCTGGTGGATGCCGTAGTGGATAGACTGAAGCCCCGGAACGTCCGTACAACGTCCATAGCGGAGGAGAACTTCACCTTCGTGCTGCCCAAACAACTGCGAGAAGAGACTACGTCTGAAACGGGGAGATGATGCTCACCGACAAAGCCGTCTGCCCGGCGTCTTAGGAATGTCAGGCGCGGACACCTGTTCAGCTGAAATAGACCCCGACCTTCTATCCTCCATAGAAGAACACGCCGTTTCACTGGCCGCAAGCGCCGGTGAATTGCTTCTGGACTACTTCCAACGTGATATGAAGGTTGAGTACAAGTCTGAAGGGTCAAGAAGCCCCGTCAGCGACGCCGACAAAGGCGCTGAACAGCTCATCGTCGAAGGGATCCGCAACCGCTTCCCCAGTCACGGCATCCTCTCTGAAGAGACCCCGCCTGCGGAAGACATGGATCGAGATTTCGTTTGGGTCATAGACCCGCTGGACGGCACCACAAACTTCGTCAACGGATTGCCCGTCTTTGCCTCCTCCATTGGCGTGCTCCACCAGGGCAAACCCGTAGCGGGGGCTATCTACGTCCCATCGCCAACCTCATCCTCCGGCCGGGTGTTTCATGCCCGTTGCGGGGGCGGCGCTTTCGCCGGTGACACCCCCGTCCGGGTCTACGATAAGGCCAAGCCTATGCCCAACGGCCTCGTCACACTCCCCATGACTTTCTGGCGGCGATACCGAATCGGAAAGGAGTTGAGAAGGCTTGGCGAGCTTCGCAACATCGGCAGCATCGCCTACGAGATGACGCTGGTGGCTTCCGGCGTCATGCAGTACGCCGCTTTCTCCGCGCCGCACGCATGGGACGTTGCCGCCGGAGTAGCAATTGTTCGAGAGGCCGGCGGCGAGGTATTGGCAAGAACATCGAATCGATGGCTGCCCCTCGAATCGTTCCCCACCTCCGATTCGTCGTTCCTGCGCAGGCAGGAACCCAGGGGCGGCGCGGTGGGACCCACGGTGGAAGGAGGCCTCGCCAAGTGGCGGGCCAGCCTGCTAGCGGGCAATC
>DAOUKI010000116.1:0-3767 GCA_034421495.1 Dehalococcoidia bacterium | reverse complement strand
CTGTTCTTCATCTTTTGGGAACTGGAACTGGTGCCCATGTACTTCCTGATCTCCATTTGGGGCACGGGCCGAAAAGAGTACTCGGCCATGAAGTTCCTCATTTTCACCATCGCCGGTTCGGCGCTCATGCTGATAGGCATCCTGGTGCTCTACTTCTCCACGGGCACCTTTGATATGACGGAACTGGGCAACCGCAACCTGGCGGACCTGCTGATCCCTGCCCAGATGGTGTTCTTCCTCTTCTTCATAGCGTTTGCCATAAAGCTGCCGGTATGGCCCGTGCACACCTGGCTGCCGGACGCACACACCGACGCTCCCACGGCGGGTAGCGTCATGCTCGCCGGTGTCCTCATCAAAATGGGCGGCTACGGCTTGATACGCATCAACACGTCCATGTTCCCCGGCATAACCAGCGACTACTCTTGGCTCCTGGTGACGCTAGCGGTGGTCAGCATTATGTACGGAGCAATGGTGACCCTGCGCCAGAGCGACCTGAAACGGTTGATTGCGTACAGCAGTGTCAGCCACATGGGGCTGGTGCTGCTGGGAATAGCTTCTCTGGGTGGGGCGGGTCAGGTCAGCGCGGTAGGGCTGAACGGCGCCGCCATGCAGATGTTCACCCACGGAACTATAACTGGGCTCATGTTCTTGCTGGTGGGCCAGGTGTATGAGAAGGCACACACCCGCTACATCCCGGACATGGGCGGACTGGCGTCACGAATGCCGTTCCTGGCTACCGCACTGATAGTGGCCGGGCTGGCCTCGCTGGGTCTGCCCAGCCTCAGCGGGTTCGTATCGGAGGTGCTTGTATTCCTGGGCGCGTTCGAAGTGTGGTCGTGGCCCACGGCGATAGCCGTGTCCAGCATTGTTCTGACGGCCGGATACATCCTATGGATGATCCAGCGCGTGATGTTTGGGCCGGAGAAGCCTCGCTTCGCCGAAGTTGGCGACGCCAGCCTGGTGGAAGCGATTCCAGTAGTCCTGCTGGTGGCTTCGATTATTATAGTGGGCATTTACCCCGCCCTGATTACGGACGTGTTCTCCTCTACTCTCAATCCCATGGTGGCCTCGCGGTTTGGATAAGAAGATATGACAGCGCATGACATCTATCTGATAGCTCCGGAAATTGCGCTCGCTGCCGTCGCTGGCGTGGTGGTGGTCGTCGACCTGTTGCTGCGCGACAAGCGAATCCTTCCCTATATCGCCGTTTTGGGCTTGCTGGCGCCGGCGGGCTTTGCCGCAGCCTTGTGGATTGACGTCGGCGCTGAGAGCGGCGGCGCACTGACCGGCCTCTTCGATACGGTGGTTGTGGACAAATTCGCCCTGTTCTTCAAGTTCCTGGTGTTGAGCATCGTGGCGCTCGTGGTGCTGGGTTCCAGGGACTTTGCGGACAGGTTCCACCGGTCGCAGGGTGAGTTCTACGGCATAATTCTACTATCCGCGGTGGGCATGATGCTGGTGGCTGCCACCAAGGAGCTTGTTTCCATCTACGTCAGCCTTGAGCTGGCGACTTTGCCCATTGCGGCGCTGGCGGCCTTCATGAGGGACGAGCGGTCCAGCGAGGCCGGTCTGAAGTTCCTCCTGCTGGGAGCGGTGAGCTCGGCGCTGCTGCTGTACGGCATGGTGCTGGTCTATGCGTTTACCGGCAGTACCCATTTGGATGTTATAGCGGGCAGCATCAGCAGTGGCAGCGTGCCTTTCGGGAGCAACGTAATGCTCGTGGGCATCACGCTGATAGTGGTCGGCTTCGGCTTCAAGATATCTATGGTGCCGTTCCAGATGTGGGTACCCGACGTTTATGAAGGCTCTCCGACGCCGGTGGCCGCCTTCTTGTCAGTGGCCAGCAAGGCCGCGGGATTCGCAGTTGTATTGCGAGTCTTCTACGTGGCATTCGGCAGCGTGGACGTGGACTGGAGTGCACTTTTTGCCGTACTCGCCGTGCTTTCAATGACGGTTGGCAACCTGGTCGCAATTCTGCAGAGCAACGTGAAGCGGCTGCTGGGCTACAGCACGATAGCCCAAGCGGGATATATCTTGGTGGGAGTAGCCGCCATAGCGGCAAGTACGCCGGACGGCGGCGTAGACGGGTTGGGGCCGAGCGGCGTGCTGTTCTATCTGGCGGCATACGCCGTCACCAATCTGGCCGCCTTCTTTGCCGTGATGGCCATCGCTCACCGCACTGGCAGCGACCAGATAGACGACCTTGCCGGAATGGCAAGGCGTGCTCCCATCTTGGCGGGCGTGCTTGCTTTGTCCATGGTGTCGCTGATCGGCATTCCGCCCACGGCCGGATTCATGGGCAAGCTGTATCTGTTCAACGCGGCGGTAAGCAGTGATTTGGTGTGGCTGGCGGTTGTGGGCGTGCTCAACAGCGTGGTATCGGCCTACTACTACCTCAGGGTCATAAAGACCATGTATCTGGCGCCCGCTGAGTCGGAAGAGCGCATAACCTACTCGTCTCCTGTATTCGTTGCCGTGGCCGTTGCTGCGATAGGAATTCTGCTCATTGGCGTATTGCCTGGACCGCTGTTTGAAATCACGGAGAGCGCGGTCCGCACCATTCTGCCTGCTGGGTAGACTTCTAGATACCGCTTCGTTATCTTGAAAGGGCTATGATTTCCCGAGACACGGTTGGTATTGTTTACAACTCCCAGATTACGGAGGCCAAGGAGCTTGCCCGAACAATAGCCGCTCATCTTGGCCTGGGGAGCAATGCCCTGGTGTCTGCCGTCGAGGAGTTGGAAGCGGTCAGGGAAGGCGACTGGCATGCCGGGGTCAATCTGCTGATCACGGTAGGAGGCGATGGCACCATCCTGAGAACGGCTCATGTAGTAGCTCCCAAGCAAGTGGCTATTCTGGGCATAAACATGGGACGGTTCGGCTTTTTGACCGAACTTCGCGTTGACGAGGCGCTGGAGAAGCTGGATAAGTACCTTGATGGCAGCGGCTGGATAGAAGAGCGCGCCATGATACAAGCCACCGTGCGCAGGTCTGGCACGGAAGGCGATACCCGGACGTACCAGGCTTTGAACGAGGTGGTGATGGGCAGGGGAGAGGTGGCGCGCCTGTCCATGATTGGGATCACCGTGGATGACGAACCGTTGACCACCTACCGCGCGGATGCGGTGATTGTGGCTACGGCAACGGGAAGCACGGGATACGCGCTGTCAGCCGGCGGGCCGATACTCCATCCACAATCCAGGGACATTCTGATGACTCCCGTTGCGCCTCACCTCGATATGTCGTGGACGCTGGTTTTGCCGCAGACCAGCCAGATCAAGATGAGCTTCTTATCGCAAACCACCGGTGTACTGGCAATCGATGGATTCATAGACGTCGAACTCCAGCATGGGGATAGCGTAGAGGTCAGCATGGGCGCGCCGGCGGCGCGGTTCCTCAGGGGCAATCCACCCGCCTATTACTACGCGGATCTGGTGCGGAAGCTGGGGCTCGATCCCTGGGAAGTGCTCCCCGGCACCCATTAGGAGAGGCATGGCTGATAACCCTGAACCCACCGTGAACAGCAGGCGCATATTCGATGGGAAGATACTATCCCTCCGAGTGGACACGGTTGCTCTGTCCAGTGGAATAGAGGCTACCAGGGAGGTCATTGAACACGGCCCGGCGGTTGCCATTGTGGCGGTGGACGACAAAGGGAACGTACACCTGGTCAGGCAGTACCGCAAAGCCGTGGGCGATTCTTTGCTGGAGGTGCCCGCGGGCAGAATGGAGCGCGGTGAAGACCCCGCGGAAGCAGCCCGTAGAGA
>DAOUKI010000115.1:0-3550 GCA_034421495.1 Dehalococcoidia bacterium | reverse complement strand
TGAGCTTGCCGAAGGAGATTTGTTTCTCACACCCAAAAAATTTCTGGTTCGTTTTAGCCTTGCTAGTTGACATAACGTCTGAAACAATTCGCTCCCAATCTATGCCCGAAATTGCACCGCGATTCCGTTTGACCTCAGCGCCCCCAGCAACTTATAATCGGAGTGTCCAGCCTGCCCGGGGGTGCTTGTTGGCCTCATTTGCGGAGTCTTCCATTGGGACTGCAGCTTATGATGACGATTCTCTCCACGAAAGTTGTGGAGTTATAGGCGTATACGCCCCAGGCTTCAATGTAGCCCAGACCGCGTTCTACGGCCTCTTTGCCTTGCAGCACAGAGGCCAGGAAAGCGCGGGTATCGCCACCGCCACCGGCAAGCGCATTCATAACTACACTTCCATGGGGCTTGTCTCCCAGGCTTTCCGAGAGAGCGACCTGGAGCGTCTGGAAGGGCACATCGCCATAGGCCACACCCGCTATTCCACCACCGGTTCAACGCGTATCCAGAATGCTCAACCCCTCATGGCCGAAAATGGCGGGCTGGAGCTGGCCCTGGCTCACAACGGCAACGTTATCAACGCGGGAAAGCTGCGCGCCGAGCTCATGGAAATGGGCGCATCCTTCTCCACCGGCACCGACTCCGAAGTCATAGCCCAAATGCTGGTCCACGCTCCCGGCGAAGACCTTGCCGAGAGGGTGGCCTACACCATGCTGCGCCTGCAGGGCGCCTACTCCCTTACCGTGCTAACCAGCGACACCCTAATAGGCATACGAGACCCGCGCGGCGTCAGGCCTCTCTGCCTGGGTAAGCTGGACGGCGGCTGGATAGTTGCGTCGGAGTCCTGCGCCTTGGACCACCTGGGAGCCCGCTACCTCCGCGAGGTGGAGCCGGGTGAAACCGTCGTCATCAACGAGGACGGCTTGACCTCTATTCCATACGCCGGTCGTATGCCCAATCCCGCGCCGTGCGTATTTGAGTACATCTACTTCGCCAGGCCGGATAGCCTGCTGGGAGGCCGCCTCAACTACCTGTCTCGTCTTGATATGGGCAAACGGCTGGCCAAAGAGCACCCCGTGAAAGCGGACATCGTGATCGGCGTGCCCGATTCGGCCACGGCAGCGGCGGTGGGCTATTCGCAGGAGTCGGGCATACCGTTCAGCGACGGCCTGATCAAAAACCGGTACGTGGGACGCACCTTCATACAGCCGGACCAGCGCATACGCGAGCTGGGCGTACAGATGAAGTTCAACCCCCTGCCTGAAGTCTTCGGCGGCAAGCGAGTGGTCATTGTGGACGACAGCATCGTGCGAGGCACCACCACGCCACAGGTGGTAAGCATGGTGCGCAGGGCCGGCGCCAAGGAAGTTCACATGCGAGTATGCGCGCCGCCCATACGCTTCCCCTGCCACTTTGGCGTGGACATGGCTACCAAGGGCGAACTGCTGGCGGCCAATATGTCGCTTGAGGGGATACAGGAGTTCGTGGGCGCCGACAGCCTCGGTTACCTCAGCGTGGAAGGGCTGCTGGATACGGTAAACGGCAGCGAGAGCAGCTTCTGTGCCGCCTGTTTCACCGGCAACTACCCCATTCCGGTCCAGTTGGAACTGGACAAGCTGGCCTTGGAGCGCTCCTAGGGCATGCCCAGAATGACCTACCTAGCGTCAGGTGTAGACCTGGATGCCGCCGACCAAGTCAAAGACCTCATCAAACCCCTAGTCCGTTCTACCTTCGGCCCGCAGGTCCTGGGAGACGTCGGTTTGTTTGGGGGGTTGTTCCGGCTTCAGAACTTCAGGGAGCCTGTGCTCGTTTCCAGCACCGACGGTGTGGGCACCAAGCTGAAACTGGCGGTTTGGCTGGACCAGTACCGGACCATCGGCAAGGACGTGGTGAACCAGAGCATCAACGACGTGCTCACCAGCGGAGCAAGGCCGCTCTTCTTCCTGGACTACATCGCCATGGAGTCGTTGCTGCGGGAGCGGCTGGAGGCCCTGGTGAGAGGCATGGCCGAAGCCTGTAGCGAGGCGGGATGCGCCCTCTTGGGCGGCGAGACGTCCCAGATGTCGGGCGTCTTCAAGCCGGATGCATTCGAGCTGGTGGGGTTTGTGGTCGGCGCGGCGGAGCGTGAGGCTCTGCTAGACCCTTCAAGCATCAAGGCGGGCGACATATTGATCGGCCTGCCTTCCAGCGGGTTGCACACCAACGGCTACTCGCTGGTGCGGGCCATTTTCAACCTGGAAGAGGACAGGTCGCCTCTGTACAACGCATACGACGAGCTGGGCTGCACCCTCGGCGAGGCGCTGTTGGAACCACATCGCGGCTACTGGCCCCTGTTGGAACCGGCGCTTCCCCTCGTCAAGGCTATGGCCCATATCACCGGCGGCGGTATGGAGGATAACCTGGAGAGGGTGATACCACCGGGTTTGACGGCGCATGTGGACTGGTCTTCCTGGGAAACGCCGCCCATCTTCCGTATAATCCAGGCTGCGGGGAATGTAGACCTTGCCGAGATGAGGCGTGTGTTCAACATGGGCGTGGGCATGGTGCTGGTCTGCGCGCCAGAGCACGCCGCCGATATAGTCCGTACACTCTCCGAAGCATGGGTAGTTGGGGAAGTGGCAGAGGCATAGGAATTACCCGGACTCTGAAGACTAAGCGCACTCCGCTATTTGAGAGGGAACCCATTGAAAGCATTGCTTAGCGCATACAACAAGACCGGCCTTGTGGAGTTTGCCGGATCTATTCACAAGCTGGGGTACGACCTGGTCAGTACCGGCGGCACCCACCGGGAGCTATCTGAGGCGGGTCTGCCGGTGCAGCAGGTCGCCGACTTGACCGGCTCTCCTGAAATGCTGGACGGACGCGTAAAAACGCTTCATCCCAAAGTACACGGTGGCATCCTGGCCAGGCGCGACCTGCCCGGGGATATGGCGCAGCTCGCTGAGCACGGCATTGACACGATTGATCTGGTGGTGTGCAACCTCTACCCGTTCCGCGAAACGGTGGGTAAAAACGGCGTTACCCTGGGAGAGGCGTTGGAAAACATCGACATCGGCGGGCCTACCTTGATCAGGGCCTCGGCAAAGAACTTCCCTCACGTCGTGGTAGTCGTAGACCCCGCCGACTACGAGTGGGTGTCGGACAAGCTGGGTAACAGCGGCCTTTCCCTGGAAGACCGGCAGAGCCTGGCCCGCAAGGCTTTCCAACACGTGGCGCTGTACGATACCGCCGTTTCGCAGTACCTTTCCAGCGATGGCGTATCCTCCTTCCCGGATGAGCTGACCATTGGCCTGAACAAGAGGTTGGACCTGCGCTACGGGGAGAACCCCCATCAAAAGAGCGCCTTCTACACGCTGGACTCAGGACCGGTTGATGGCATGGGGGGTTTTGTACAGCATCACGGCAAAGAGCTGTCCTTTGTCAACATTCTGGACGCAGACGCCGCCTTCAACCTTGTCGCTGACTTCCCCGGGCCTGCCGTAGCTATCATCAAGCACACGAATCCCTGCTGTTTCGCCACGGGAGACGGCGACGTTGCAGCTCTTTATGAAAAGGC
>DAOUKI010000114.1:0-3692 GCA_034421495.1 Dehalococcoidia bacterium | reverse complement strand
CGATGGCAAGGACGATGTAGGCGAGAATAGCGAAGCCCGCCGTCACGATGCCCAGCACGATCCAGCCAAGCCGCACCAGGGTGGGGTCGACGTCCAGGTAGTCTGAGAGCCCGCCTGAGACCCCGAACAGCATCCGGTCCGACCTGCTCCTGTACAAACGGCTGGTCATAGGGTCCCCCCGCCTCGGTGTTCGCGCCGCCCATGATACAGCAACCATGGGGCGTGTAACTGTTCAAAGTTGGTGAGAATACGGGCCTCACCCCTTGCTGTCGTTCTGAGGAGCGAAGCGACGAAGAACCTAGAGTCCTTGTACGCGTGACGACCTCCCCCCATGGAAGGTTCTTGGGTTCCTCTCTCCGCTGCGCTGCGCTCGGAACGACAGCCTGGGAAGCAGCGCCCGCCATGACGTACCGATTTGCGAGATCCGCCTTTGAGGGCGACCTCTGCCGGCCCCTCTATCACCCGGTCCTCCGCAGGGCGCTGCCCCCAAAGTGGTACAGAGCTCGGTGTCCGACCCGCATCAGCCAGACTTGGGCGTCAGGATTTTGCTTGCGTAGGCTCTCGGATGCGTCAATGGCATTCTTGCCGAGGGCATAGCTTCCGCTGTCCACGTCAATGGCTACGACCTCTCCAAAGTGGTCCGCCTCAACGAGACGCCTTATGTCCCGTTCGTAGATCTCTTTGCCGAGGCGGGCCGTCTCCTCTCGGGGTCGGCGTGTTGGTGTCGTCATCTCTCACCTGCTGTCAAGGGCATTACAGGTCACATTCTACCGCAACCGGCAATTTGGGGACAACAGAGGTATGGGTCGCTCCACCGCGCTGCGCCTGGGTACCCGCCTGCGCGGGTACGACCCTTCGGCAGGCTCAGGGTAAACTCCCCAGCTCAGAGGCTGCCTATCGCTTCTTCCTGTACCTGAAACAGGTAATCTATGCCCTGCTTGCCCAGGGCCAAGAGGCTATCCGCGGCCTCACGGGAGAAGGGCACGCCTTCAGCGGTGCCCTGAAGCTCCACGTACTCGCCTCTATCGGTCATCACCACGTTGAAGTCCACCTCCGCCCGTGCGTCCTCTTCGTAGCAGAGGTCGAGGTAAGGGA
Source organism: Dehalococcoidia bacterium (assembly GCA_034421495.1). Classification (GTDB taxonomy): domain Bacteria; phylum Chloroflexota; class Dehalococcoidia; order Lucifugimonadales; family QGNO01; genus DAOUJH01. The sequence goes on along the minus strand of DAOUKI010000114.1, from coordinate 2,597 downwards.
CGCCTTCCACCACCCCGACGCTGGTGGCAGCCACGGCGGCTTTCAGCGGCACCGACTCCAAAGCGCCCTGCCGCACCAGGTGAAGCAGCGCCTGGTACAGGGCCACGTAAGCGCCCGTGATGGAAGCGGTGCGAGTGCCGCCATCGGCCTGCAGCACGTCGCAGTCAAGCGTCACCGTACGCTCTCCAAGCGATTTCATATCGGTCACGGCCCGCAGCGAACGTCCAATGAGCCGCTGTATCTCCGATTCCCTGCCCCCGGGACGCCCGTAGCCTCTCTGCGTGCGTGACAGGGTAGACCTCGGCAGCATGGCGTACTCCGCGGTGACCCAGCCCTGTCCGCTGAACCTGAGGAAGTTGGGCACGCGCTCCTCTATGGAAGCGGCGCAGATTACCTTGGTCTTGCCCACCTGGATAAGGCATGACCCCTCGGCGTACTCCTGGTATCCCACGGTTATGCTCGTATCCCTGGCCTGATCGGGGGTACGTCCGTCTATTCTCATCGACTCTCCATATTAGCTAGTCGTGCAGAGGCTGCCTGCTACCCCTGGGTAGCGGGCTCTCCCACCCAATGTACACTCCGAACAACGGGACTTGTCGCCCGGTAGAATCTCTCATCGGCGGTCCACAACTCACAGCCGAGCGTCTCTGCCAGAGCCAAGTAGTGGGTGTCATAGGCCGCGCCTTGCCTAAGCTGACTCGCCAACTCCAAGGCCCTGCCGTAGAGATGCGGAGGCTGGTGCAATTCGAGACCGGATGACAGTAGACTCTCCATACGCTGTGTCGCCGCCTCCAATGTCAACTCGCCCCGCGCCACCCGTTGGTGTAGGGCGTTAGTCACTTCCACAGGCATTAGGTAGGGTGCTGCGACTCGGGTTCCCCGACTGTTCCACAACCGGCCAAGATCGTTGGCCTCGGCGGTGTGTATCTCCTTTACCAGCCACTTGAACGCCAGGCTCGCATCCACTACAACGTAACCGTTCAAGAGATGCTCCTGGACTCGCGCGCCTCCCGAATGTCCTCAGCAACGTCCACCGCTAGAACCTTGTCGCCGAACGCCTCCTCCTGGAGAGCTACGAGTCTCTCTATGTTGAAGCTGCCTGTGAGCGCCTCGTCTCTAGCCAGTTCCCTATCGATGGCGGCCAGACAATACCGTCTCATGCTGACACCCTTAAGTGCGGCCACTGCCTTCAGACGCCGCTGCACGGGAGGGTCTATGTCCAGTGTGAGTCTCTTTTTCTGAGTCTGCATTCCTGTCCTCTCCACAACATGGTTGCCTGTCACGAGAATAGCGTAAATACGGAAATGCGTCAATGTTGAAAGGGAACGCACAAGGCGAGAGCATCCCGATCACCTTAAACCCCGGTGTGCAATCTGACAACCGTTCCGTCCGAGACAAGGGTTATATCGCCCAGCACGGAGGTAAGCAAGACGCGATCGGGACTGCCCACGACCTCTTGCAGCCGGCCCATCACCTCGGCGTTGGGATGCCCAAAGCTGTTCTCGGCTCCTACGGATACGACGGACAGCCGCGGGTCCACCGCTTCCAGGAACGCCATGCTGGACGACGTTCCGCTCCCGTGATGGGGGACTTTGAGCACGTCCGCTTCCAGCTCAAGTTCCCTGGAAAGCATGGACAGCTCACCCTCTCGGAAAACGTCGCTGGCAAAGAGAAACGAGACCTCGCTATGGCTGAGACGGAGCACCGTGGCGTTATTGTCTATGTCGGAAGACGTCCCCCTTAGCTGCGGCCGTGGCGGGTTCAGCACCTCTATCGTTGTCTCTCCGTCCAGCATCAGCCTTTGCCCCTGCTCCGCCTGAATAACCGTGGCGCCCTCCAACTCCAGGGCGCTGAGCCACTCCTCCCGTATCGAAGACCGGTGCTCGTATCCGTTGTCCAGCACCGCCGACGCTTCATATCGGCGCAGCACTTCGGGCAGACCGCCCACATGATCGGCATGGGAATGAGTCAGCACCACCAGGTCCAGGCTCCTGTCCCAGAACGGCATCCGTTCTCCAAGGACACGTAGTACAGGGCCAGGGCCTCGGCCTCCGTCTATGAGCGCCTGCCCGCCACCGGGCGTCTGAACGAAAACGGCGTCGCCCTGGCCGACGTCTATGAAGGTGACGTGCAGCTTGCCATCGGGAAGCGCCCAGTTGGCCGACCAGATGAGGACCGCAACAGCCGCTAGCGGCACAAGACTCAACAGACGAACGGACACGTTGGCGTAGCCGGGAGTTTCCCTACGTACGGCGGGAGCAAAGTGGAAGGGACGCCTTCTCAGCCGGAACCAGGCCAGAACGGAAACGAGCGCGCCGTAGTAACCCCAGACCAACAGCTGCGACACACCATCGAGCTCTATGACCCACTCGGGCAGGGCCTGCACCGTTCCCAGCAGGTACGTCAGCGGCAGCCAGGCCAGCCAGCCTACGGCCTGCCCAAGTACGGGAAGGACCAGTCCGGCTATCGCCGCTGCCATGGAGGTTGCCAGTATAAGGGGCAGTGCAGGCAGAGCTACCAGCGTGGCCGGAATGCTAAGCAGGGCAATCCGGTGAAAGTAGAAGGCGAGTATGGGCAGCGTAGCCACCACGGCGGCG
>DAOUKI010000113.1:0-2363 GCA_034421495.1 Dehalococcoidia bacterium | reverse complement strand
GAGGTTAAGCTGCTTGGCGAACAGCCCAGGGACAATGCGGAGTTGTACCGCCGCGTCGGCATCATGTCGGAGCATGAGGGGGTATACGGGTTCTTCACGGGCCGTCAGTTCGTGGAGTTTTCGGGGCGGTTGTACGGCTTGCAGCCGTTGAAGGAGTACGTTGACCAGGCAATTGCCAGGGTGGGCCTTGAAGAAGCGCAGCACCGCGCTCTGTCCACGTATTCCAGGGGTATGCGACAGCGCATGAGACTGGCTGCGGCCATGGTGCACGATCCCCAGGTCCTGATATTGGACGAGCCCCTGAACGGCACCGACCCCCGCCAGAGATTGGAGTTCCACGACTTGATGAAAGACCTGGCCGGTGAGGGCAGGACGATAGTTATTTCGTCTCACATACTGGAGGAGGTCGAGATATTCGCTGAGCAGATACTGCTCATGGTCAGCGGCAAGCTTGCCGCCTCCGGAGACTATCGCGCCATCCGCGCCAAGCTGGACGAACGCCCGTATCGCGTGAGGGTGGTGGTCAGCGAGCCCCGCAAGATGGCGGCGGCTATACTCCAGATGGAGGAGGCGGATTCGGTCTCGGTTGATGGCGAGGGAGTGCTCACCGTCTTGAGCCAGAGGGTAAGCGTACTGCAACGCTCCCTACCCCGCCTGGCAAAGGAACTGGGAGTACGCCTGCTTCGCGTGGAGCCCCTGGATGATTCGCTGGAGAGCGTTTTCAGCTACGTGGTGGAGCGCTGATGGTACAGATACTGTTGCTATCGCTGCGTCAGACGGGCAAGCGCCGCTTGATCTTGATTGCTCTGCTGTCCATGCTGCCCGTGGCTCTGGCCGCGGCCATAGCAAGCTTCACATCATCCGAGGAATCCATCAGCGATGAATTCGTAACAATTCTGGTGAACGGCATGATTATTAGCGGCATTGCGCCAATAGTTACCATGGCTCTGGCCACTGCCGCGTTCGGCGATGAGGTAGACGATAGAACGCTTAGCTACCTGACCTTGAAACCGGTGCCAAGGTACCAAATTGTGATCCCGAAATTCCTTGCCCCCGTAATAGTGGCCGCGCCTGTCTTGATAATCAGCTCGGTTCTGGCCGTGACGATAGGTTTGGGCGGAGGTTTCAAACCCCTGCTGGCCGTGGCCGTATCCCTATTTGCCGGTGTTGTCGCCTATGCGTCCGTCTTCACCTGGGCGGGTCTCATCAACTCCCGTGCCTTGGCGTTCGGCCTGGTCTACGTATTTCTCTGGGAGGGGCTTGTTAGCACATTCTTGGAAGGAATACGGTACATAAGCGTTAGAAACTACGTTTTAGCCATCATGCATGAGTTGGATAAGGAGACTTTCCAAGCACTGGCGGGGAGCGTAATAGAGTTCCCGGCGGCTATCGTGGGGGCGGTGGCGGTTTCGCTGTTATTCCTCCTTCTATCGATACTTCGTTTGCGCACCATGGACGTCCCTTGACCCTCCGGCAGCCCCTGTCTGTTGAGTTGGTATGGAGCACTCTTTGAAACCAAAGCAATCCTTAGGCGTTGACCCTGTGATAATGGAGGTGATGCTCAACGCCTTCATGACGCTCTGCGACGAGTCGCAGGCGATACTGGTGCGCTCCGCCTATTCCACCAATATCAAGGAGCGTAAGGACTGTTCGGCGTGGCTGCTGGATTCGGACGGCCAGCCCTTCTGCGGCGGTCGTTACTCGGGCGGCCAGTACAACAATTCGGGGTACGGGCCCGTGGGCGCGCGCATCCTGGAGAAGTTCGGCTCTAGGATGTCGGACGGGGACGTCTTCGTGATGAACGACCCGTACCTGGGCGGGCCCACGCATCTGCCGGATATGTCGTTCATCAAGCCCGTTTTCTATGACGGAGAGCTGCTCTGCTTTGTATGCAACCAGGGTCACTGGGCGGACGTGGGCGGCAAGGCGCCGGCGCAGGGCGTGGTGGGAGACGCCACGGAGATATACCAGGAAGGCCTCCGCTTGCCGCCGGTGGCTTTGTACAAATCGGGCAGGCTTGAAGAGGACATCTACGAGATAATGCTGGCAAATATCCGCGGCCCTTACGAAAGGGAGGCGGATATCAGAGCGCACATGGCGGCGTTGCACCTGGCGGAACGGCGCGTTCATGAGCTGGCGCAACGGTACGGGGCCAAGGGCATGAAACGCTACATGCGGGCGCTTGTCGATTATTCCGAGACGCGGCTGCAGCAGGCTATCCTGAATACACCCCAGGGAAGCTGGTCGGCTGTCGATTACCTGGACGACGACCTGGGCAGCGACGAGCCGATAGCCGTCAAGGTCAAGGTGTCCATAAAGCACAGCCCAAGGCCGCTGATAGAGGTGGACTTCACGGGGAGCGG
>DAOUKI010000112.1:0-1883 GCA_034421495.1 Dehalococcoidia bacterium | reverse complement strand
CTGTGGGGCGTGTAAGCGGCGGGTTGCCCAAAGGTTGGTCGGAGAGATTGGAAAAGACGTTGCAGATTGTAGGAGCGTCAGGCCTCTGCGACCTTCCCGTGGATGGACTGAGCCTGATGGAAAGCGTTCTGGGAAGGGGAGGGGCCGTGTACACTCGGAGGGCATTTATTGCCTTAAACCGCCATTGACATTGCTTGCATAGCGCGGAGGTTGTGATATACTTCTCAAACTTTCACGATTGCAAAGGATGAGGAGGTACAATTGGAGGCTACATTCCCCAACTGCCAGCAATGCACATCAGGTCTTCTGGTGCCCCTATCTGATTTTGGAAGCCAGGGCGCCCCAATAAAGTACAAAGCATGGGTGTGCACCCACCCGGACTGCGGTTTCAATATCAAGATCAGAAACGGCGACGTTTATCTGAACGAGCCGATTCACAGCGGTATCAACCACGTTTCCAGGATTCGCTAATCGTACCGGAACCCGGTACTGACGGTATACGGCCAGAGTTAGCGCTGCCTGCGACAAGCCTTCTTGACACCCCTTTTAGCGCTCCCTATACTAAATTATTCGACATAGCAAAGGCTGAGAAGGGGAGTAGTAAGTCGCCAGCGTGGCCCAGAGAGCCGGGTAAGGTGGGAGCCGGCGCCAAGCGCAAGGACTGAATGGACCCCGGAGCCGCAGCCCGAAACCGTTAGGGAGTAGGCGTTGCCGGAGGAGCACCGTTACAGGCTCAGGCGCATGCCGAAAGGCCCCGCGCCGTTAGAGGTCCCGATACGTTCGGGATGAAGAAGGGTGGCACCACGGAGAAGCCCCGTCCCTAGATGGACGGGGCTTCTTGCGTTGAGGCGCAGTTTACCAAATGAGGGAGGAACAAATGGACACCAAGATATTGCTTGAGGAAAAAGAGATACCGCAGGCTTGGTACAACGTTATGGCGGATATGCCGTCGCCGCCTGCGCCGGTGATACACCCCGGCACCAAGCAGCCCATAGGCCCGGACGATCTTGCGCCGCTCTTTCCCATGGACCTGATTGGCCAGGAGGTAAGCCAGGAACGTTATATTCCCATACCGGACGAGGTGCGTGATGTCTACAAGCTGTGGCGTCCTACGCCTCTGTTCAGGGCGGCGCGCCTGGAGAAGGCGCTGGATACCCCGGCTCACATCTACTACAAGTACGAGGGGGTTAGTCCGGCGGGAAGCCACAAACCCAACACCGCAGTGGCCCAGGCCTACTACAACAAGGAGCAGGGCACAAGGCGCATAACCACCGAGACCGGCGCGGGGCAGTGGGGCAGCGCCCTGGCCTTCGCCTGCCAGCAGTTTGGCATCGAGTGCAAGGTCTACATGGTGCGCATAAGCTATGAGCAGAAGCCGTATCGCCGCTCCATGATGGAGACCTGGGGCGCCAGCGTGGTGCCCAGTCCCAGCATGGACACCCATTCGGGGCAGGCGATACTGGAGCAAGACGCCGATTCGCCTGGGAGCCTGGGAATCGCGATCAGCGAGGCGGTGGAGGACGCCGCCACCCATGAGGACACCAAGTACTCGCTGGGAAGCGTGTTGAACCACGTGCTTATGCACCAGACGGTCATTGGGCAGGAAAGCAGGCTACAATTGGAGAAGGTGGACGCCTATCCAGACATGGTCATTGGCTGCGTGGGGGGAGGCAGCAGCTTCGCCGGCATAGCCTTCCCCTTCGTGAAGGACAAGCTGGATGGACGGGACATCCGGTTCATTGCCGTGGAGCCGGAAGCCGCGCCGACCATTACGCGTGGCAAGTACACCTACGACTTCGGCGATACCTCGGAGCTGACGCCGCTGGTGAAGATGTACACACTGGGCCATACCTTTGTGCCGCCCAGGATCCACGCAGGCGGCC
>DAOUKI010000111.1:0-3642 GCA_034421495.1 Dehalococcoidia bacterium | reverse complement strand
ACGTGTTCCCTTCCCCGCGGCACCATCACCTTGAAGGGGCTCTCTTCCGCCCAGTCCAGGATATCCCCTTCCGGAAGAATCCTGGCGGGAAGACCCTCCCCTTCCAGGAGATTCTTCCACATCTCGGCAACTATCAAGTTTGGCGCTTTCAAGTAATCAACCCACACAATGTCACCGCCTCATCAAGTTGACCTGTGTCACGTCTACCGTGCGCCTTGCCCTGTAGACGGCAATGATAATGGCAATCCCCAGAGACACTTCCGCCGCCGCTACCGCAATGATGAACATGGCGAATACCTGTCCCGTAAGCACAAACTGCGCCGCGGCGTCGGCCGTTGACGTAGGATCAACGCGCAGAGCGGCCGGCGTAACGTATCGAGCCGAAGCCACGGCGGCAAGAATGACGCCGTTGAACATCAGCTCTATGGCCATGAGCATGGTTATGGCGTTCCGCTTGGTTAGAACGCCGTACAGTCCAATGCAGAACAGTATGGCCGACAGTATGAGGACTCTTTCCAGCGTCACGACTGCCGCTCCCGTACTAGGACTATGGCTCCGATTATCGCCGCCAGCAGAAGCAGCGATACCGCCTCAAAGGCGAGCACCCACTCTTGGAGCAGCAGACCGGCCAGCCATTCCGGCGTGGATGAGAGCACCTGCTCGACCTTTGCCAAGCTGTCGCCGGACAGTGTTTGTTCTAACAGGTCCCACTGGGTATCCGCGATTACAAAAACGAGAGCTACCAGAACAAGACCGGCCCCTGTCAGAGCGGGCAGACGAAGGCGAAGGCTGTTGGAAGGATTTCCCACCTGTATGTCTTGTGTGAGAAGAACGCCGAAGATGATCAGCACCGCTATTGCGCCTATGTAAACGAGCACCTGCACTACGGCAAGGAACTCGGCGTTGAGCAATACGAACAGGCCTGCCATAGCGCCGAAGGTGACCACAAGCATCAGGGCAGCCCTAAACAGGTCTTGGAATCTGAGCACAAGGATTGAAGCAGCCACGGTGATTGCGGCTAGCAGCCAGAAAAGGACGTCCTGGACTATCAACCGGCCTCTTCCTTTTCAAAGGCGTCCCTTGACTCCTGGGGCCTCTGCGGTAAATGGTACGGCCAAGGCTCGCGCCCCGCATTTCCCCAGTCCAGCGCCGGGTCTTTATGCGGGTCGTACCCCTGGTTTTCAAGCTGAGGCCTGAACCAAGTGCTGGGCTTCTTATCCGCTTTTCGCAGCCTGTCCACCGTTATGACCAGGTCCTTGCGGCTGTACTGTCCTTCTTCAAAGCCGCTCCCCATGAACAGCGCGTCATACGGACAAGCCTCAACGCATAGCCCGCAGAACATGCACCGCGCTATGTCTATGTCAAAAGCGTCTATGGCGTATGCTTGGCCTTCGTTCATGTAGTCCCCGCCGGGGTGCGTCACAATGCGTATGATCCCCAGGGGGCAGTACTTGGCGCAGCTGGCGCAACCGGTGCATCTCTCCTCATACCAGGTGAACTCCTCACCGCGAAATCTTGGATGCTGCGTGGCGCGCTGCTCCGGGTACGGGATGGTGAACGGCTTTCTGACAAAGTTCTTCATTGTCACCATCAAACCCTTGAAGATTCCTACACCATACATATCTATGACACCTCTACGGCGGCTGTGCTCTGCGCCACCGGTGTGGATTCTTTGGCGTTTAACCCAACAAGTTTAGCCAGTATTGCTATTCCCAATAGCCCCACCACCAGATTGATCCCACCCATGACCCACATATCCGCGGCGGTCAGGACTCTTCTGGTTACTCCGTCCACCACAACCTCTTCTCCGAATACCAGTACTTCTATTGCTACCACAAAGATGTTGAGCAAGCTGAGCGGCAACAGGAACTTCCAGGCAAAGGCCATGATCTGATCGACGCGCAGCCTGGGCAACGTGGCCCTGAACCATACGAAGATAAAGGCAAAGAGCCCAACTTTCAGGAGAAACCAGAGATGGGACGGAAGAAACGGCCCTTCCCACCCTTTGAGGAACAAGGTGGCCAGCAGCGCCGACGTAATCAGGACAGCGCCGAATTCGGCTGCCTGGAACATCCCGAACTTCATACCGCTATACTCGGTGTGGTATCCGGCGATTATTTCGCCTTCGGCCTCTACCTGGTCGAACGGCGACCGGTTCATCTCGGCGGAGGTTCCCGCCAGGAATATGAAGAAGGCCAGGGGCTGCACTATTATGAATGGCACCGTCTGAGCCTCCACCAGACCAACCAACGACATGGTGCCTGCCATGAGGATGAGTCCAACCACGGAAAGCACCACCGGTATCTCATAGCTGATGAGCTGCGCTACCGCCCGCATTCCTCCAAACATGGCGTAGCGGTTGCCGGACGCCAACGCTGCCATGAACATGGCCAGTGTGTTCACTCCGGTCACGGCAAACACGTACAGAATGCCAATGTTCAGGTCAGCTATGAACGAGTTCTTGCCAAAAGGCAGCACGGCCATGACCAGTATTCCCGATCCCATCATTATTATGGGAGCCAGGTTGAAGACCCAGCGGTCCGTGCCTTCCGGCATGGTGTCCTCTTTGGTCAACAGCTTTATCCCGTCCGCTATCGGCTGTAGTAGTCCAAAAGGCCCGGCTCGATTGGGTCCAAGGCGAGCTTGGAATCGCCCCAGCACACGGCGCTCTACGTAGGTAAAGAATGCGGCAAAGGCAAGGAAAACGTTGACTACCAGCAGTATCACGCTCAGCCCGGCCAGGGTGAAGGCAAGCCACTCCATGCCGCCGGGGAGTATCCCATCTTTGATGGCAGCCGCGCCTTCAGGGGTGCAATAAGCGGCGTTCCCAGGGTTTGCCCCCCAGAAGCAATAGACGTTCCTGTATATGGAATTGCCTGCCAGCAGCGAGTCCATCAGCGGTCAACCTCGCCCATGTTGATATCTACGCTACCCAGGGTAACTATCATGTCGGCCAGCTTCCAGCCTACCAGCATCTCCTTGATCGCACTCATGTTTATCAGAGAGGGGGAGCGTATCTTGCACCTGTAGGGCGATATGCCGCCGTCGCTGACCAAATAGAAGCCAAGCTCGCCCTTGGGCGATTCCACCCTGCCGTACGAATCCCCCGGAGGAGGACGGTACAGATAGGGAACGTCCGCCTTCACCGGACCCGGCTCTATCTGCTCCAGGCACTGCTCCAGGATGCGAAGGCTCTGCTTCATCTCCTGTATCCTGATGTAGAACCTATCGAAGTTGTCGCCTTGCTCACCTACCGGTACGTCAAAGTCAAACCTATCGTAGATTTCGTATGGGTCCGCTTTTCGCAGGTCCCAGGAGAATCCCGTAGAACGGAGGACGGGCCCGGTAATGGACGCGTTCAAGGCCATTTCCTTGGACAGTACGTTGCCGCCCTTTGTTCTGGTCAGCAATACCTCGTTTCCAATCAGGAGCTGTTCGTATTCATCTATATAGTGGGGCATCTCCTCCAGGAATCTCTTGAATGCCGGCCAAAAATCGGCGGGCGTGTCTTGGAATACGCCTCCCACCCTCATATAGCTGACGGTGATTCTGGCCCCGCACAGCATCTCGAACATGTCGAGGATCTTCTCGCGCTCCCTGAAGCAGTACATCAGAGGAGTGGCAAACGCACCCAAGTCGTTG
>DAOUKI010000110.1:0-21770 GCA_034421495.1 Dehalococcoidia bacterium | reverse complement strand
CATTCGCCGTCCTCGTCGGCAACAGCGACCAACGCTTCTCCAGCGGGATAGTTATTCGGCCCGACAGCCACGGAGGCAGGCCGGTCAACCAGAGCAGGATTCGCGGCGTGGGCCAGCATGATGTCGTTCTCATCAAAAATGAACGTGTACCACTGCCCGTCAATACTCTCCTCGGTGTTGTAGTAAGCAACTGTGGCATCGAGGCCCTCTGAGTCATACCTGCTGACGGCCTCCTTGACGAAGTATTGGGTGTACTCAGCGGGCTCCCACTTGGGAGGTACGGCCGCTTCCGACAAACCCTGAAACAGCCCAATGAAAGCGGCAATGGCGTCCTGGTCCATGGAGTCGACGTCCCCTCCGGGACCGGGAGGTCCCTCAGGGCCCTGTTCTCCGGCAGGTCCTTGCTCTCCGGCAGGCCCCTGTTCCCCAGCAGGCCCTTGTTCTCCGGGAGGCCCGGCATCTCCTTGGCAGGCAACAACCGACAGAACAAGAGCAATGCTCAGGATTGACACTATCAGTACGCGCATCATTGCAGCCCTCCGTTTGCGTCGTAGCTGGGCCCGCTCAGTGCGGCGGTCTGCCCGTAAATTCAACTATGAAGCATACCAGATAAAGAGAAAGCGCCACTACGAGTGAGTTGAAGCCACAAGTCTCTCCGCCCCTACATGGGAGACCGTGCCTGCCAATGACAGTAGAGCCGAGCGAATCGTGTATAATATTGACCGTTATTCTTGAGGAGCGCACCTCCAATGAGCAAGGCTCTGACATCCAGAACCGTGCTGGAAACCTGCAGGCAGGTCACAGGCGCATGACGACCCGGCATGGATCCCCAGCGGGCACTAACCTTGCCCCGCGCGAAGTACTGGAGGCCTACAAGCACTGCGAGAGGCTGGCGCGCAGCCACTACGAAAACTTCACCGTTGGCTCCTGGCTCCTGCCCCGCGCACTGCGGCCGCACATCTTCGCCGTCTACGCCTTCTGTCGCCACACCGACGACCTTGGCGACGAAGCGCCAGACGACCGCCTGACCCTCCTAGACGACTGGGAGGCCGAGCTATCCCGCTGCTACGAAGGCCAACCCACCGATCCCGTACTGGTGGCTCTGCAGGACACCATCCGCAGGTTCGACATTCCCTCGGAGCCCTTCACCCGGCTCATAGAGGCGAACCGCATGGACCAGCGCCAGCATCGCTACGGCACATACGACGATCTGCTGCACTACTGCCGCCACTCGGCGGAACCGGTAGGGCGCATGGTGCTCTACGTGTTGGGATACCGCGACCCCGAGCGGCAAGCCCTCTCCGACGCCACCTGTACGGCGCTGCAGCTTGCCAACTTCTGGCAGGACGTGCACCGGGACTACCAGATGGGCCGCATCTACATCCCCCAAGAGGACATGACTCGCTTCCGCTATTCTGAGGAGGAGCTGGCAGCCTGCGTGGTGAACGACCGCTTCCGCTCTCTGATGCGCTTCCAGGTAGACCGGGCGGAGGAGTTGTTCCGACAGGGATTGCCACTGGTACAGCGCCTCCACGGCCGGGCAAGGCTGGACGTCGCGCTGTTCAGTAGGGGTGGCTTGGCCGTTCTGGCGGCGATCCGCCGCCAGAACTACGACGTGCTCAGCCGCCGTCCCGTGGTGACGCGATCTCGCAAGCTCTGGCTGATGCTCTCCACCATGGCGCGGCTTGTCATCTCGAGACCTGCATCAGATGGGCGGTCGTGATGACGGCGGACGGAGCCCTAGCCCAGGCCTACAGCCACTGCCGGGAGGTGACCAAGCGAGAGGCGCGAAACTTCTACTTCGCTTTCCTCACGCTTCCTCCTGCCAAGCGCCAGGCCATCTACGCCGTGTACGCCTTTGCCCGCATCTGCGACGACATAGCCGACGGCGACGCTTCTACCGAGGCCAAACTGACCGGGCTGGCTGAGGTCCGCCATTCACTTGAACGGGCTTATGCCGGCTTCCCTGAGGGCCCCGTCTTCACCGCGCTAGCAGACGTAGCAGCCACCTACCGCATAGAGCAATCAAGTTTCCAGGCGCTGGTGGGCGGCGTAGAGGTGGACACGGCTCAGAACAGATATGCAACCTTTGAAGACCTGTTACGGTACTGCTACGGCGTGGCTTCCACCGTCGGTCTCATCTGCATCGAGATCTTCGGGTATGCGCGACCTGAGGCGCGTTGCTACGCGGTGGATCTCGGCCTAGCCATGCAACTCACCAATATCCTGCGCGACATCCAAGAGGACGCCGAGCGCGACCGAATCTACATCCCTCAAGACGAACTGGCCCGTTTTGGTTATTCAGAGGAGGAGCTAGCTGGGGGAGTCGTCAACAGGTGCTTCACAGAACTGATGCGCTTCCAGGCAGAGCGCGCCCGCAGCTATTACAGCAGCAGTGCACGGCTTCTCCCCCTGGTGCCCGTCCGCTCCCGCGCCTGCGTCTCCGTCCTTCACGGGCTGTATTCGCGGCTGCTGGACCGGATAGAGGCGCGCCGCTTCGATGTCTTCCACGGCCGGGTTAGGCTCAGTACCACCGAGAAGGTACTGCTCACAGCCAAGCTGTGGGCGGCAAGCATCCTCCCGGCGCGCCGGGTCACGTGAGCAGCGTCGTCGTACTGGGCGGGGGGCTGACCGGTATGGCCGCGGCATGGCGCCTCTCCAACCTGGGTCACGACGTGACGCTGGTGGAGCGCCGGCCATACCTGGGTGGGAGAGCTTTCTCATTCACTGACCGCGAGAGCGGCGTGCAGGTGGACAACGGGCAGCACGTGTTTCTGGGTTGCTGCACCGAGTACGCCAAATTCCTGGACGAGATAGGGACCCTAGACCTTACCCATCGCCAGCGCAGACTCCGCATAGAGGTCTTCGATTCACATGGAAAGCGCGGTCTGCTCTCCGCCCTGCCGCTTCCCGCGCCTCTCCACCTTGGGTGGTCGTTGCTGCGCTACCCGCACATCAGCTGGACTGACAAGCTGCGCGCAGTGCAGGCACTGCTGCGCATCCGCCTGGAACGCCGCCACGACCGCATCGAGTTGGAGTCGCGTTCCTTCCGGGACTGGCTGGAGGAAGCAGGTCAGAGCAGCAGGGCAATCCGGAACCTGTGGGACCTGCTGGTGCTACCGGCGCTCAACGATGCTTCAGAGGACGTCAGCGCCAGCGCCGGTTTCATGCTTTTCAAGACAGCCCTGCTCCAAGACCGCCATGACGCCAACGTGGGCTACGCCCGCGCCGGGCTGTCAGAGGTGATGGGCAACGCTGTTGAACGCCGGTTGCGAGAGCAAGGGGTTGCGCTCGTGCTGGGACGCTCCGCAGAGCGTCTGCACATAGACCACGGCTCGGTGGCAGGCGTGGCGCTGACTGGAGGGGAGATGGTGCATGCCGATTTCTACGTGAGCGCGCTGATACCAACGGCTCTGCTCGGACTGCTGCCGGATGAGTGGCGCCGGCATCCCGCCTTCGCCCCGGCCGCGGCCTTTACCTGGTCGCCCATTGTGAACCTGCACGTCTGGTACGACCGCCCCGTGGCCGACTTCGACTTCGCCGCCTTTGTGGAAAGCCCGGTGCAGTGGGTATTCAACAAGACTCGCATTCTGGGTCTACCCGGACCCGGCCAGTATCTGACCGTCTCGCTGAGCGGGGCCTGGGAGCACTGGCCGGTGAGCAAGAAGGAGCTAGCGGACTCCTTCCTGCCGGAGCTGGCCCGTGTTTTGCCGAGTGCACAGGACGCGACCGTGGAACGGTTCGTGGTTGTCAAGGAGCGGCAGGCCACGTTCCGGCCTGCCCCGGGGTCCGCGCCGTCACGACTGCCCGTGGATACGCCGATAGGCAACCTGCTGCTGGCCGGAGACTGGACCGATACGGGCTGGCCCGCCACCATGGAGGGCGCGGTACGAAGCGGCAACTCAGCCGCAGGCCATGTCCACCAACGCGCCACCCGCTGACTGCCCTCATGGCTAGGACGCCCGCTTGCTCTACGTACAGCCAGTAGCCTTTGTCCTTCCACGTCGTGGCGCAGTGGCTAACCACGCCCGCGCTGTGGTATCTTGGGAACCGTGAAATTCGATGGTTACAACCTAGAACCGTCCATATATGATGAGATGTTCCTACAGGACGGAACGCCCAGGGAGCATTATCTACCTCTTCACCAAAGCCTGCTCTCCCTCTCCTCCGAGGAGATCAGGAGCATCCAGGAACGGGTGACCCGTTCCTTCTCCAACGAGGGCATATCCTTCACCGTGTACGGCGACGAGGAGGGTGAGGAACGGATAATCCCCGTGGACTGCGTACCTAGGGTTATCTCCGCTGAAGAGTGGCGCTTCTTGGAAAAGGGTCTGGCCCAGCGGGTGAAGGCGCTCAATCTCTTCCTGGAAGACGTCTACAACGAAGCCCGTATTCTTGAAGACGGCGTCATTCCCGTGGACGTGGTCATGGAGTGTCCCCAGTACCGCACGGAGATGCGTGGCTTTTCGGCGCCCCACGGCACCTGGGTCGGCATCTGCGGCACCGACGTCATCAGAACCAACGACGGCTTCCGAGTGCTGGAGGACAACCTGCGGGTCCCCTCCGGCGTCTCCTATATGATCGCAAACCGTAAGGCGGTAAAGACCAGCATGCGCCGGCTGTACAGGAGCTCCCGCGTACAGGAAGTGGAGCACTACGGCCGTTTGCTGCTGACCACCCTCCTGGAGCTTGCCCCTAGGGGTCGGTCGCAACCGAGCATTGCTCTGCTCACCCCTGGGGTCTATAACTCCGCATTCTACGAGCACATGTTCCTGGCTCACGAGATAGGCGCAGAGCTTGTGGAGGGCCGGGACCTGCTGGTCAATGACGGGTTTGTATATATGCGCACCACCACCGGCCTGCGCAGGGTGGACATTATTTACCGCCGGGTTGACGACGATTTCCTTGACCCGCTGGTCTTCCGCCCCGACTCCATGCTGGGCGTGCCGGGACTGCTCCACGCTTACAAGCTGGGCAACGTGGCCCTGGTGAACGCTCCCGGCACCGGCGTTGCCGATGACAAGAGTGTCTATGCCTATGTGCCGGATATGATCCGGTACTACCTAGGACAGGAGGCCATACTAGCCAACGTGGAAACGTACCTTTGCCGCCGGCCCCTTGACTTGGAGTACACGCTGGACAATCTGGCTAACCTCGTGGTGAAGCGGGTGGGAGAGTCGGGAGGCTACGGAATGATCATCGGCCCTCATGCCACGCAGAAGGAACGGGACGATTACGCCGTGCAGGTACGCGCCAACCCCGCAGACTTCATATCGCAGCCCGTGCTATCTCTTTCCAGGTCTCCGTGCCTGATCGACGGCAACTTTGAACCGCGACACGTGGATCTACGCCCCTTCATCCTCCACGGACAGGAAACCCGCATGGTTCCCGGCGCATTCTGTCGCGTGGCGCTGCGACGTGGCAGCCTGGTGGTGAACTCCAGCCAGGGCGGCGGAGGCAAAGACATCTGGGTGCTGGGAGACTGACCCGCATGCTTTCTCGCAGCGCACAGGGTTTGTACTGGATGGGCAGGTACCTGGAGCGGGCGGAGTTCGTCTGCCGTTTGCTGCGCCTACAGACGGAAGCCCTAGTGGACCGTCCCATATCTGAGATCCACTCAGGCTGGGACCGGATCTACAACGGGCTCAATCGCCTGCCTCCCCTGGGAAGCCAGGTGATGACGAGTAGCGACGAGTTCACCCAAGCCGATTCTTACACCCTGGCCGACGATCTCACCTTTGAGCGGACCAACCCCGATTCGGTGTGGAGTTGCTTCTCCATGGGACGTGAGAACGCCCGGCAGATGCGCCATCATATCAGCGGTGAGCTATGGACCAGTATCAACCTGGCCTACCTAAAGATGCAGAAGTTAACTATCATGGATATATGGGCAACCTCTCCGGAGGGCTTCTACGCCGAAACGGCGGCGGAAATGAATACCTTCTCCGGCGTGGCCGGCGCCACCATGTACCGGGATGAGGGCTGGAGCTTCTTGCAGCTAGGTCGATTCATAGAACGGGCCCAACTCTCCACCTCGCTGCTCCTGACGCAAATCGACGCCGATGCCCGGGCCGGGGAGTACTCCGACGCTGACTGGACCAGTCTGCTCCGGCTCTTCCACGCTGTTGAGGTTTACAACCGCAGCTACAGCGTGGAGGTACACCCGGGCCAGGTGCTGAACCTGCTGGTCACGGATGCCCTGCTGCCGGACTCGCTCTGCCGGTCCCTGGACAGGACTCATTCCGGCGTAGCATCCATTGGCCCTGGGCCCAACGCCAAAGCCAGCAGCGCAGCTCTACGACTGGCAGGCCGCACTGGCGCCCTCATCCACTACAATTGGCCTGATGGAGAGAACCGGCCCAAGCTTCTGCGACAGGTGCAGCAGTACAGCCGCGAACTGCACCACCTCCTGGCCGACGCCTACTTCGACTATCCCATAGAGGACTTGCCGGCCCGCTAGCCCATGGTCGAACCGAAGTCGGAACTCTATGAAATAGAGCACGTTTCCCGCTATCTGTACGCTTCTCCCGTACGCCACAGCATCCTGTCTCTCTGCCTAAAACCGCGCAACGACCGGCTGCAACGGCTTTTCAGCTATGACGTAATCACCAACCCACAGGCGCATCTGACCAGCGAAATGGATTTCTACGGGAACACAAAGCAGATTATGAACATCTACCAGGGGCACCAAGCCCTGGAGATTACCTCTCGATCCATCGTGGAATGCATATCTCCATCTCCGCTACCCGGTGTCTCCGGTGCCAGCGCATGGGAGGAGATCCTATCCTGGCGTGGCTCCTTCAGGTACTGGGAGTTCACTCGCCCAAGCGCCTTCGTCAGACCATCTCCCGCCCTCAACTCGTTCCTGAAGGAGATGGGGGTCGGGCCAGGTGACGACCCGCTACAGTCCCTGCTCCAGCTTTCCGGCACCCTCTTCCGAAGGTTCCAGTACGTTCCGGGCGCCACGTCTGTGTTGTCCCCCATCGAGCATATCTTGGAGACCGGACAGGGAGTATGCCAGGACTACGCCCACGTCATGATAGCAATTGCCCGTACCTGGCATATCCCGGCCAGGTACGTGTCGGGCTATCTATACTTAAACGGCAGCAGGGAGTCTCGACAGATGGCCAGTCACGCCTGGGTAGAGTGCCTGTTGCCCAACTTGGGCTGGATTGGCTTTGACCCCACCAATGATTGCACGGCGGATCAGCGCTACGTACGGGTAGCCATTGGCCGCGATTACCAGGACGTGCCTCCAGTTCGCGGAGTTTTAATGGGGGGCGGAGAGTCTAGACTTGAGGTGAGCATACATGTTAGGAAGGCGTGACCCTCGCGGTCATCCTCCGGCATGGCACCCGTTTAGGGTATGTTCAATACGCGTAGGGGTGGATTGACATTGCCACAGACGCCTCAATGTCTCGAATGGCCTGGGTCATGGCCTGGCCTATGAGGTCAAGCCTTTGCAGCTGCTCTATGCGGTCGGCCAGATTGTTGAGTTCGTTCCTGGACAACAGATGCTCGAAGATGCGGCAGGCATTGACCAGAGAGATGATGACCACGTCTCGCGGGTCAGGAATCTCATCGCTGAAGAGGATGCCCATTATGCGCAGCTTGACCTCCTGCTCAGCCTTGCCCTCTATGGTCGGGTAGCGCCTGGATTTGAACACCCAGAGGAACCGGGCATCCCGTCGCTCCAGGATTCCCTGGGCAACCAGTCTGGATAGGGCCTCCTCTCGGATGAATGGACCGCGGCCTGCCGCTCTCTCCACCCAGTAGCGGGCGTTGTGTGTGTCCCCAGCGGAAATGTCGGCCAGCGTGGGGTCCAGGAGGCTGTCGCCCACTGGGGTAGAGTCGAGCAGGACAAGACTTTCCGGATCAGTGTCGATGCGGTTTTCCAACGCCAAGTCCATCAACACGCCACCGGCGAGAGCGTAGTCCAACGCCCAGCTGGGTACACGCGCGAACCGACCGCCCTCATCGTCGAGCAGCAAAAGCATCAGTTCCTCAGCAAATCTCAGCACGGTGTTCCCTCCAAATAGACCAAGTCCTCAACATGACGTGTCGCGTTTGGCCGATTTCTTCGCTGTGGATGCAAGTGCAACGGCCTTCGTCGCCGCGAACTGGCTTATCTATACCAAGCTTGCATTCTTAGTCATTGCATTGTACTAGAGGCAACGCAACTTTAGCAATTCTGTTGTCTAGCGCTTGGAATTGCGTTATCATATGCTCTTGGCTGGCCCGTAGGCAATAAACGCGGCTGGCCGGAAATCTCCATTCACGTGAGGACGGAATGAGTATTAGAGCAGAGTACATCTGGATAGATGGCAGCGTACCCACACCCAAACTTAGATCAAAGACCAGGATCGTCAATGAAGGCGACCCCCTTCCCATCTGGGGCTTCGATGGCTCCAGCACCAACCAGGCTCCCGGAGGCGATTCAGACTGCGTCCTGAGACCGGTCTTTCAGTGCCCTGACCCTGTGAGAGGCGGGAACAACATTCTGGTGATGACAGAGGTCCTGAACACCGACCTCACCCCCCATGAGTCCAATACCCGCGCCGCATGCGCAGTGGCTGCGGAGAAGTACGCCGAGCATGAGTACATCTTCGGCATTGAACAGGAGTACACCTTCTTCAAGGGCTCCAGACCCCTGGGCTTCCCGGAACAGGGAATCGCCGCGCCGCAGGGAGGCTACTACTGCGGCGTTGGAGCCGACGAGATATTCGGCAGACCGGTGGTAGAAGAGCACTTGGACGCTTGCCTGGAGGCCGGACTGGACATCTCCGGCATCAACGCAGAGGTAATGCCCGGCCAGTGGGAGTTCCAGGTAGGGCCCGTTCCGGCGCTAGAAGTATCCGACCAGCTATGGATTGCTCGCTGGCTGCTGTACCGGGTTGGCGAGCACCATGACATCAACGCAACCCTGGATCCAAAGCCTGCCCGAGGCGACTGGAACGGCGCCGGAGCGCACACCAACTTCTCTACCAGAGAGATGAGAGCCAACTACGATGCCTGCATTCAAGCAGCCGAGGCTTTGAGAACCAGGCATGAGCTGCACATTGCCAACTACGGCTACGGAATAGAGGAGAGGCTTACCGGACGGCATGAGACCTGCTCCTACAAGGAATATCGCTACGGAGTCTCGGACAGGGGAGCATCGGTCAGGATCCCCTGGCAAGTAGAGAGGGAAGGCAAAGGGTATATAGAGGACCGACGTCCCAATGCCAACATGGACCCCTACGTGGTCACGCGCCTAATCATGGAAACAGTCTCCGGGGCGGCATAAGCTGTTTCAAGCACTCTGTGCGGTATACGGTATTGCTCTAGCGATTGATTTTGTGTATCCTGCCACAGGTGCTGCTCTTAATGAGCCTAAAATTGGGCGGTGATCTGGTAGACTAGGTGGCATACGCCTATCCTGCTCCTCCAAAACGGGGTAGATGCAGGGGGCATGGGTCTACAAGGTTCTGTACGAAGTCTCTAGGGAGGAATTCGCTCCCTAATCGATGATAAGGCAATTATAGTATAATACGTCGCTGTAACCTAAGCTACAGGCACGGCCAGGGAGATAGATTCCATGGAGATTCAACAGGAGCGAAAGGGAGACACCCTAATAGCAATGACGGAAGGACGCGTGGATGGCACCAACGCCAGGGACTTCCAGGTTGCTTTGGAAGAAGCTATAAACGGCAGCGAGACTGCCGTTATTCTGGACTTGGAGAAGCTTTCCTACATCAGTAGTGCCGGCCTTCGTGTGATTCTGTTGATGGCCAAGACGCTGCGGACCCAGAATGCCGAGTTTGCCGTCTGCTCTCTTTCCGAGTCTATTCGGGAAATATTTGCTATTAGCGGCTTTGATAAGATTGTTAACATCCACAACTCTAAAGACGAAGCCCTTGCCGCCCTCAGCAGCTAGCGTTGCACGGCGTGGCTAAGGAAAACCCGCACCGGGTCTACTTGGCTGCCTCACCTGAGACCCCACCAGAAAAGTTCCCCTTGCCCGGAGGCTTGACAGACCCACGGAAGCCCTGCAACAATCATCTATCCCTGTGATACCCAGTATCATGACAACTCCTCTAACAATACACCCAGACATCGTGTCCCTCCTGGAAGACCGGGGGTATAGGTCCACGGCTCCAAGACGCGCCATCATACACATCTTGGAAGGGAAGCAGGAAGGCTTCACCGCCGAGGAGATCAGCAATGAGTTGCCGGGAGTGGGAAGGGCAACCATCTTCCGCACCATCAAGATTCTCATGGAAGTCGGCGTAATCTGTAGACTGAACCTCATTGACGGAGCCCCCAGGTACAGCCTCTCTCGCATTGGGCACCATCACCACACGGCATGCGTCAAGTGTGGCAACATTGGAGAGTTCCGCGCTGCTACCGTCGAGCGGCTCATGAGAGGCCTAGGCAACATCCCCGGCACAATCGTTGGTCACCGCATAGAAGTCTACGTCATCTGCGACAAGTGCGTTAACGGTCAGGAAGCCTAGGTAGAGCCATGAAATCCACTGGGCATTGTAACGGGGGCTAAACTGAGATTGAGTCTCATTGACAAGACTGAGCCATTACCCTCTTAGTTAGAACAAGGAAACATGAGGAAAGGACGATATAATAATGATACCAGGTATTGATAGGCGTATATCCGGCTTGTGGGTAACAACGCTCTTGGCGTTTTCTCTAGTCTTGACTCTGGCCGCTTGCTCCAGTGAAGCAACGCCTACACCTACACCAACGCCCGGACAAACTGCGCCTGCTCCACAACCAACAGCTACGCCACTGCCTACCCCCACAGCGGAGACAATGGCAACCACCCTCAGTGTAGTCACCTCCACCAGCATAGTCGCGGATTGGGTGGAGAACATCGGTGGAGACAGGGTAGAGGTCTTCAGCCTCGTTCCAAGAGGAGCGGATCCCCATGGATACCAACCGGGGGCCAGGGACGCTGCCAGAATTGCCGATGCGGACCTTGTGTTTACGGTTGGCCTGGGGCTGGAGGAGTCCTGGCTGGACGAGCTCATCCATAATGTCAGCGAGGACGAGTCCAAGGTGGTTGCGCTTGGCGACGGTGTCGATCCCCTAGAGTTCATGGAGATGGGCGGCCACGGCCACGATGACCATGCAGAACTGGATGAGCAATTCCTAGAAGGACTCCGCCACGTACTCCATGAAGTGGAGGACGGAGATATAAGCGCGGAGGAGGGACTGAAAGAGATAGAAGAACTGCTGGAAAACTTTAAGCATCACGCGGAAGGAGAGGAACCGGCAGGGCCTGCCGACCATGTGCACGAGTTACTCCTACAGTTCGTAAGAGGAGAGATTGACGCCGCGAAAGCTATTGAGGAGATGGAACATATTGCCGAAGGCGAGGATGAGCACGAAGGCGAATTCCTAGAACAACTCGGCCAAATAATCCATGAAGTGGAAGACGCACATATTACTGCGGAGCAGGGGCTAGAGGAGATTGAAGAGCTTCTGGCAGGCATGGACCACCACGGTGAACAAGAAGAGGCGGTGCACGAGATAATCCACCAGTTCGAGGACGGGCAGATCGACGCCGATAAAGCTATCGAGGAGATCGAACATATCGCCGAGGGCGAAGAAGGTCACGACCACGAAGGCGAATTCCTAGAAGAACTCGGCCAAATAATCCATGAAGTGGAAGACGGACATATTACTGCGGAGCAGGGGCTGGAGGAGATTGAAGAGCTTCTCGCAGGCATGGACCACCACGGTGAACAAGAAGAGGCGGTTCACGAGATAGTCCACCAGTTCGAAGACGGGCATATTGACGCCGCGAAAGCTATCGAGGAGATCGGACACGTTGCCGAGGGCGAAGAAGGTCACGAAGACGATGCCCACGAAGGGCACGACCACGGCCCGCTTGACCCTCACTTCTGGTTCGATCCCATTCGCGTCAAGACCGCCGTCATTGAAATCGCCACCCAACTCGCCACGGTGGATATGGCCGGTGTGCAGACCTATACTGCCAATGCCACCGCTTACGTGGCCCAGTTGGAGGAACTCCACGCGTGGACCGAGCAGCAGGTTGCCATGGTGCCGGAGGACCGCAGACTGCTGGTCACCTCCCACGATAGCCTGGGCTATTTCGCAGAGCTGTACGGCTTCACCGTAGTTGGAGTCATCCTGGGCACAACCACGGAGACTGAGCCGTCTGCTCAGGACCTGGCGGAGTTGATCCACGAGGTAGAGGAACTGGGTGTTCCTGCAATCTTTGGTGAGACAACGGTTAGCGAGCGCTTGGCCAACACCGTGGCGACGGAGTCGGGCGCGCAACTGGTACGCCTCTACTCAGGCTCCCTGGACGAACAGGGCACCGACGCTGGAACCTACATAGGCATGGTGAGGGCCAACGTAGAGCGCATAGTAGAAGCATTGAACTGAGCCGCCGAATCATTGCTGTGAATGCTCGCCGATGATGACTACTAGAGAGGCGTCCTTGTAAGAAGGACGCCTCTCTTTATGTATGAGTGCGTGCTATCAGGCCTACGAGACTTCGTTAAGCCGACCCGTTTCGCAGTCGTAAACGAACCCGCGAATCTGGTCTTTGACCGGAACGAAGGGATTGGCCTGTATACGAGCTATGGACTGCCGCACGTCCTCCTCAAGGTCCCCGAAAGCCTCCAGCGCAAAGGACGGTCGCAAGCCGGTGTCTGCCAGGATAGCATCCTTTACGTCGTCATCGCGGAAGGTCAGCATGCCGCAGTCGGTGTGGTGTATGAGCACGACCTCGCGGGTGCCCAGCAGGCGCTGCGAGATCACCAGTGAGCGAAGAACATCGTCGCTGACCACGCCTCCCGCGTTGCGGATTACGTGGGCGTCGCCCTCCTCCAGTCCCATCAGCTTGTGGGTGTCTAGGCGCGCGTCCATGCAGGCCACAACCGCCATGTGGAGCCCCGGAGGCAGGGGCAGGCTGCCCTTGTCGAAGCTCTCAGCGTACCGTTCGTTGTTCTTCAGTGCGTCATCCGTTGCAGTCATCTAGGTCTCCTTAAGGGTGAATAGTAAACCGCAACAGTTGATTCTACCCGCATTTATTCTCAATGTAAAATTGGCAGGCGGCAACTACCCCCTTCGACCAGCGTAGGACCCAACAGTGGTTCATATTGACAGTGCGTGCCTGCCATAGTACCATTCCCAGCAATTCAATAGGTTTATTCTCTTATCAAGAGAGGCAGAGGGACCGGCCCTGTGAAGCCCGGCAACCGATCGCCTGGGTGAAGTAAGCGATACGGTGCCAACTCCGGCAAGCGAAGCAGCTTGAAAGATGGGAGCGAAAGGCGCTTAGGCTTCTCGACTCATCGAGAAGTTTTTTTATGCACCAGAGAAAGAGATGCCAGAGATAGTACCTCTAGAGTGGACCGGGGACTCCCTGCGGATGCTGGACCAAACCATGCTACCCCAGGAGGAGGCCGTGGTCACGGCCCGCACCCATATGGACGTGGTGCAGGCAATACGCAGCCTGCAGATACGGGGCGCTCCCGCCATTGGCGTGGCAGGGGCCTACGCCCTGGTGCTGGCGGCCAAAGCGGTGAGCACGCTGGATTTGCAAAGGATGTTCAACTACCTGGCCGACGTGGGCAAAGAGGTGGCAAGCGCAAGGCCCACGGCGAGGAATCTGCAGTGGGCAGTAGCTAGGATACTGAACGTTGCATATTCCACGCGCTCCGTTTCAGACATGCGCCGTCGCATGGAGGCCGAGGCCATAACCATTCACCAGGAAGACCTGGCGGCCAACCGCAGTATTGGACGGCTGGGAGCGGAGCTGCTGTCCAGCGGGGATGTTGTGCTCACCCACTGCAACACAGGAGCGCTGGCCACGGCCGGCTACGGGACGGCGCTAGGAGCGATAAGGGCAGCCTGGGAGGACGGAAAGAAGATCAAGGTAATAGTTACTGAGACGCGCCCCGTGCTTCAGGGAGCGCGTCTCACCATGTGGGAGCTGGTGCAGATGGGTATACCCGCCGAACTCATCGTGGACTCGGCGGCGGGGACGTACCTGGCAAGAGGTGAGGTGTCGTGCGTGCTCGTTGGCGCTGACAGAGTCTCCGCAAACGGGGACACGGCCAACAAGATAGGGACCTATCCGCTGGCTGTGGTGGCGCGGGAAAACGGAGTGCCCTTCTACGTGGTAGCTCCAACGTCTACGCTGGATATGTCGCTGGCGTCCGGAGACGGCATCCAGATAGAGGAACGCGACCTGGAAGAGGTGTATAAATTCGGGAAGACAGCCACAACGCCAAAGGGCATCAAGGCGCGGAACCCTGCCTTCGATGTTACACCCCACAGATACGTGAGCGGCATAGTCACGGAAAAGGGCGTCGTACGCCCTCCCTTCGCAGAGGAGCTCAGGAAGCTGACCGAGGGGGAAGTGGTGGCGGATGACACTGTACGCCAGGAGAGCGAGGAGATGGCGGCAAACAAGGTCAAAGGAGAAGCGGTTGGCTGAGGCTAAGATAGGGGTGATAGGGGGCAGCGGCCTGTACGAAATGAGCGGCCTGATCGACCTTCAAGAGGTGAATCCGGATACACCCTACGGCCTGCCCAGCGACGTGATAACCATAGGTCGGATAGAGGGGATTGCCACGGCGTTCCTTCCTAGGCACGGCCGCGGTCACCGACTCCTGCCCGGCGAGGTGCCCACGGCAGCAAACATATACGCACTGAAAGCGCTGGGAGTTGAGCGAATCATTTCGGTCAGTGCGGTGGGAAGTCTCAAGGAAGAGGTGCATCCGCTGGATATCCTGGTGCCCGATCAACTGATCGATCGCACTAGGCAACGCCGGAACACGTTCTTTGGAGAGGGGCTGGTGGCTCACATTGGGTTCGCCGACCCGTTCTGCCCCACCCTGAGTGATATCCTGGCGGAAGAAGCAACCGATATGGGATCCACTCTGCACAAGGGCGGCACCTACGTAGTGATAGAAGGGCCTGCTTTTTCCACCAGGTCGGAGTCCTTTCTCTACAAGTCGTGGGGAGCCAGCATAATAGGCATGACGGCGCTGCCCGAGGCCAAGCTGGCTAGGGAGGCTGAGATGTGCTACGCAACCCTGGCGCTGGTAACCGACTTCGATACCTGGCACGAAACGGAAGCGTCCGTTTCCGTGGAAATGGTGATAGGGAACCTGACAAGGAACGTGGAGAGATCGCGAGAGATTATCCGCAAGGCTGTGCCAAGGCTATCGGGAGAGCGCAACTGTGCATGCGCAACGGCGCTGAAGGACGCCCTGGTGACAACAGGAGAAGCCATCCCGGAAGCCACAAGGCAGCGCCTGGCGCCCTTGATCGGCAAGTACATAACCAGCGCAATCGGCGCTTGAAAATACAGACAAGGGAATTTAAACATGACAAGTCAACAGGAGCCGTTCAGCAGAATATCGGTAGAGAAGGCACACGAGCTATATCAAAGCGGTGATTCCGCTGTTGTAGACGTACGCCAGATGGACGAATGGGTGGACGGCCACGTAAAGGGTGCCGTCCACATTCCGGTGGACGAAGTGATTTCCCGCGTGGATGAACTGCCGGCAGACAAGAAGCTGCTGTTCATCTGCGCCCAGGGCGTGCGCAGCGCCCTAGCCTGCGAGATGGCTGCCGCGATGGGTCGATCTCCAGAGACACTGTTCAACATAGAAGAGGGCACTCAAGCCTGGATAGAACGGGGATATCCCACCAGCTATCAAAACGAACCGTAGCTGTCAATCAAACTTGGGGGTAGGGGTTAGATGAATAAACGCAAGCGAGTGGCCATGTTGAAGCACCGCCACAAGAGGAAGAGATACGAAGCTCAGCGCAAGGCGGCGCTGTTAGCGGGAACAATACCGTTGCAAACAAGGCAAAGAACAACTCCTCGTCTCGTGGAGACTCCGCTCGAACAGGTAGCGACCAGGGCGCCTAGACGCTCCCGCCGTACTGCCCGGGCGCAGGACCAAGAAGCCACTGCGGCCCAGGCAGTCACCACCGAGGCGGCTCCCGTAGAGGAGACCGCACCTCGCAGAGTGAGGCGGACCAAGGCGGCAGAGGCAACAGCAGAGGAAAAGCCGAAGAGGACGCGGCGCACCACTGCGGCAGCCGACGACAACAAGACCGCTGAGGAGAAGCCAAAACGCACCAGGCGCACCACCAAGAAAACGGAAGATGGTGAATAGGTTAGCGGGCATCCCGTACGCCCAATACGGCTTCCCAGCAGGTAGGCCGCGGGCCGCATAGAGATGTCCACAACCGGTACAGAGAGTTCCGGGATCTGACCTACTTTCCACGGGGCGGAAAACGCCGATCTGCCCACACGAATGAAAGCACCCAACGGGTTGAAGGAGGGACCGTTGACAGTTCAAAAGACACCGGGAGACGTGAAAGACCTAGCTCTGGCCCAACAGGGAGTCGACCGCATAGAGTGGGCGGCAAGAGAGATGCCGGTATTGCGGCTGATCAGGGAGCGATTCAGCAAAGAGCGCCCCCTCGAAGGGCTACGTATATCAGGGTGCCTCCACATAACCACTGAGACGGCCAACCTGGCCTTGGTGCTGCGAGACGGCGGGGCCCATGTCGCACTGTGCGCCAGCAACCCGCTGAGCACCCAGGACGACGTTGCCGCCGCCCTGGTGGAGGTGTATGGCATACCAACCTTCTCCATAAGAGGCGAGGACAACGATACGTACTACGAGCACATCCGCTCAGCGCTGGAACAGGGTCCCCATATAACGCTGGATGACGGCGCCGACCTGGTGGCCACCATACACACCGAGCGCCAGGATCTGATCGACACCATCATTG
Source organism: Dehalococcoidia bacterium (assembly GCA_034421495.1). Taxonomy (GTDB): domain Bacteria; phylum Chloroflexota; class Dehalococcoidia; order Lucifugimonadales; family QGNO01; genus DAOUJH01. Next base: position 4,979 of record DAOUKI010000110.1, on the reverse strand, counting down.
GCGGCACAGAGGAGACCACCACCGGTGTAATCCGCCTGCGCGCCCTTGCTGGAGACTTCAAGCTACGCTACCCGATCATAGCGGTGAACGAAGCCGACACGAAGCACTTCTTCGACAACCGATACGGGACGGGACAGAGCACCCTGGACGGGATCACGCGCGCCACCAACATGCTGTGGGCGGGCCGCAAAGTGGTTGTAGCGGGCTATGGATGGTGCGGCCGGGGCGTGGCTAGCCGGGCGAAGGGTATGGGAAGCCACGTCATCGTAACGGAAGTCGACCCCATACGCGCCCTGGAAGCGGTCATGGACGGGTTCCAGGTTATGCCAATGGAAGAGGCCGCCAAGGTAGGAGATCTGTTCATCACCGTCACTGGCGGCATGAATACAATCGACAAGGCGCACCTAGAGACGATGCATGACGGCGCCGTGCTGGCGAACAGCGGCCACTTCAACGTCGAGATAAACATACCGGCACTGGAAGAGATGTCTGAGACGCATCGCCAGGTCCGTGAGTCGGTGGAAGAATACGCCTTGGAGGATGGTCGGAAGCTGTATCTGCTCGGCGAGGGTAGGTTGATCAACCTGGCCGCCGCGGAAGGCCATCCCTCAGCGGTAATGGACATGAGCTTTGCCAACCAGGCCCTTGCCGTGGAATACCTGGCCACACGGGGCGAGCCTCTGAAACCGGATGTCTATCCCGTGCCCAAAGAGATAGACCACCAGGTAGGCAGGCTCAAGCTGTCCTCTCTAGGAGTTGCCATAGACACGCTTACGTCAGAGCAGGGACATTACCTGGCCAGTTGGGAAGCTGGCACTTAGGATCTCAAAGCAGTCGCGCTAGAGGAGGATATCGTCAATGGGACTGAGCTTCATGGAATCGCCTTCTTACCTTTTCACCTCGGAATCGGTGACGGAAGGCCATCCCGATAAACTGTGCGACCAGATATCCGATGCAGTCTTGGACGCCATTCTGGCGGAGGACCCCAATGCCCGTGTCGCCTGCGAGGTAAGCACCACGACGGGTCTTGTAGTAGTGATGGGTGAAATCACCACCGACTGCTACGTGGATATAAGTCAAATTGCACGGGACACCATCCAGGGCATCGGCTATACAAACGCCAAATACGGCATTGACTCCAACACGTGCGGCGTGATGATCTCCGTACAGGAACAATCACCGGAGATCTCAGAGGCGGTCAGCCATTCTCTGGAAACACGGGACGGGCGGAGCAAAGAGGCGGAAGAGGAGGTGGGAGCGGGAGACCAGGGCATGATGGTGGGGTTCGCCTGCACCGAGACTCCGGAACTGATGCCGCTGCCTATATCGCTGTCTCATAAGCTGTGTCAGCGTCTCTCCATGGTTAGAAGAGAGGGGCTGCTGGACTATCTGAGGCCGGACGGCAAATCGCAGGTTACCATAGAGTACGACCACGGAACGCCGAAACGGGTGCACACGGTGGTACTCAGCGCGCAGCACTCGCCGAAGGTGAGCTTGGAGCAGCTAAGCAGAGAGTTGACAGAACACGTTATCGAGTACGTGGTGCCTTCCAACCTGATGGACAAAGACACAAAGCTTTTTATCAATCCATCGGGCGGGTTTGTGATGGGGGGCCCACATGCCGACACCGGTCTTACGGGGCGCAAGATACTGGTGGATACCTACGGAGGAGCAGCGCGGCACGGAGGAGGCGCATTTTCAGGCAAAGACCCCACCAAGGTCGACCGCTCCGGCGCATATGCGGCAAGATGGGTGGCTAAGAACGTAGTCGCAGCAGGGCTGGCGGATAGGGCTGAAGTGCAGATCTCATACGCCATAGGCGTTGCTCACCCTATATCCATCAGCATCGAGACCTTCCAGACTGGTAGAGTGCCGGACCAGGTGATCCTGGACCTGATAGACAGGCACTTCGACCTACGCCCCGGGGCCATCATCAACCAGCTTGACCTGCGCCGCCCAATCTACAAAGACACGGCGGCGTTTGGCCACTTCGGGCGCGAGGATCTCGGACTGCCCTGGGAATACACCGACAAGGCTGAGACGCTGAAGGCCGAGGCCGGGTTGTGATAGCGGTGACATCGGAGAGGCCCGGATGACAATCCGCTTCGGAACGGACGGATGGCGGGCTGTCATAGGCTGGGAATACACGGCCGATAACGTAAGAGCCTGCGCCGCGGGCACAGCGCTATACCTGAAGAAGAACAATCTGGCGGAGCGAGGTCTTTTAGTCGGCTACGACACTCGGTTCCTGTCGGAAGAGTTCGCCGCCGAAGTGGCCGGGGTAACCACGGCAATGGGAGTCCAGACCTATCTTGGCAACGCGGCTGCGCCAACACCTGTAGTGAGCTACAACGTCATCGACCGTCACGCCGGGGGGGCGGCAATAATCACGGCCAGCCACAACCCGGCGAACTGGAACGGGTACAAGTACAAGCCTGAGTACGGCGGCAGCGCGTCGACGGAAGAGGTCGAGGCATTGGAAGCCGAGATAAACCGGGTCTCCAGGGACTCCATTCAATCGCTTTCTCCGGATGAGGCCCTGCGGCAAGGGGTGCTGGAATATATCGACCCGTCGACTCCATATTTGAACCACGTGGCGAAGCTCGTCGAGCTTCCCACCATCAGGGACAGCGGCTTGAAAGTAGCGGTGGACGCCATGCACGGCGCAGGCGCCGGCTACCTTCCCCAACTGCTCAAGGGAGGCCGCACCGCGGTCACAGAGCTGCGCGGGGAGCGCAACCCGGCCTTCCCCGGCATGCAACAGCCTGAGCCGGTGGCGCATAATCTGACGCCTCTTTCGGAATGGATAACATCGAACGGCGCGGACATTGGCATAGCGCTGGACGGAGACGCGGATCGCGTGGGGCTTGTGGACGAGAAGGGCAAGTTTATCACCACATTGCAGACGTTCACCCTGCTGGCTCTGTACCTTCTGGAACAGCGGCAGGAGAGGGGCCCGCTGGTGAAGTCGACCACTATGACCAGCATGATCTACCGCCTAGGCAAGCTGTTCGATGTGCCGGTGTACGAAACCGCGGTGGGCTTCAAGTTTCTAGGGCCGGTGATGATGCGGGAGAACGCTTTGACAGCGGGTGAAGAGAGCGGCGGCTTTGCCTTTAGAGGTCACGTACCGGAACGCGACGGGATCCTGAGCGGCCTCTTTCTGCTGGACATGGTGGTTAAAACGGGAAAGCGCCCCTCAGAACTGCTGGACTATCTCTTCAGCAAGCTTGGCCCCCATTATTACGACCGTCTGGACGTGCCGTTCTCGCCGGAAAACCGCGGAGCTACGGAGGAACGGGTGGGCACTCAGCGGCCAGACGCCCTGGGTGGCTCCAGGGTGGTAAGCCGCGACGAGACGGACGGCGTAAGGTTCATGCTGGAGGACGGCGCTTGGCTGCTGATACGGTTCTCCGGAACGGAGCCGCTGCTGCGCATCTACGCCGAGGCAGCCAGCGAGGACGCGGTAAAACTACTGCTGGATGAGGGCAGGAACCTAGCCGGCGTGTAGCTTTTCTACTCCCCGATGCCTCGCTATCCCATTATTTGCTAAGCCCTACCGCTTGCTGTACTGCTGGGCTTTCCTGGCGCGTTTCAAGCCGTACTTCTTGCTCTCTTTTATCCTGGCGTCGCGGGTGAGGAGGCCGTGCTCCCGCAAGGGCTTCCTGAAGCTTTCGTCCAGGACCACCAGCGCCCTGGCGATGCCGTGTCCAATGGCCCAAGCCTGGCTGCTGGGGCCGCCGCCCTTGACCTTGACCTGCGCGGTGTACTTCCCTTCAGTGCTGGTGACCTCCAGGGGACGAACCGCCATCTCTTGCCATGGCCTCCAGGGGATCACTTCCTCTATGGGCTTGCCGTTGATGACTATACCCCCTGGCTGTATGTAGAGGCGCACCTGGGCAATGGCCGTTTTGCGCTTGCCCACGCCGTGATAGTAGGTTTCCTGGGTCATTTACTCCTCCGATTCCTCTCCGGTGGGACTCTCCTCAGCGACGTTTTCGGTCGCTGCGCTTTCCGGGTCCCCGTTGAGACCCTCCGATCCGTGGGCCATTGCAGGCGCTTCTTCTGTCGACTCATCGGCAGCTATAAGGGCTTGCCTTCTTTCCGTGGCGGTGACCTGTGCTTGATGGGGATGCACATCTCCGGCGTATACCTTCATCCTGCGGAGCATGTGCCGGCCAAGGGTGTTCTTGGGCAGCATACCCTTCACGGCGTGCTGGATGGCCCTTTCCGGGTGCCTGTCCAGAAGTCGTTGAAGGGTGGTAGTGCGTAGGCCGCTGGGATAGCCGGAGTGACGGTAATACTTCTTTTGCTCCAGCTTCTTGCCGGTAACGGCCACTCTGGATGCGTTGAGAACTATGACGTAGTCTCCGGTAAGGATGTTGGGCGTGTAGACCGGCTTGTGCTTGCCCTGCAAGACGCGCGCTATCTCGCTGGCCAGCCTGCCAAGCGGCTTGCCGGCAGCGTCCACAACCTTCCATTGAGAGGTTATATCCGCCTGTCTTGCCGTATGTGTCCTGTTGTGTTTAGTAGCCATTGGGTAGAAAGTCCTTGTAGTTAACTTGCAGTAGGCAAAGGCCCTGGGGAGGCATTGTCCTGGCCAGACCTGAGCTCCACGGGTTGGTGCTGCCCTGCAGCGTGGCGGGAACGGTCTCCGGGGAGGCGCGGCCGTTGCCTACAGCCACCAGCAGTCCGGCAATACGGCGCATCTGGTGGGGAAGAAAGGCGTTGGCCTCCACTTGAAACTTCACCGTATCCTCATCGCGGTCTACGGCTCCAGCCATGATGCGCCGCACGGTGCTCTTTCCCGGCGGTACGGGGCCGCTGAGAGGAGCAAAGTCGTGCTCTCCTATCATCCAATCTAGGGCGCAGCGCATGGCGTCCTCATCCAGCGATTCCGACACGCGGGCGGAGTAACGTTCTCGCAAGGGCGAGGGCGATCCGCTGTTGAGAATTGAGTATCCGTAGACTCTGCTGAC
>DAOUKI010000109.1:0-12287 GCA_034421495.1 Dehalococcoidia bacterium | reverse complement strand
GCTGCTCCCAGAATGAGAACGCTTGTCAGTCCTATGCCGAACAGCAGCCCTGCGACTATGGTTCCCAGCGATCCTACCCATCCCAAGAGTGGCAGTTTTATTGCTGATTTGACTAAACGCTGGGCTGCCAGGGCGCAAATAAACACAGCGGTGAAAATAACCGCGTAGGCAAGGACGGTAGCGATGGCATCTGCCGCGCCCTGGTCGGTAAACCAGCCGGCAATGTCATCACTGAGATTAGCAGCTAGCAACGACCCTACAAGGACGCCTGCGGCGTAGAAAACTGCGCCTATCAGACCCACACGAAACCCGGTAAAGAGTCCGGCCAAAGCCACTATGATGATGACAAGATCAAACCAGTTCATAGCATTCTACTTGCGTCGCAAGACAATCCAATTAACCGGTCACTGGCTGGCGGACACCACTTTGCCAAGAGACGTCCTTTGGAATCAGGATGTTCGCAGAGCAACCTCGAGGACCTCTGCCATCCCTTTCACAAAAACAAAATTGATGTCCCTGCGTACATTCCTTGGGATATCGTTGATATCCCCGCGGTTCTCCGCGGGGAGGATGAAGGAAGGAATGCCGGCTCTGTGAGCCGCCAACACTTTCTCCTTGATGCCGCCAACGGGCAAGACCTTGCCTCTGAGCGTTATCTCCCCGGTCATTGCCACGTCCTTGCGCACGGGCTTGCGGGTCAATGCAGAAACTAGCGCCGTGGTCAAGGCAGCCCCGGCGGACGGTCCCTCCTTGGGCATGGCTCCGGCCGGTATGTGGATGTGAATATCCTTTGTGGAGAAGTACCCTTCCTTCAGCTGCCACTCCTCAGACCTGGCGCGGGAATAGCTCAGCGCCGCCTGAGCCGACTCCTTCATCACTTCGCCAAGCTGCCCCGTAAGCATCAGGTTCCCCTTGCCCCTCATCAGGGCTACCTCTATGGAGAGTATGTCGCCGCCGGACGGCGTGTATGCCACGCCCGTGGCCACGCCAATCTCGTCCTGCTCCTCGGCCATGCCCCAGGTGAACCGGGGATGGCCAAGGTACTTGACTATGGATTGAGGCACTATCAGGGCGCGCCCTTCTCGTCCTTCCGCGACGCGTTTGGCTACTTTCCGGCAGATTGCGCCTATCTCTCTCTCCAAGTTGCGTACGCCTGCTTCCCTGGTGTACTCACGGATGATGCGTCGTATGCCGTTGTCGGAGAAGCTCAGGTGTTCCTGGGAGAGACCGTGCTCTTTGAGCTGACGGGGAAAGAGGAACCGCCTTGCAATCTGCAGCTTCTCCTCCTCCGTGTATCCGGGAAGCTCTATGATCTCCATGCGGTCTTGCAGGGCGGGAAGAATCGGGTCAAGAACGTTTCCCGTGCAGATGAACATCACCTTGGATAGGTCGTAGGGGACTTCCAGGTAGTGGTCACTGAAGGAATGGTTCTGTTCGGGGTCCAGCGCTTCCAGCAGGGCGGAAGATGGGTCGCCGCGGAAATCCGCGCCGACTTTGTCTATTTCGTCCAGCATGAAGAGGGGGTTGACCGTCCCGGCCTGCTTCATGGTCTGGAGGATGCGTCCGGGAAGAGCGCCGACGTAAGTGCGGCGGTGACCCCGCACCTCGGCTTCGTCGCGGATACCGCCCAAGCTGACACGGACGAATTTCCTCCCCATCGCCTCGGCGATGGATCGTCCTAAGCTGGTCTTGCCGACGCCGGGAGCGCCGACAAAGCAGAGGACAGGGCTTCTCAGCTTGCCTTCCGAGAGCTTGCGTACCGCCAGGTACTCTAGTATGCGCTCTTTCACCTTGGGAAGCCCGTAGTGGTTGGCCTCCAGCACCTTGGAGGCCTCCTTGATATCCAGATTGTCGTCGGTCTTAGTCTGCCAGGGAAGCTCCACCAGCCAGTCCAGGTAACCCCGTACCACGGAGTGCTCCGGCGATGCGGGAGGTATCTGGTTCAGCCTATCCAACTCTTCATTGGCCTTCTTGGCCGCGGCTTCAGGCAAGCCCGATTCCTGGATCCTTTGACGTATGCGTTCGATTTCCTGCTGCTGAGGGTCTGTGCCGGTAAGCTCCCGCTGGATGGCCTGCATCTGCTCGCGGAGGAAGTACTCCCGGTGTGATTTGTCCAGCGACTCTCTGACCTCGTCATCGATACGACCCTGTATCTCCAGCACTTCTACCTCGTGGGCAAGGAGGAGATTGACGGCGCTGAGCCGCTTCGCGGGGTCCAGAGTCTCCAGGATCTCCTGCCGCTGCTCCATCTCCAGGTTGAGGGACGAAGCAATCAGATCGGCGAGCCATCCCGGTTTGTCGGCATTCAGCGCGGCAACGTAAGCATCCCAGGAAAGCATGGGCGATAGCTGGACGCACTTTTCGAACAGAGCAAGCACCGACCGCATGGTGGCCTGCTGCTCCACGGAATACTCTTCAGGCTCCGTCAACACCTGCACCTTGGCCTTGTAGAAAGGCTCGATCTGCGTCACTTCCAGGATGCGGACTCTATCCTCACCCTGCAGCCACACTGTGGATGCGCCCTCCGGCAGTTTCATCATACGGCCCACCATGGACACGGTGCCCACGCCGTACAGGTCGCTTACGTTGAACTCCGAGCTTTGCACGTTGCGGCGACCGATAATTACGATGCGCCTATCCCCGGCAACGGCTTCTTGGAGAGAGCGCTGGAACATGGGACGGAACACCGCCAGTTGGGAAACCAGCTTGGGAAAGACGAGCGCTTCACGCCGGGGAAGAAGGGGCAGCTCTTCTATCTGGGCTTCTGGCTCTGGAGGTGTAACCGAGCGGGCTTTGCGTTTGTTTGCCAAACTGATATCTCCTGATTTGCAGTTGGGATTAACTTAGGAGCAATTACAGATTACCATACAGCACCCACAGTTGACCGTTCAACTTTCCTGCACTGAGGACCTATCTTCGCCAGTTCATGCTTGGGCCAACGCTTGGAAAACTGCGCCCGCTATCATCAATGCACCCACGCCCAGGACAAACGGTGCAAGGTTGACCCGTTCAGATAGGCGCATCAGGACTCTTATGCTAAGGAGGCCTACCAGAAAAGCGACAACGCTTGCCACGATGCCTTCCATCTCCATGAGTGCGTTGTCCCTGAAGTAAGCGAAGCCCGCCGCGCCCAGTCCTGCGGGAATGCTCATGAGGAAGCTAAGGGTAAGGGACTCCTGTCTGTCCAGTCGACGGGCAAGAAGCACGGCCACGGTGAGTCCGGAGCGGCTCAGGCCGGGCAGCACGGACACTCCCTGGAGCATACCGCACAGTAGGGCGTCTTTCAGCGAAACGCTGGCCAGTCCCCTGACGCCTGCGCTGCGTCTACGGAGCTGTACTGCCCCGGTGAAGAGCAGCAGTACACCTACAATAACCATTGCCGAGGCGCCCATTCGCTCCGAAAACTCGTCCAGGAGCAGCAACAGCGGGACTGCTATCGCCGCACTGATCAGCGTTGCCGCCACAAGGAAGCGCAACAAAGGGGAGGGAGCTAGGGGAGTGGACGTCGTTTCTTTGAGCAGACCCCGGACCTGGCCCCGAAAGGCAACTAGCGCGGAGAGGGCAGTGCCCAGGTGCAGCCACAGGGCGTAGGCCACGGCTTCAGAGAGAGACGTGTCCCGCAGAAGCGAGTAGACGGCGGCAACTACCCCCTCCGAGCTGACGGGCAGCCACTCCGTGACGCCTTGAACGATTCCGAGCAGGACGGCTATATCCATATGGCGAGCATCGCTTTCACTGATGTTACAGACCGGGACTTTTCCGCTAGAATAGCCCGGTGACGCGGCGGACAGCGCGGTCGCCCCTGCTCGAACTTACCATACCGGACGGCAAACCATACAGCCCTGTTGTACGGCGCATTCCCGACGCCTATAATCACAACGCTTGACTCGCTGCTTGAGAATATGAGTAGGCCCACTACCATAGCCATAGACGGTCCCGTTGCATCCGGCAAGACGTCGGCAGGCCGTATTCTGGCCGCGAGGCTGGGATATAGGTTCTTGGACACCGGCTTGATGTACCGCGCCCTAACCTGGGCGGCCGTTCACAACAACATAGACCCCACGGATGTCGACACGGTGGTCAGGCTGGCGCAGTACCCGATTGTGAACGTACACTTCGACGATAGCGGGGTGGCGTCCGTATACCTTGGGGATTGGGACGCTACCCCGTATCTGAGAGACCCTGATGTTGAGAGATACGTCTCACAGGTGTCGCGTATAGCCGCGGTGCGGAGAGAGCTGGTCGGGCAGCAGCGCATCATAGCCGGGAGCGAGCCAATTGTAATGGCGGGCCGCGATATAGGCACAGAGGTGCTTGCCAACGCGGACCTCAAGCTATTCTTGACTGCTTCCGCCGAAGTGCGCGCCAAGCGCCGCAGCGAGGAGCAGTCCCTTATGGGACAGGAGTCCTCCGTTGAAGAGGTGCTGGCGGAAATACAAGGGAGGGACTTGATGGACTCTCAGCGCAGGGTGGGTCCGCTCAAGCCCGCGGAAGATGCCCGTATCATCCACACCGATGAACTATCGTTGGAGCAGGTGGTGGATTGGGCAATGGAGTTGGTAGAGGAGATGCGGTGACGGTTGTATACAGAGCGAGCAGCGTTCTGGCCAGGTTCTGCTTCTACACCTTTGGGCGATGGGAAGTTGTGGGCCAGGAAGGGATTCCCCCCAGAGGGAGACTGATAGTGGTGGCCAATCATCAATCCAACGCCGATCCGCCCGTACTGGTTGCCGGGATAAACCGTTCCCTCAACCTGGTGGCGAAACGCGGACTGTTCCGCAATCCGGTGGTATCGTGGTTTATGCGCCAGTGGCATGCCTATCCAACCGACAGGAACGGCCGTGACGTCGAGTTGCTGAGGTGGCTGCTCAGGAAACTGGAAAGTGAGGAAGTGGTGGCGTTGTTCCCGGAGGGGACCAGAAATCCTCGCGGTATGGGCCCGGTGAACAACGGCGTGGCATACCTTGCTTTGAAATCCAACGCGCCCATTCTGCCCGTGGGCATTACCGGCACGGAGAACGTCCAATCCTTCAAGCGCTTGCCGTTCCCCTTTACGCATTTCAAGGTCAACATCGGCCAGCCGTTCAGCTTACCCCCCATGGAAGGCAAGGTCAGGGGCCCCTTGCTCGATTCGCTGACCGATATGATCATGGAGCGGGTGGCGGCATTGCTGCCCGAGGAGTACAGGGGAGAGTATCTTGGCAAGCGTGCCACAACCGGACGTGAGAGAGTGGAATCCTAGTCATTATGTGCGGAATAATGGGCTACATAGGCAGCAAGGAAGCGGCGCCGATACTCCTGCAAGGGTTGGAGCGTCTGGAGTACCGAGGATATGACAGCGCGGGCATCGCTGTTGTGAATGGAGAAGGGCTTGTTGCCGTGCACAAGGCCCCCGGAAAGCTGAATGCGCTTGTCAAATCGCTGAACGGCACCCTTCCCCTGGGAGCGGTGGGTATTGGACACACGCGCTGGGCCACACACGGCAGCCCCAATGAGGTAAACGCGCACCCCCACGGGGATTGCAACAGGGACGTTGTGATAGTCCACAACGGCATCGTGGAGAACTACCTCAGTCTGAAGCAGCAGCTCCAAGAAGACGGCCACATATTCAACTCGCAAACGGATACCGAGGTCATAGCCCACCTAGTCGAGTCGTTCATGGCAGAGGGCGCCCCCTTCGAAGAAGCGGTTGCCTTGTCGGCCGGAGAAATAAAGGGAGCCCAAGCCGTGGTGGCTATGCTCGCTTCACAGCCGGATCGCTTGGTCGCCTTCCGTTTGGGCAATGCCGGTGGGATCACGGTCGGTTACGGCGAAGGTGATATGTATCTTGCCAGCGATCTGCCTGCCCTGCTTCCCTACACCTCCCGCGTCGCCTACCTTGGCCCCGGCGAGCTGGCGGAGATACGGCCCGACCGCGTCCACTACCGTTCGCTGGACAATGGCAGAGTGGAGAGGCTGCCGCAACAGGCCCCCTACGGCACCGTGGCCCTGGCCAAGGGCGGCTTCAAGCATTTCATGCTGAAGGAGATCATGGAGCAGCCGCAGGCTTTGCTTCAGACCCTGGCCGGCAGAGTTTCCTTCGATCCGCCGGAGGTGTTGCTGGAACGGTTCCCCTTCTCCGACTCGGAGATAGCGGATTTGAGCAGAGTGGTGCTCACCGGAATGGGCACCAGCCTACTGGCGGCGCAGATAGGCCGGCACTACATAGAGAGGCTTGCCGGTCTGCCGGCAGAGGCGGACAACGCATCGGAGTTGCGCTACAGAGACCCCGTAATAGACAAGCGCACCCTGGTTATTTCGGTCAGCCAGTCGGGAGAGACGGTCGATACCCTTGCCGCGATAGAGGAGGCCGCGCGCAAGAGCGCCAGGCAGATCTCCGTTTGCAACGTGGATTCCAGCCAGGCTACCCGTATTGTGGACGGCACGGTGAATATAGGCGTAGGGCCGGAGATCGGGGTTGCCACTACCAAGTGTTTCACCGGCTCCATTGCCGCGCTCTACCTGCTGGCGGCATACTTGGGCAGGGCCAGGCAAGCTATCGACGACGAGACGCTGAGCAAACTGCTGCAAGACCTTTCCACCGTTCCAAGGTTGGTGGGCCAGGCGCTGGAGCAGGAGAACCGCATAGAGAAGCTGGCCCACAAGCTGCATAGGTACGAGAACTTCCTCTACCTGGGCCGCGGCTTGAACATGCCGGTTGCCCTGGAGGGCGCTCTAAAGCTGAAGGAGGTCAGCTACATCCACGCCGAGGGCTATCCGGCGGGAGAGATGAAGCACGGGCCAATAGCCCTCATAGATGAGAATATGCCGGTGGTGGTGATTGCGCCACAGGACGGTCTATACGATAAAATGCGAGGCAACGTTGAGGAGGTGAAGGCGAGGGGAGGAAGGATAATCGCCCTGGTCAGCGAGGGCGACGAAGATATTGCGGCCCTGGCCGACGAGGTCATTGAGATTCCACATACGCCGGAGCTTCTTACTCCCATAGTCTCTGCCGTGCCCTTGCAGATGCTGGCCTATCACGTGGCGGTACGCAGGGGCTGTGACGTGGATCAGCCAAGGAATCTGGCAAAGACGGTAACTGTGGAGTAGTATGCCCGCTGGGAGGATTTTATGGACAGAGACAAAATAGGCATCTACGTAAACCCCGGCGAAGGGACGGTAGTGCGGATAACGTCCCCCTACTGGCTTCCTGAAGAGCCCGACTGGAAGCTTGTCACCGGCGATCCCAACGCTACGCTGCTAGCCGTAAGGCAGGCCATCCAAGACGAGGGCATATTGCAGGACGCCTCCGGCGTGGTCTGGACCAGCATTCCCGATAAGGGATAGGTTGACGTCCTCTGCACGACCGTAAAGCATAGTCGTTTCCCGTTGATCTAGATGTCTTTGCTAACCGCCTTGAGCTCACGCTTGAGCCTGTTCGAGGCGCTGCAATACCGCGACTACCGCATCTTCTGGTCCGGCCAGGTGGTCTCCGTCATGGGCTTTCAGATGCTCATCGTGACCATTGGCTGGCTGATGTATGACATCACGGGCTCGTCCGTACAACTGGGGCTTGTCGGACTGTCCACGGCTGTACCCGCTATAGTCTTGAACCTGTTTGGAGGGGTGGTGGCGGACAAGGTGAACCCCAAGCGCCTGATAATGATGGTGCAGTCGCTGAACGCCGTAGCCGTAGGCGCCCTAGCCACCCTGGCCTTGACGGGAGTGATCCAACCCTGGCACATCATGGCAAACGCATTCATCATGGGAGCCTTGGGCGCATTCGATCAGCCGTCGCGGCAGGCTATCTTTCCTCACCTCATAGACCGGCGGGTCATGATGAACGCCGTGGCGCTGAACTCCATGATCTGGCAGGGCAACAGAATAGTTGGCCCCGCCGTAGCCGGGGTGCTCATCGCCTTGGTTGGAGCGCCTCTGACCCTGTACATCGCCACCGCCGGCTTCCTGGTCTTCGTGACGTTCCTGAGCGCGGTACGCATGCCCATGATCCCGCGGTCCCGTTCGGCAACCTTCTTCAGAGACCTGCTGGATGGTCTGTCCTTCGTACGCAAGCACCATATCTTCGCCTTTCTGCTGGGCATGACCTTCTTCAACAGCTTCTTTGGCCTCTCCTACATTTTCCTGCTGCCCATATTCCAAAAGGACATCTTGGGAGTGGGGCCGACGGGACTCGGCTTCCTTCACGCCATGAGCGGAATAGGGGCGGTGACGGGGACGCTTATAGTGGGGTCATTGCGTGATTTCCAGAGCAAGGGCGTTGTGCTAATTGGCGGCGCAATTGCCTTTGGAACGCTGATCATCCTGTTTGGCTTTTCCAGCTGGTTCCCTGTTTCTCTGGCGCTGGTGGCTTTTGCCGGGATGTCCAGTTCCATGTACATGATTCTGGCCCAGAGCACTCTGCAACTGCTGGTGCCCGATCAGCTCCGCGGCAGGATTATGGGACTATGGGGCATGACGTTCAACCTATTGCCGCTTGGCGGGTTTTATGCGGGACTGCTTGCCAGCTACATCGGCGCTCCAAGCGCTGTGATGATCGGTGGCGCGGCGGTGATAGCTTTTGCCGTGTTCGGCGCTGCTCGCGACCGGCAGGTGCGCAGGCTGGACATACCGTCCCTGCAGAGCACGATCAGGGGTGAATAAACGCCGGTGGCAGGCAGGATGACGGGGGACGCGCCGGTTTGTTAAGAGGAATCTGCCCCAATAGCGGTCTCTATGCTAAACTGATAGGACTGTTGACCTCATAGTGGAGAGTTGTCATAGCTGAACAGCCAAAAGACCTGATCTACATGGACCACGCCGCCACAACCAAGATGCGGCCCGAGGTCGTGGAGGCCATGTTGCCGTATTTCATGGATAGCTACGGCAATCCCTCCAGCATCTACACCCTGGCCCAGGAGGCTCGCAAGGCCGTGGACGAGTCCAGGGAGACGGTGGCGCGGATTCTGGGCTGCCGCACCAGCGAGGTGATTTTCACCAGCGGAGGCACGGAGTCTGACAACACGGCGGTCTATGGAGCGGCCATGGCTCTGCAACCCACCGGCAACCACATCATCACGACCGCCATTGAGCACCATGCCGTGCTCCACGCCTGTCATTTCCTGGAAAACCTGGGATACGACGTGACGTATCTGCCCGTGGATAGGCACGGTATGGTCGACCTGGAGGACCTGAACAAGGCCATCACGGAGCGCACCATCCTGGTCAGCATGATGTACGCCAACAACGAGATAGGCGCCGTCCTGCCCGTGGCGGAGGCGGCAAAGCTGGTCAAAGATCGCGCCGCCGCCATGGAGCGCAGCATCACGTTCCATACGGACGCCGTTCAAGCCGCGGGATACCTGGATATAGACGTGAAGCGGCTTGGAGTGGACATGCTGGGCCTTTCCGCGCATAAGTTTCACGGGCCAAAGGGTGTGGGCATCCTCTATGCAAAGCGGGGCGCTGCTTTCACGCCGCAGCACGTGGGCGGCAGCCAGCAGAGGCAGCGACGCGCCGGCACGGAGAACGTGGCCGGCATCGTTGGCGCCGCCAGGGCGCTCCGGCTGGCCGTGGATGAGCAGGAGTGGCTCAATCGGCACACTAGGAACCTGAGGGACAGACTTCTCCACGGCATCCAGGAGAGGATACCGTCCGTTTTCTTGAACGGTCACCCGGAACGGCGTCTACCCAACAATATCAACCTCTCGTTCGAGCGCCTGGAAGGCGAACCGCTGCTGCTGGGGCTGGACTTCGCGGGGGTGGCGGCATCGAGCGGAAGCGCCTGCACGTCGGCGTCCCTGGAACCGTCGCATGTTCTCGTCGCCATAGGGTTGACGGCGGAGATGGCACAGTCCAGCCTGCGGCTGACGCTGGGCCGGGAAAACACCGATCAGGACGTGGATTACGTGCTGGAAGTCCTGCCTGACCTGGTGCAAAGACTGAGATCCATGGCGTCCATATCTTCCATTACTGCGTAGCGCTATTATCATTATCTTGAGAGACTACAGATGACCAACCGACCACTAGCCGCGTCTACACTCGTTATTCTCCTCTCCCTGCTGGCCCTGTCCGCATGCATTGCGGGGTCGAGCGCCACGGACTGGGCCTTTGGAGAGGCCCTCACCGTCAGGGTGAAGGAGATGCGCCTCGTGGATGAGGTGGCCTACTCAATAGAAGACAACCACTACGTGATCAGGCCTTCCCAGGAGGGCAGGATGATCGCTGCGGCCCACCTGGAGATGCGCAACCGACAGGCAAACGTTGTGTTCCTCTCCATAGACACGGAGTCCGCTAGGCTCAGAGACGCCGAGTTCTTCGACTACAGGCCGCTCAATCCATTCCAGGACAGGAGCGATGTGGGCGAGGCCCGGCCTTCGGATGGAAGGCTGCTTCCCTTCCTCTGGGGAGACGGCATAGACGCCCCTGCCGTGGAGCTGCGTGATACCTGTGACGAGGCAGGTCGTCCCTGCGAGCTGGTGGGCTGGATGTTCTTTGAGGTTCCCAGCAACATAGAGTACTACCAGTTCATTTGGGAGACCGCGGATACAATATTCTTGAGGTTCTAGTAGAGCAGGGGACTGACCATATTCACGAATGGCAGGATGTGCATACCGAACGTAGGCTGGAGGTGGTGAATGGTCACGGCAGTAGCAATCGGAGTGGTGGTATTTCTACTGGTTATCATGCTGCTCGTCTGGACGGCCATTACAATAGACAGGTCCCGATAGTCGTAAGGCTGTGGAACATTTCACACTGCACTTGACAGCCACAATGGCTGGTGCTAACTTTGTAGAGTTACAGCAAATGAATATCCTGCTTTGAACGGGAGTAGTAGGAGAGGCTCGGTCACAGAGAGCCGGCGGCAGCTGAAAAGCCGGTGACAAGGAGGCCCCGAACTCGCCCGGGAGCAGTTGGCTTGGGCCCGTAGACGGTTGGAGCCAGCGGGGTTGCACCGTTATCGCAATAGAGAGCCCTGATGTTGAAGTTGGGGAAGAAGGGTGGTACCGCGGGAACCGTTTCCCGTCCCTTAGTGGGACGGGATTTTTTTGTTGATGGACAAAGCTGGATCCGGAAGAGAATTACGGAGGTAGAGGAGAAATGAAGCTCACAGGCGCCCAGATGGTTTGCGAAAGCCTTTTGCGTGAGGGCGTGGACGTAGTATTCGGGCTTCCCGGCGGCGCGATACTGCCCCTCTACCAGACCATGCCCCAGTATCCGCATCTGCGGCATATACTGGTGCGCCATGAACAGGGAGCGGCCATGGCGGCGGACGGGTATTTCAGGGCGTCCGGCAGGGTAGGGGTCGCCTTTGCCACCTCCGGGCCGGGCGCAACCAACCTGGTCACGGGCATTGCCTGCGCAAACATGGACTCCTCCGCAATGGTCTGCATCACGGGCCAGGTAGCCCGCGCCGCAATTGGCAAGGACGCCTTCCAAGAAGGCGACACCACGGGAGTCACACTGCCTATTACCAAGCACAACTACCTTGTGATGAAGGCGGCGGATATCCCCAAGGTCATTCATGAGGCGTTCTACATAGCAAGGACGGGCCGGCCAGGCCCTGTGCTGGTGGACATACCCAAGGACGTGTTCATAGAGCAAGCAGAGTTCGAGTATCCGGAGGAGTTGGACTTGCCCGGATACAGGCCGACTCTTGAGGGCCACTCCAGCCAGATCAAGAAAGCGGTCAAGCTGATCAAGGATGCCAAGCGGCCCGTGATACTTGCCGGGCACGGCGTGATCATTTCCCACGCCTATGATGAGCTGAGGGAGTTTGCCGAAAAGGCGGAGATCCCCGTCATAACCACATTGCTCGGCCTGAGTTGCTTCCCGGAGACACACGTGCTCAGCGTGGGGATGCCCGGTATGCACGGGGTGGCCTATGCAAGCCTGGCCATCGACAGGTCTGACCTGGTGATTTCACTGGGGGCGCGGTTTGACGACCGCGTTACGGGTCGTGTCAGTGCTTTTGCGCCCAAGGCCAAGGTGATCCACGTGGACATAGACCCGGCGGTCATTGGACAGAACGTGAAGACGCACGTTCCCATTGTGGGCGACTTGCGTCGCGTGCTGAGGACACTCAACAAGCAGATAGAGCCGGCTACCCGCTCGGAGTGGCTGGACGAGATTGAACAGCTGCGCAGAGAACACCCGTCCCTGCGGATGCCCAACAACCCAAAGCTGACCCAGCAGTTCATCCTGAAGCAGCTTTCCGATGTCACGCAGGGTAAGGCGATTATAGTTACCGGAGTGGGGCAGCATCAGATGTGGGCGGCCCAGCTATACACGTTCACGGAGCCCAACAC
>DAOUKI010000108.1:0-14071 GCA_034421495.1 Dehalococcoidia bacterium | reverse complement strand
TAGGCCTGGTTCTGGGCGCAAGTGGTCACGCCGTCGGCTGGCCGCTGCCGTACGGCGGAGCCCAGCGGATATCGGAGGCCTTGGCGTCCCATCTGACCTCCCTCGGCGGCCGTATCGAAACAGGCGTACGGGTGGAGCGGCTGGAGGACATGCCCGCTGCATCTGTAATTCTCCTAGACATTACGCCCAGGCAGGTTGTCGGCATCGCCGGAGGCCGCATTCCGAACCGCTTCCGACGCAGGCTTGAAGCGTATCGCTACGGACCGGGGGCCTTCAAGATGGACTGGGCACTGAGCGGGCCAGCGCCCTGGAGGGCTGAGGAGTGTGCGCGTGCGGGCACCGTCCACCTGGGCGGTACTATGGATGAAATCGCCCACGCCGAGCGCGAGGTGTGGAGCGGCCGCCACCCGGAACGGCCCTTCGTGCTGTTCTCGCAGCCGAGCCTCTTCGATCCGTCCAGGGCCCCTGATGGCCAGCACACGGCGTGGGCTTACTGTCATGTCCCCAACGGCTCAGACATCGATATGACGGATAAGATCGAGGCACAGGTGGAGCGTTTCGCTCCGGGGTTCCGCGAGCGTATCCTGAAGAGGAGCGTCCGGCCTCCGGCAGCTTTGGAGGAGTACAATCCGAACTACGTTGGCGGGGACATCAACGGAGGAGTCCAGGACCTGGGCCAGCTCTTCTCGCGTCCTGCCCGAATGCTCAGTCCCTACGCCATCCCGTCTACTAACCTGTTCATCTGCTCCTCGTCGACGCCGCCGGGTGGCGGCGTGCACGGCATGTGCGGTTACTTTGCCGCACGGGCCGCTCTCCGTCGCCTTGTCCGCTGATCCGGTTGGACGGGCCCAATCAGCCTGAAACTGCGTTTGCTGCCTTTTCGAGCCGCATAGTTACCGAATTTGTCCTAGATTCCATATTGGGATACACTACAGCAAGCTATCGTAGTGTTCAAATCCGGGAGGAACCCGAATGTCTCATGCCCCATTATTCCCAGTAACGGTCGTTGGAAGTTGGCCCCGTTCTACTGAGCTAGTCCGGGCCCTCCGCCAAAGGCAAGCTGGCGAAATCACACCGGATCATTTCAATGCCGTGGCCGATGACGAAGTGCTGGCCTGTATCCGTGCCCAGGAAGAGGCAGGCGTGGATATCATAAGCGACGGAGAGCAGCGCCGGGATAACTTTTACTCCTTCACAGTGGACAAGCTGACTGGGATGCAGTTGATGAAGGTCTCTGAGTTGCTGAATCACTCCCAGGACCGGGCCAGGATGGAGGAGATGCTGCGGGCGCTTGACGTTCCGTCCTTTGCCATCAAGAGCGCCATAGTGGTTGACCGCCTAGGGATGCGCCATGGACTGGCCCTGGATGAACTGGCCTTCATGCGAGAACACACCGACCGGCAAATCAAGATCCCTATTCCGGGCCCCTATATGCTGACCCGCTCCAGCTGGTTCGAAGGCCTCTCCGACCAAGTGTACCCTAGTCCCGAAGACTTGGCCGACGACGTAGTGGCCATCCTCCGGGAAGAGATAATTGCCCTACGGGACCAGGGCTGCGACTTCGTCCAGTTAGACGAACCCATCCTCAGCCAGGTGGTGTTCGGAGAGGAAAGCACGGAGACGTTCATGTGCGCCGCGCTGCCCAATCGCAGGGACCCCACTGACGAACTTGAGCTTGCGGTGCGGTTGATGAACCAGACCACGGAGGGAATTAGCGGCATCAAGACCGGAGTCCACGTCTGCCGCGGCAACTGGAGCCGTAAGGAGGAGGTGCTGCTCACGGGTAACTACGGGCCGATGCTTCCTTACCTAGTCCAGATGAACATTGACCAGCTAGTGCTGGAATGCGCCACGCCCAGGGCCGGCGAAATGGAAGTCTTCAAGGAATACGCTAACGAGAAAGAAATCGGCTTTGGGGTGGTGAATCCCCGGACCGACGACATAGAATCTCCGGAGCAGATTGTGGCCATGGTAAAGGAGCTCCTGCCGTATTTCGACCCGGACAAAATCTACCTCAACCCCGACTGTGGATTTGGCACCTTTGCCGAAAGAAACGTCAACACCCATGAGGTCGCCTCTATGAAGATGCAGACAATTGTCCAGGCTGCCGAACAACTCAGAGCCGAATATCAATAGCACCAGGGTTCAGGGTTTACGCCAAGTAAGATTGATTGACCATTAAATTGACATAAGGAGTGGATGATGGCTGAAGAGAGAAACCTTAACGGGCTGCCCAGGGAGAAACTGACCGAGGTTCTGGATTCCTTTCGGAACCCGGAGGTTTTTGAGGCGGTAACCGGGCCTTGGAAGTCGCGCGTGGTCTGGCAGGACGGGATGAGGGCTCGGGCCTTCATGCGAAACCACCAAGTTGACATGGATGAGCCGGGAGATCTGACCGCCACAGACGTGGCCGCCAGCGCTCACGAACAGCTACTGTCGGCCATTGGCAGCTGCATGACCGTGGGCTTCGTGGTCAACGCTACCAAGCAGGGAGTCCGCATCAATGATTTAGAGGTGGCGGTCGAAGGGTACTTTGACAATATCCGCAAGTGGGCCGGAGTTGAGGACGAGGGAAACCCGGGCTACGGCAGGATTTCGGCCAAGTGCTTCGTGAGCGCCGACGCTGATGAGGAAACTCTGCGGGAAATCTGGCGCTTGGCGGTGGAGGGCTCTCCGGTCACCCAGTCGGTGGCCAACCCCACCTCGGTCGAAACCGACTTTGAAATGGTCGGTTAATGGTCCACTTCGTTTCGGCGGATTGGGTCTCTGACCGTATTGGACAGCCTGGCTACCTCATAATTGACCCTCGTTCCGCCATGCGCTACTTGATGGGCCACTTGAGAGGCGCAGTCAACGTCCCGTTAAAGAAACTGCGAGGTCCGGACGGTCGTCTCGGCCAGCCTGACCAGCTTGCCGCAGTCTTTGGTGAAGCGGGGCTAGGCGACGGCGTAGCTCCCGTGCTTTACGACCATGAGGATGGCTGCAACGCCTCCATGGCTGCCTGGGTACTGGAATACCTGGGCCTTAGCGACGTTTACATCATGGACCTACTCTACGATGCCTGGAAGGAGCAGGGTAGGGAGGTACTCTACCGGCCTGTCTCCACGGAGCCAAAGTCCTTATCGCCGCGCCTGAACCGTTCCGTGAGGGCAACTATCGACGAGCTTGTTGAGCCCGGTGAGACGAAACTTCTGGATACGCGCTCCCCGGAGGAATTTAGCGGCCAAACGGAAATTGACCACCGCCCCGGGCACATTCCCGGCGCTGTCAACGTTCCCCACTCCGAAATGGCCGGCGCTGATGGGAAACTGCTCATTGAGCCGGACTTTCTGCGCCGAAGGCTGGGAGCAGCAGGCATCGCTTCCAGTGATTCGGTGGTGGCCTACTGCCGCACTGGAATCCGGGCTTCGCTGGCTTATCTGTCCATGCAACATGCCGGGTACAACATCCGTCTCTACGACGGCTCCTATGCAGAATGGATGGATAGCGGCCATACCGTGGAAGTCTGCCGTTAAAGATACCGGAGGATTGACCGGGATAGCAGGACAACTTTACGATTGTCACCATCTCGTTTGGGCTGCCCTTGGGTTCCGAGAGCAGTCAAAATGGGAAATCTCAGCCCAATGGAGACCAATCAATGAACTCCCGCAAGGTAGCGCCGTACGGCTCTTGGAGGTCACCCATCACCTCCGACGTGATCGTCGCGGAGTCGATCGGCATCGGAGAAATCAGGCTAGATGGGGATGACATCTACTGGACCGAGATGCGGCCTTCAGAAGGCGGCAGGAACGTCGTGGTACGGCGCGGGCCTGATGGGGAGACAGCTGATGTCACCCCGCCGCTCTTCAATGTCCGTACACTAGTGCACGAATACGGCGGCGGCGCATTCATTGTGTCCGACGGCGTTGTCTACTTCTCCAACTTTGAAGACCAGCGGCTGTACCGGCAGAGGCCGGGCCAGGAACCGGAGCCCATCACTCCGGAGACAGCCGTGCGTTACGCTGACGCCGCCATGGACAGCAAGCGGGCTCGTATCATCTGCGTCCGGGAGGACCACCGAGGAGAGGGGGAGGCGGTCACCACAATAGCCGGCATTGGCCTGGACGGGATGGACAGTGGCTCCGTGCTCCTATCCGGCCATGACTTCTATGCCTCTCCCCGGCTGTCTCCGGACGGGTCGATGCTGGCCTGGTTCTCATGGGACCATCCAAACATGCCGTGGGACGGCAGCGACCTGTGGGTCGCTGAAGTAAGGGAGGACGGTTCTCTCGGGGATGCGCAGAGAGTGGCCGGAGGAGACGGCGAGGCCATCAACCAGCCGGAGTGGTCTCCGCAGGGGGTCCTCCACTTCGTCTCCGACCGGAGCGGCTGGTGGAACCTCTACCGGTGGCAGGACGGTAGCGTAGAGCACCTCTACGAGATGGATGCGGAGTTCGGAGTTCCGCAGTGGGGACTAGCCATATCCACATACGGGTTTGCCTCCGAGCACCGTATAGTTTGCAGCTACAACAGAGGCGGGACGTCGCACTTTGCCAACCTCTATACCGACAGGCTGGAGCTTGAGACTGTGCCCACGCCGTTCACTGATCTTACCCGGTCGGGGTTGTACGTCGGAGCAGGTCGCGCCGTGTTCGGTGCAGGCTCCCCGACGATGGCGCCGACGCTGATGGCTCACAACCTGCGCACCGGAGCCACGGAAGTACTGCGCAGCTCGGACGCCGCCGGCATCGATGAGGGGTACATCTCAGCGCCTGAGCCGATCGAGTTCCCCACGGGAGGAGGCCTCACGGCCCACGCCTTCTTCTACCCTCCGGCGAATAAGGACTACTCGGCGCCGGAGGGAGAGCGGCCACCACTGGTCGTCCTGGTGCACGGCGGACCGACCTCCGCCGTCTCATCCACACTCGATCTTCGTACCCAGTTCTGGACGAGCCGCGGCTTCGCGGTACTGGACGTCAACTACGGCGGCAGCACCGGCTACGGCACCGCATACCGCCGGCGTCTCAACGGCAGATGGGGCATTGTCGACGTAGAGGACAGCGTCAACGGCGCCCGGTTCCTGGCAGAACGCGGCGACGTGGACGGCAACCGCATGGCAATCAGGGGAGGGAGCGCCGGCGGCTACACGACGCTGAGCGCGCTGACCTTCCACGACGTCTTCCGAGCCGGGGCCAGCCTCTACGGCGTCAGCGACCTGGAGGCGCTCACACTGGACACCCACAAGTTTGAGTCACGGTATCTGGACACACTGGTAGGGCCGTATCCGGAGCGCCGGGATATATACCTGGAACGCTCTCCCATCCATCACGTCGACCAGCTCTCTGCGCCGCTCATCCTCTTCCAGGGCTTGGAGGACAAGGTAGTACCCCCGAACCAGTCTGAGATGATGCGCGATGCGCTGCGTGAGAAAAGGATTCCCGTAGCCTATCTACCGTTCGAGGGTGAGCAGCACGGCTTCCGACGGGCCGAGAACATCAAGAGAACGCTGGACGCGGAGTCCTACTTCTACTCGCGGGTGTTCGGCTTCGACCTTGCCGATGCGGTGGAGACTGTGGAGATCGAGAATCTGCCACCCGCCTAGCGCGGAGCATATCGCGCCCTTATGAGAACCTCTGTAACCCTGCAGGACGTGCAGCAAGCCCGGAACACCATCGCTCATCTGGCGCTTAGGACGCCCGTATTGCCCGCACTCGCTCTGGGTCAAATGGCTGGGTGCGAGATTCTCCTTAAAGCCGAGAGCCTACAGAGAGCGGGCTCCTTCAAGGTCAGAGGCGCCGCCAATAAGATGGCCTCATTGACTCCTGAACAGAAGGCGAGGGGCGTGATCGCGGCCAGCGCCGGAAACCACGCCCAAGGGGTTGCACTAGCGGCCGCCAATCTTGGCATACCCTGCACCATAGTAATGCCCACGTGCGCTTCCCTTCCCAAGGTGGAGGCTACACGGGGCTACGGCGCGACTGTACTTCTCCAAGGCGATGACTTCGACCAAGCCCAGAGGCACGCCCGGCGCGTTATGCGGGAAAACAACTTGTCCTTAATCCATGCCTTCGACGATCCGGCAATCGTAGCGGGGCAGGGAACCATCGGCCTGGAAATGCTTGAGCAGGCGGATGGCCTGGATATGGTTGTGGTACCGGTGGGAGGGGGAGGTTTGATATCCGGTATTGGCTTGGCCATAAAGGAGAAGGCGCCTGATATCAGGGTTGTAGGCGTGCAGGCCGAGGCATCCACCGCCGTTGTCGACTCCTACAAGGCCAACCGGCGCATCACAGTCAAGGGGCGGGCCACCGTGGCCGATGGCATTGCCGTGGGGTCGCCGGGCAGGATCACTCTTCCCCTTGTTTCACGCTATGTTGACGACATGGTCACAGTGGCGGAGGAAGAGGTTACACAGGCCATGATGTTGCTCTTGGAGAGAGGCAAGCTGCTAGTGGAAGGGGCCGGCGCGGTGGGACTTGCCGCCATATTGGGAGGAAAGATCCAGGTTGCCGGCAAGAGGGTTGGGATAGTCCTCAGCGGTGGCAACGTGGACCCTCACCTGATAGCGCGTGTCTTGGAGCACGGGCTAGCCCACGCAGGCCGTTACCTAGTGCTTCGCGTTATGGTGGAGGACCGTCCGGGTCAATTGAGCCGTCTGCTGAACATTGTGTCGAGCACCGACGTGAATGTTCTGGATATAGGGCATCTCAGGCATGCCGCATCGGTGCACATGGGTCAAGTGGAGATACAACTTACTTTGGAGACTAGGAACCTAGCCCACTCCGTGGAGGTATGGGAACGACTGCGCGAAGCGGGATATGCACCCTATGAGAGCGAACCGCTTGGCGACCACACGTCCCAGGAGGGCACATCAACCCCGTAGCATGGCGCAGTACCTGATCTGCCAAGTATGGGATGGTCAACGCTATCTACATCCTTGCCAAGTGGGTCTCATAAGGCGTTCAATGCTGTACAATCAGTTGTAGAGGCCCTTCAAGGACGAAATGTTTCTCTTATGTCGGCCTTGGCCGCCACTGAGGAGTCAATATGAGAATCACATCGATCGCGGTAGCCGCGGCCGTGTCGACACTACTGGTAACGTTGGTTGTTTCCTGCGGTTCCGATGCCTCCCCAACCCCCACAACTGTTCCTGCTGAGAACCACCGTACCGGCGACGAACCGCTGGCTCCTGAGCTGAGAGGCACCGGCGCTTGGATCAATTCTGAGCCATTCACGCTGGCGAGCCGGCGCGGAGAGGTCGTCCTGGTGGACTTTTGGACATTCAGTTGCATCAACTGCAAGCGCACGCTGCCCTACCTGAAGTCGTGGCACGAGAAGTATGCTGACTCCGGGTTGGTGATCTTGGGCGTCCACTCGCCCGAGTTCAACTTCGAAAAGGACATCGAAAACGTCCAAGAAGCGGTCAAGGAGCATGGTCTCCTCTATCCCATTGTCCAGGACAACGAATTCAGCACCTGGAGGGCGTTCAGCAACCGGTACTGGCCGACAAAGTACCTGATAGACAAGGACGGCTACATCAGATTCGTCCACATCGGAGAGGGGCGCTACGAGGAGACGGAGCAGTGGATCCGCGACCTGCTGGAAGAGGCGGGGTCAGCTTGAACTCGAATTCGGGCGATATGGAGCTTTCTGCCATGATCTCCGGTGCATACACCGATATTTAGCCTGTTGGGAATGCGATGCGCTCCAGACTACTGGCATCCGCCGCCGTACTCTCCACCGCCCTGATAGCCGCGTGCTCCGGCTTTTCATCTGATACCACCAACACGGATATGTCGCCACGCCCTGATGAGGTTGAGTTATTAAAGGGGCTGCCATCCGACGACGGGATACAGATCATCCTGGGCACCCCGGACGTTGCGGTGGGCAGGCACAGGATGGCCTTCGTGCTCCAGTCGGAGGAGAGCCTGATCCGCGAGCCGTACACGACTGTGGTGTCGCGGCACTTGCCCGAGGGCGATGCAGAGGGCCGCAAGGGAGAGACGGCCCAGGCTGTGTTCAGACCGTGGCCGTATGAGATCAGAGGGAGCTATACGACCCAGCTTACATTCGACGTGGCGGGCAAATGGCAGATAGACGTCAGAGTGATGGACGAGAGCGGGCACAGCCGGTCCGCACAGCTGTCCTTTCAGGTTGAAGAGGTGACCAAGGCCCCTAACGTCGGGGTAGCGGCGGTGCCGAGTGAGAGCAAGACCCTTGCCGACGTGGAAGACATGGGCGAACTCACTACCGGTTCCCTCCGAGACCCCGATCTTTACCGAACCACGATCGCCGGCGCTATCGGCTCCGGCATGCCTACAGTGATCGTGATGGCCAGTCCCGCCTTCTGCATCAATGCCGTTTGCGGTCCCCAGGTAGAGGTGCTACGGCAGCTCAAGGACAAATACCAAGGGCGAGCCAACTTCATCCACGTTGACTTATACGACAACCCTGACGAAATCCAGGGAGACCTGAGCCGGGCTCGCATCTCTCCCACCGTGCTTGAGTGGCGGCTACCGAGTGCGGAGTGGTCGTTCGTGATCGACCGAGACCGGAAGGTCGCAGCCCGGTTCGAGTCCTTCGCCACCTTTGACGAGCTTGATCAGGCCTTGGAGAGAGTCCTTTAGTACGTGGGAACTCAATAACTCTCTTGCATCCAGCTTGCAGTTAGCAGGCCTTAAGATTCCTCGGTGAGCTCGTTCCGTCCCTGGTACATGCCGTACCCGATGATGATCAGGCTAACCCCCTGAACGTAGAGGACTAGAGTGTTTATCAGGAGCAGAGACTGGATTCCCAAGTCGGGCGAGTTCATTGCAAACAGGAAGTTGACCAGCCCCACAAGTCCGCCTGCCACAAGGAGATAGCACGCAACTTTGAAGAGGTCCATTGAGGCAAACCGTTTGGATAGCCCAAGACCGACCATGCTGGACGCCAGCGGGGCCAGCGCCACGAATGCCAGTGTGACCGCCGTTACGTCCATGTGCACGGCTAGGGCTGCGGCCATGAAATCTTCCGCCGACTGAGACCCGTCGATGGCCAGGGCGCTGCGTTGCAGCAGGTGGATTTCGAAGTGCCGCATTCCCGTGGCGATGATGAGGATGCTCCATTCGATGAGGGTGGCGATAATGCCGAACTGGAGGATCTTGCCTCCCAGCCCGGCTTGCCGGCTCGCCAGGGGGTAGAGACCCAGGAGGCCGAAGGACATCAACAACATTGCGATGAGCGTGAAGAACGTCATCCACTGCGCTAGGACCGGCGAGTCGCCCAAGGCGTCCCGCGCTACAGAGAAGTCGGTCTGGTCTACCGGGTTTATGAAAGTGTACCCCGGCATAAATAGTGGGGCCACGAAAGCCAGTACCACACCTACGATTAGTGCAAGACCTGCGTATCTGATAGTCATCATTAACCCCCTTCCCAAAAGTTATGGATGCCGCCATAGGGGATCCGCAGTGATGCTACAGCTTGCGGATAGTAGCATAGCACTCAGGCCAACAGTCAACAAGAACATGGGATGATTCGGACTCGGTTCTAGTCCTTTGCCGCTTTTGACGAGTTGGATCAGGCCTTGGAAAAGAGTCTTTAGTGTCTCCCGGGCCCTGCTGAGATATTTCCAGTCACTCCGGACACCGGGAGAA
Source organism: Dehalococcoidia bacterium (assembly GCA_034421495.1). Lineage (GTDB taxonomy): Bacteria > Chloroflexota > Dehalococcoidia > Lucifugimonadales > QGNO01 > DAOUJH01. Next base: position 4,457 of record DAOUKI010000108.1, on the reverse strand, counting down.
TACGAGGCCAGGGCACGCCTCTCTGTTGGTCTGGCTGTGGATTGGCGGGTTAAAACCAGTCGCGGTAGAAGGTCTCGTATGGCACGTAAGGTAGGCGCGATGGGTGGGGAATAGGAAGCTGCACAGGCCCACCTTGGCGAGAGGGGAGATACACCGTAGCAGTGCCTTGCGAGTGAGCCTCGCCTGACTGGTTGAGGCCTTGATAACGAATGCCTACCGCGTAATATTCTGCTCTATTCGGTTTTCCGCCGTTAGCCGCCTCTCCTTCTTGGACCTGTTTGAACTTATTCACCACTTGGCCCACGTACATGGTAACGTCGTCAACGTACACGGGCTTGCGGAGGGCTATCTGCATGCGACGTATGAAACCGTGGTCCCCCATCCAGTTCATGAAAAGCTGTTGGGGTATCTGGAATCTCTGCACGCCGTGGTCAAAGGGCGCCGGCTGACCATCATAGCCAGCCAAGATAGCATCGTCATGCGCGACGTCGGCGTTCCAAGGCCAACGCGTTAGCGGGTTGGTGCGGGAGTCCCCAGGCAAGTTCTTTAGCATGCGGAAAGACGGCTCAAAAGCCAATTCATCCCCTTGCGGTTCTTTTGTAGGATCATCGGTGCCTACAGACGTCCCTCCGGCGCTTACCAGGCAGTAGCTCATGCGGTTGGAGCATATCTGATCATGCAAGGTCCAGGGTGGAAGAACCAGGGGACTTAGCTCATCACCTACGTTCACATCCTCCCAGTAGAGAGGTTCGGCTCCCCGACGTGGTTGGTCACGCAGCTTTTGGAGAAGTTGCTCTATGTCTTCCGGTGTGTATTCCTGGGTCTTCCTCTCATAAAGCAGCTTCTGACCCATGTTGTCGGCCTTCATGGCGCGGGAGGTACCCATGTTCTCCATGGGGACAGCTATCTGGGTGCCGTAGCATTTGCCCGGGATGTCGCCATGATGATCCCAGAAAGTGACCTCCGAGATAAGCAGCACCAATCTTCCCCGGGAGCCTTTCTTCTCAATCACCTCTTTGGTCACCTTAGATGAGCGGAACTGGGAGCCTACCCGGACAACGTCGAAGAACTCCCAGGCGTTCCCCGAGATGAATTGGGCCAGTGGATAGCCGATGGGCCGCATGGCGCCGTGGACAGAGGGGTATCGCATCAGTGAGAGGATGGTGCCCGGTGCTATCTGGCTACCGTAGCGAGTATGCCTGCCATAGTCCTGGTCTGTGTACAGCGGATTATCGTCTCCTATGCTCCGGGCGTAATTGCGCACAGTGGCGGGATTCAATCGCAACACAGACTGGTAGGGAGGCCCCGATTGGTCAAATGGGGACGGCTGCCGCGGCGGCAGATGCTCTTTAGCCTCCTTGTCTATCAGATCCCTTGAACGCTGGATATACTCAGCAACGGCTTCCTCAAATGTCTGCTCTATGATGTTTGTCATGCGGTCCACCTTCCTGCTCGCGACAGTAGCAATGTGATGCAATAGTCATCTTGCAACCACGTGTATAATCTTATCACTCAGTTGGAATTGTGACACGGCCTGCCCCGCTATTGGCCAGGCAAAGGTGGTTTTGATTGACATCCCACCTGAGGTGTGCTAAATGGTAACAAATGTCACACCCCGGTTTTAACAGGCAGCGGAGCCTTCTGAGTAGGTGTTCTGCCTTTTGTGAAACGCCTGAAGCGAGAGCGCCCTCTTTACATACGGCTCAGCGTTGATTTAAGGAATGAAAGCATACATCGCACGCAGGCTCCTTCTCTTTATTCCTACTTTGTTGGGCGTATCCTTGGTCGTCTTTGTGGTCCTGCGTATCATTCCGGGGGACCCTGCGGAGGCGATGCTGTCGGGACCAACAGGGGACGGTGTCTATACTCAGGAAGAAGCGGAGGAACTGCGTGAGCGATTAGGGCTTAACGACCCTATTCATGTTCAATACGCGCGTTGGATCACGAACGTACTGACCTGGAACCTGGGGGATTCCGTACTTCTTGGCCGACCAGTGGCCAGCGAAATTGGAAGAAGATTTCCCATAACGTTGCAGCTGGCCCTACTAGCATTGATTATCGTTCCTATAGTAGGGGTCCCCATAGGCATTCTGGCAGCTATAAAACAGGATGGTCTTATTGACTACGTGGTGCGAGGGATGGCGATTCTGGGCCTTGCCATGCCCAGTTTCTTCGTGGGTTTGATGGTGGTCTTGCTTCTTTCGAGCGTGTTCAAGTGGTTGCCCCCTCTGGGATTCACCGGCATTTTGGATAATCCGATCGACGGGTTCCAGCAGCTGATTTTCCCGGCCCTAGCCCTCAGCTTCACCTTTCAGGGGCTGATGTTGCGCATAACCAGGGCTCAGATGCTTGAAGTATTGCGGGAGGATTACATACGCACCGCCCGCGCTAAAGGACTTAGAGAAAGGGTGGTGCTCAGCAGACATGCAATCCGCAACGCTATGATACCTGTGGTGACCGTATTCGGACTCAACATCGGCTCCCTTTTCTCAGGAACGGTGATCATAGAGATCATCTTCAATCTGCCAGGGATCGGCCGTGGATTGGTCGTAGCCATGTTCAGCCGGGACCTTCAGATGATAGAGATATACGTAATGTACTTCGCAATCGTGGCCCTAGTGGCAAACCTGGTCGTGGATTTGACGTATGGTTTCCTAGACCCCCGTATACGCTACGGTTAGACTTAGACCTAGTTAGGCAGTGTAAATTTAGTCTTAAAGGACAGTTAGAGTGGTTCAAAAAGAGATAGTCCATGGCGGCGTTGTTCTGCGGAGGAGCGCCTGGATTCGGCGGCTCAGGGCACTCCGGCACTTCATGCTGAGTAAGCCACTGGGCGCTACCGGTGTAATCATATTGCTCATCGCTAGTTTTGTGTCCGTGGCCGCACCACTAATCGCGCCACACGACCCTCTGAAGACCAATGTGGACGCTATCTTGCAGTCCCCGAACGCGACCTACTGGTTTGGCACCGACGAGTTGGGGCGTGACATACTGAGCCGCACTATGTACGGAACAGGAGTGTCAATGAAAGTGGGCTTGCTAGGCGTGATTTTTGCCGGCATAGCCGGGGCGCTGATAGGAGTGGTAAGCGCCCATTTGGGCGGCAAGGTGGACCTTATAATACAGCGTTTTGTTGATGGCACAACAGCTTTCCCGTCACTGCTCCTTGCTTTAGCTTTGATGGCGGCTTTCGGTCCATCGCTGAACAACATAATTGCCGCAGTGGCCATTGTTTATACCCCCCGGATTGCCCGTGTTGTCCGATCTGCAGCTTTGAGCATCAAAGAGACGCCATATATGGAAGCAGTCAAGTCGATAGGCGCGAACGATTTGCGCATAGTTTTCAGACACGTATTGCCTAACTCCTTTGCTCCGCTAATTGTGGTGTCCACAGCGCTGATAGGTTTCATGATCATCATAGAGTCGTCTCTCAGCTTCCTTGGCATTGGCACTCCCGCCGATGTGATTTCCTGGGGGGCTATGCTCAGCCAGCAGTCCCAGTCTTATTTTATAGTTGCCCCTTGGATTGGCATCTTTCCCGGCGCCGCGCTAACGCTGGTGGTGTTTGGGATGAACGTCCTGGGCGACTCCCTACGCGACGTCTTGGACCCAAAGCTGCGCGGCAGATAAACCCTCAAAGCCAACGACGAGGTCATGAGGCGCTCTTCTTCAGTGACAGCCAAGCTGTTCCCATGGGTACTAGGGTACTCAGGCCCACGGCCTTAGCAACGCTCCGGACTTCATCCACGCATACTTGACTTGCACCGGCGCGACCCGGGCTATGCGGTCGGAGATGTCATAGATCGACAGTGGCGGTAGTCACCGGATTGGATACGATCTATTACTTACACTAGCGCACCGGAATGTAAGTTTCCTCCTGGAAACTCAGGAAGAACAGAAAACGATCAACTCCTAAACTTTGGGTAGCTGGTCATTGACATCCGTTCCATACATCTTAGAGGGCAAGATTGTCGAGTCCTCTTAGGATTGGTATGCACTGATAGCCAGGCCAACCAAATAAGAAGACGGGGCGCTTCTAAGAAGCGCCCCGTCTGTATTCCGATGATGTTTTGCCGAGACTAGACTACTGATCAGCCAGCCAGGTGTACTCTAGAGAGGCATTCATAACGTGGTGAATAGGGAAGGTGTAGCCACGCCAGTTGCCTCGATGCGTGTACATTAGGCCTGGGCGGATATAGTTGATCAGCGTGGCATCGAAATACATGATTTTGGCCATCTCTCTCAGTAGCGGAGCCCGCGCTTCTTCTGAATCCAGTATAACTTCCTGCTCGTACAGCTCTCTCCACTTGGGATTCTCCCATCCTGTGTAGTTGAAGCCGCCGTCTGTATTCTGGAAGTAGAGAGATATGTTGAAAGCGTCAGGGTCCGGGAATGGAGCTCCCCGGCTCTGCCGAGTTATATCGAAGTCACCATTTTCAATCGCGTCACTTATGAGG
>DAOUKI010000107.1:0-6503 GCA_034421495.1 Dehalococcoidia bacterium | reverse complement strand
AGCCGATCGCTACCATAGACATGAATCAATAGAATGTGTTACCTATGTCTCCGAACAACTGTTACCCATCTCTCCGGTCTGTACAACGGGGGAAGATTGATATGGGGGTGAAGTGGAGAACGTACCGTGGGTGCCTGGCTGAAAACGCTGGCTGCGCAACTTGTAGCGGCGCCTCGCTCCTGGTGAGCCTAGAGTTTACCCTGAGAATCGTCGAAGGGAAGGGGGTGAGTGGAGATGAGACATTCCTTCTCACCCCATCCACCGTCATACTCCAAGCCACCCTCCATCGTCATTCCCGACCCCGATCGGGAATCCAGGGGCGGGGCCTCTGTCGTTCTGACGAGCGGCTAGCGACGAAGAATCAACCCGCTTGCATCCCTTCCTACTCGTCAGGTAGCGCGTAACGCAGCGTCTTCAGGTGATTCTTTAGCCGTTTAGCCATTGGCTGCATCATTACCGCCGTCACGCCGGCTGAGAGGACACCTCCGATAACCGGGACTACCTTGGACAGTCCCCCGGCGAATGTCCGCTTCGTAATTTTGATGCCGATCCACTTGGCTACCTTCCTCACTAGGGGATAGTACACGGTTTTCGTGAGCGCCTGTCGCGGCAGGCGGTGAGCGGTCTGTTCAGCGAAGCGCCTAGCTAACTCTGTCAATCCCCGTCTGGCTGTGGCCGCTCCCATCATTGCGCCGACCAGCAGGGTTAGGTGAAACTCCGTATCCTCATCGACCTCACCTTCCTCCAGCAGGTTGGGCCAGCCGTACAGATACGCCAGCTTCTGGGCCAAGACCAGTGCGTGCCAGTAGAACTGCGCCACATCTGCGGGGATGGTTCCTGCCATAGCCCAGCCGCCCGGCAAGCCTGAGGCGAACGATATGGCGGATGCCTTCATAACGTGCGATCGGATGGAGGCGTTTGCTCGCCTGTCGATCACGTCAGACGGTATGCCTGCTGCGGCAGGTCTGAACTGGACGGCCTTGCGCACCTGCTCTTCACTACAATAGTTGGAAAGCTGGGAAGCAAGAAATGAATCACGGTCTACCTTGGCCCCGGGAAGCGCCAGAGAAGCCCTTAGTATCCTATCCCAGACCCTTTCACCTTTTGACTTCTTCGGTGGTTCATAAACAGCCATACTCACGGATTACCTTCCTTTGTGGTGTCGTCGCTGTTGCACTCCGCCCACTACAGCGCCGCAGCGCGTCGTCTCAGCCGGGAGCTAAGCAGTGGCCATCGCCCACTCTGCCATCTCCTCCTGTCTCGTGTCAACCAGCATTGCGCCAGTTACGGGGAAAAGTTACAAGAAGTCATAGTGAATTGATTGCAAATGTAACGCACAGGTTACACGCGGGTTGTTATAGTACTACTGAAAGAACTACCCCATTGTTTAAAGGGAGCCAGAAAAAATGGGAGCAAGGGTAGCGGTCAACTTCTACGAGAAAGGCGACGTATGCGCCGTCTTGCATCGCCGTACCTGCTACCACATCCGCGAAGAGCTTGCAAACGTTGGGGACGAGTTAATCACTCGTTAGGCTATTGGGTGTTGTTTAACACCGAGGATGAAGCCATTGCGAGTGCTGAGGCATATCAAACGCAGTATCCAAACAAGGATATCAACTACAGACCGCAAAAGTGTTGCCCATGAAAGAAGACCTTGCACAGACCATAGGAGACTTTGCAATCCTGTTCGCTTTGCTTGCGGTAGTAATTTTCATACTGGCAGGTATAGTGCTAACAGTATTGTGGTTACTATGATAGGAAGGACACTCCCTCCATCCCTACAGCGCCGCGGCGTGTCCGTCGCCGCGAGGGTCTGAGCCTCCCTTGAGCACGCCCGTCTCTCCGTCCACCTGTATGAGCTGCACAATCCCGTGGCTTATCCCTTCCTGCCCCCAGGTTACGCTGTGCCCTTTGGCTTCCAGTCCTTCCGCTATCTCGCGCGGCATCATTGGCTCCAGCTGCACCACCTCCGGGTCGTCCAAGGTTGCCGGGTCGGTCCCGGGTATGCTCGACCACCTTGGAGCGTCGACCGCTTCCTGCGGCGACAGCTCATAGTCGACAATGCTCGTAATCATATGTACGTTGCCTTGCGGCTGGTAGTCCGCTCCCGGCGTGCCTCCCACAATAAACGGCACACCGTCCTTCAGCACCATGTAAGCGTTCAGCGTGTGCATGGGGCGTTTCCCCGGAGCCACCGTGTTGGGGTGACCCTCCTCCAGCCTGAACCCGCGCTGCCTGCCGTTGAACACCACCCCGGTGCCGTCAGCCACAAACCCCGACCCGAATCCCTGGTACAGGCTGTGTATGAACGACACCGCGTTGCCTTCGCCGTCCACCACGCAGAAGTAGCTCGTGTCGGTACCCGCCGGCACCAGCGACGACGCCTTCACGTCGAACGATGCCCTGTCCGGGTCGATCAGTCCAGCGCGCCTCGCCGCGTGCTCCTTGGAAAGCAGCAGGTCCAAAGGCGCCTGCTCCATGCGCGGGTCGCCCAGGTAGGCGTTCCTATCGGCGAAAGCCAGCTTCTTCGCTTCGATCATTGTGTGAATGCTCTGCGGGCTGAGATACCCCATTCCCGCCAGGTCGAACCCTTCGATGATGTTCAGTATTTCCAGTATCAGCATCCCCTGCGATGGGGGACGGTTCTCTACCACCGTGTAGCCGCGGTACTCCTTGTCCAGCGGCTCGTAAACCTCGATTTCGTGGTCCGCCAGTGTCTCCTCCGTGATCAGCCCGCCCGCTTCCTGGAATCGCTTTGCTATGTCGCGGGCCAGTCCTCCACGGTAGAACTCCTCTGCGCCACCCTCTGCCACTCGACGCAGCGTGCCTGCCAGGTCCTTCTGCACCAGCAATTCGCCCGCTTGGTAGGGGCGGTCGCCGTTCATGAAGATCTTGGCCAGCGCCGGTAGGTTGGACATGCGCTCGGCGCTTCCCGCTATGATCCGTCCAATCCTGGGCGAGATGGGGTGCCCCTCCTCCGCGTACCCTATGGCCGGTTCCAGCAACTTACCCAGCGGCAGGGTGCACAGGTTGTCGGCAAAGAACTGGTATGCCGCGACCTCTCCGGGAGGCGAAGCCGCCAGCGGACCGTCGAAAGGCATATGTTGATAGCCCTTGCAGCGGAAGAAACCGGGCGTGGCTCCCTTTGGCGCAGCCCCCGTCGAGGTCAGCCCCTGCACCTTGCCCGTCTTTGCTTCGTAGAGAATGGCGAACACCTCTCCCCCGATTCCGCACATGCCTGGCACGGTCACCGCCTCCACAGCCGCCGTCGCTACCGCCGCATCGAAGGCGTTGCCCCCCTGCGACAGTACGCGCAGTCCCGCCGACGCCGCCAGCGGAGACGTCGACGCCACAATACCGCGATTGCTCATTACCGTTGCTCTGGAAACTAGGGGAACAGCCACTACGCACCTCCCAAGGCTATATCAAGGGGAAACTGCCGCCATTTTAGGCGTGGGGTTTTGCCTGTGTCAACGAGCCTCGCCGCGTGTTCCCACCTTCGGACAAACGGGTAAGTGGGCAATGGAACCGTCTTCCTGCGCAGGCAGGAATCCAGGTGGGGTAGGGGAGGGGAATGCATACGGGTAGACAAACGTACAGATAGGAGTACACTTTACATGGCGACACTGCGAAATCCTGATGGCCTACCAAATTGAGATTACTCCAACAGGTTTGGCGGCGCTGGAGTCTATCGCTGACCGGCGCACCCGTGCTGCTATTATTCGGCGTATCGATGTTCTTATGGAAGAACCTGCTAAGCAAGGCAACGCCCTGCGGGGCGAATTGGCCGGGTTCATGACTGTGCGGGCTGCCGGGCAGCGTTACCGTGTGGTGTATGGAGTTGATGAAAGGGAACAGCGGGTGGTGGTGCACATGGTGGGCATTCGCAAAGAAGGCAGCCGGCGGGATGTATACGTTCTGGCCCAACGACTTGTCCGACGAGGGCTGATATAGCTGATATTAGGAGGATGGGATATGACGACATTGAGAGAGACAGAAGAGCTCAATATGGTGGACGCCAGACGAGATCTGACGAAGTTGCCTGAGCGACTGGAAGCTAGTCCGGCAACAGTGGCGGTTACCCGCAGAGGCAGGCCGGTATTGGCTATCATGACATGGGACGATTACGAGGCCATCTTAGAAACGCTGGAAGTGCTCAGCGATGATGAGGCGATTGAGCAGCTACGACAAAGTATCCAGGAGGTAAAAGAGGGGAAGGCCATTTCTTGGGAAGAGGCCAAGTCTAGGCTGTAGCGGCTTGCCATAGGCAATACTCACCCCTCGCCCATTGCCCGCACAAACGCCTCGCGCATGCGGGGTCCCACCTGCTCCAACTCCTCCACGCTCGCCGTGCTGAACGCCAGTCGTATGTGGGATGTATCGTCGTCGTCTCCTTGAATAGACCCAATTCATAGCTCGCTTAATACATTGCAGGCTCATCTATCTCAAGGCGTTTACCCATGCTAACTACGTCGTCCATTGAAAATCCGATTCTCTTGTAGAACTCAATTACATCTGCGTTGCTATTTCTGATTTGGAGGCTAATCTTGGGACAACCCATCGCTTGTAAACGTGCTTCTGCCTCTTCCATCAGAAGCCGTCCATATCCACCATTCCGGCAATCCGGAGCAACCGCCAGGTAGTTGATCCAACCACGATGACCTTCGTAACCTGCCATAACCGTCCCTACCAGACGATTACCTGTTAGGCCAACTAAGAACATGTCCCGTTGGATAGTTAACTTCCTGCGGATATCCTTTACGGGGTCGTTCCAAGGCATCACTAACCCGCACTCCCTCCACAGTTGTACAACTGCTGCTTGGTCAGATTCTCGATAACTTCGGATCTCCAACTCGGTCATCTGTAACTGATCCCATCCATTTGACTATCGCTAAGGGGCGCTAAGTTCCACAAGTTTAGTCAGGGTATTGAAGTTGCATTGTGGCTGAAACGCCCAGCTTCCTCTCCAGGAAGTTGGTGCTGAGTTTGCCGCCGTAGGAGTCTGGGATGTAGAGATAAGCTGCATCTGTGGTAATTGAGAGTTTCTCGTCACCAAAATCTTGAGCCAGTAGCTCTTTGACCCTTTCTGCCTCCGGTCTCTTGCTAAACAATACAAAGAATACGCGCGATATGTCATATCCTTCCTTGAATGGATTATTGTTTAGGACCCCCTCAAGCTCCGCTCTCGTCCGCACCACCACAACCAGATCCAGACCGATCTGACTCTTGATAAGCTGGTGCACCTGCTCTTCTATCTGTTGAGGAGAAAGCTTGCTCTCCACCAGAGCGTTGCCGCTTTGAATATATGTGCGGCTGTTTTGAAAGCCTGCCTCGGAGAGCACCCTACGCAGCTCTGCCATCGGCACCTTGTTCTTACCCGTGGGCATCACCGCCCTTAGAAGAACTATGTAGGTTTTGCTTGCCATTGCACTTCTACAGATAGGCGTCTCCCTCACCCCTCGCCCATTGCCCGCACAAAAGCCTCGCGCATGCGGGGTCCAACCTGCTCCAACTCCTCAACGCTTGCCGTGCTGAACGCCAGCCTTATGTGGGATGTATCGTCGTCGTCTCCTTGCAGAAAGAACGTTGCCCCCGCCGGGAAGATAAGCCCCAGCTCGGCGGCTTCTCGCATCAGGTCGCGAGCTTTGGGGCCTATGCACTCCACCCAGAGGAAGAACCCGCCATCCGGCTTGGTGAACCGGACGTACTGCGAGCAGTGCTCCTCCAGACTGCGGCACAGCGCGTCGCACTTCGCTTTGTACAGAGGCCGCATCTCCTCCAGGTGCTCCTCCAGTTTCTGAGACCCCACGTATTCCGCCAGCGCCCGCAGCAGTACCGGGCTGTTGCCCATGTCGTACTTGACCCGGCCCAGCGCATCTATGAAGTCCTCGCGTCCCTGCACCCAGCCTATGCGCAGTCCCGTAGCGATCGGTTTGCTGAAAGTGCCCACCTTCAGCACTCCTTGGCCGCCCGCCATGCCGTACAGCGACGGCGGCCTCGCCGTGCCAAAGTAGATGTCGGCGTAGGCCGCGTCCTCTAGGATGATCACCTGGCGCTCGGCGCAAAGCTCTATCAGCGCCTCCCGCCTCTCCGCGGACATGGTCACACCGGTGGGGTTGTGGAAATCGGCTATGGTATAGAACAGCTTGACCCGCTTGCCGTCGGCCTCTGCATTCTCCATGGCGCGGGCCACCTCTTCTACCAGAACGCCTTGGTCGTCTATGGGGACCGGCACTATATCCGCCATGTGCCCCCGTATCGTCCGTATGGATCCGGAGAAGGAGGGCGCTTCCACTATCACCACGTCGCCCTGTTCCAGAAAAGCATCGCACACGTTGGCTATGCCCCCTGCGCTGCCGTTGCTCGTAATGAAGTTGTCCAGCGTCAGCGGCACACCGTCTATCCGGCTCCAACGCTCCGCCAGAGCCTCGCGCAGCCCTTCGTAGCCCAGCACGCCTCCATAGCGTAGCGTCTCCTCCGGCGTCTCCAGGACGGCGTTCGAC
>DAOUKI010000106.1:0-2238 GCA_034421495.1 Dehalococcoidia bacterium | reverse complement strand
GCGCTCTTGTCATGGAAGATGCGCTGCACAAATCTTGTCTTGCTTTTGCCGTCCAGCTTGTGGAGAGGTTTTCCTATCAGGGGAAGGGATGCCAGGCGGATGGGCAATCCCAGCTCGCGGCCAAGCCCCACCGGCGAAATCAAGACCATGGCCCTGAACCTTTCGGGTTGCTTCAGTATGGACGCTGCTGCAACCATTCCCCCAGCCGAGTTCCCCATTAACGTAACATTCCCATCCAAGCCAAGCGCGTCCAGGAACTTGGGAAGAAACTCTACGCCTACGTCCAGGCCGTAGGGGATGTCCGGCTTGGCCGTATCGCCGTGGCCGGGGAGGTCCGGTGCATAGACCGTGTACCTGGAGGCGAGTGCAGAGAAGTTGTTGTGCCAGGCAACCACGGAGGCTCCCAGTCCATGAAGCAGCACCAAGGGCGGGCCATGGCCGGCCGTGACATAGTGTACGCTGCCTGTGCTCTCTAGGTTAACGTACTGATGGCTTAGACCGGATTCCATGTGCCAGAACTACACTTTCAATGTAACGTCTGTTCAGAATCCGTGCTCTTCTAAAATGCAGTCCAGCTGAGCTTTCTCTTCCTGGGTTAGATGCCAGTCGGCGGCTTTGGCGTTGGCGGTAACCTGTTCCGGTTTGGTAGCGCCGGAAATGACGCTGCTGACCGCCGGATTAGCCAAAAGCCAGGCAATGGCAAGCTCCACCATGGTTCGCTCACGCTCGGCGGCGAACTCTTCCAGCGTTTCCAGGAGATCAAAGTTGCGGTCGGTGAGTGTTTCCTGCGCCCGCTGTGCGTTGCCCGCCAGGCGAGTGCCTTCCGGCGCCTGCTGGTTCCGCTTGTACTTGCCGGTAAGAAACCCGCTGGCTAGAGGGAAGTAGGGAAGGATTCCCATGCCCAGCCTTGCCGCCGTGGGCCCATCCTCCTTCTCCACCGCTCGTTTTATCATGCTGTATTCCGGCTGTGAGCTGACGAAAGGCTCCAGATTCAGAGCGTTTGTTACCGCCGCGGCTTCCACCATCTGCCACGCACTGTAGTTGGAGCAACCTATGTAGCGCACCTTGCCTTGGTGCACCAGGTCGTCCAGGGTACGCATGGTCTCTTCCGCGGATGTGTTCGGGTCGTAGCGATGGATCTGGTACAGGTCTATGTAGTCGGTCTGCAGCTTGCGCAGGCTGGTCTCCACCTCTTGCATGAGGTGCTTTCGAGATGTCCCGCTCTGGTTGGGGCCGTCTCCCACAGCCATGCCTGCCTTGGTGGCCAGCAGCACCTGGTGGCGCTTACCCTTGAGGGCTTTGCCCATGTACTCTTCCGATAGGCCGCCTCCGTACATGTTGGCGGTGTCAAGGAGATTGACGTCGTCTTCTATGCACTGGTTGATGACGCGTTCCGTGCCCTGGGCGTCAACCCTTCCACCAAAGTTGTTGCAGCCCAAGCCTACTACTGAAACCTTGAGACCTGAATTTCCTAGTTGACGGTATTCCATATGTACTCCTTCAAAGGTTCACTGCTTTATGGACGGCCAATCTATCACTCGCTGCCCCGGCGGGCAACCGCGCTACGAGTCTAAGAAGTGACGCTGCACGTTGGTTGTGGGGAAGATGGCAATGAACCTGGCAGGCTTGTCACTCTTGTTGGTTAGGGAGTGCTTGGCGTCGCTGGGGGCCAGTATCGTATCGCCTGGGCCTACCTGCTCCACGTGATCGCCTACTACGGCTTCAAGAGTACCCTCCACAACGATCATACACTCCTCGTGACCGGGGTGAATGTGCAGAGGTATCTCTCCTCCCGGCGGTACGTCCAGTTGGAATACGGTAAGATCGGTTGCTCCCAGGTCTCCATTGATCAGGGTCTGTCGCGTATTGCCTGAAAGCTCGTCCGGTGGTACTTCTCCCGTGTGGATGATTGGCATCTTTGCCTCCCGTGTTACATCTAAGGTGACTTCCAGTATAAACCAATGCAGTGAATGGCGTCAGAGCGGCTTTTCTCCAACGTAGACCGCCACCGAACCCATACCTACCCTCAAGTAGCGCACGTTTTTCAATCCGGCCTGCACCATCAGTGCTGCAAACGCCTCTGCGGTAGGGAACATGTCAACGGAACGCGGCAGGTAGGTGTACGCTTCACGGTCTCCCCCGATCAGCCCTCCGACCAGCGGCACGATCCTGTGGAAGTAGAACCGGAACAGCTTGGGGAAGAGGCCGTTTTTCTGGAACTGGGTTATCTCCATCACT
>DAOUKI010000105.1:0-1746 GCA_034421495.1 Dehalococcoidia bacterium | reverse complement strand
GCTGTTCGTATTCATCTATGTAGTGGGGCATCTCCTCCAGAAATCTCTTGAACGCCGGCCAAAAGTCTTCGGGCGTGTCTTGGAATACGCCTCCCACCCTCATATAGCTCACGGTGATTCTGGCCCCGCACAGCATCTCAAACATGTCGAGTATCTTTTCGCGCTCCCTGAAGCAGTACATCAGAGGAGTGGCAAACGCACCCAAGTCGTTGAGCAGGAAGCCTGTAGCCACAAGGTGACTGGCAATGCGCTGAAGCTCTGCCGCTATGGTGCGCAGATATTTGGCCCGCTCCGGGGCTTGCACGTCCGCCAGCTTTTCACAAGCAATGACGTAAGCCTGGTTGTTGGTCATGGAGGCCACGTAGTCCAAGCGGTCCGTCAGCGTGATGACCTGGGTATACGTTCTCTCTTCAGCAAGCTTCTCCGACCCGCGATGGAGGTACCCGAATACGGGCTCCAGGTCCACTATTACCTCTCCGTCAAAGGTGACGCGCAGGCGGAGCACTCCGTGAGTGCTTGGATGCTGAGGGCCTACGTTTACTGTTATCGGCTCGCTTAAAGTCATAATCCCTGCTACCTGGGCGGCTCCATGTAATCCTTTCTCAGCGGGTGGCCTTCGTATCCCTCCCAGAGCATTATCCGCTTGAGGTTGGGGTGGCCTTCAAACGCCACTCCCATCAGGTCCCAGATTTCGCGTTCTTGAAAGTCGGCGCCTTGCCATACGCTCATAACCGAAGGCAACGACGGATTTTCACGTCCGTACACTTTGGTCTTCACCACGGCGCTGAGCATATTGATGGTGGACGTCAAGTGATATATCACCTCGAAGTGGTCAACGTAGTCCACTGCTGAGATTGAGTTCAGCAGATCGAACTCCAACCCCGGGGTCTTTGCGAAATGCTGGCAGATATCCAATACGGATTCGGGCAAGACCCATACCTCGGTGTTGCCGCGCTCTTGCACAGCGGACGGAAGTATATCCCCGATACGCTGCGCCAACTCTTCTCCCCGCAGGGCTGTAATCATCTACTACCGACCTGCCGGTGTCCGAATTAGACTGTATTTCTTGATCTTATCGTGAAGCTGCATAATACCGTAGAGAAGGGCATCCGGGCGTGGAGGGCAACCCGGCACGTAGACGTCCACGGGGACTATGTGGTTCACGCCGGGCACTACGCTATAGGACTGGTAGTAGGGTCCGCCGCTGGTGGCGCAAACCCCCATGGAGATGACCCACTTGGGCTCCGCCATCTGGTCATAGATGCGCTTTATAGCCTCTCCCATCTTCCAAGTAACGGTGCCCGCCACAATCATCAGATCGGCCTGGCGCGGCGTGGCACGAAACACTTCCATTCCGAATCGCGATATGTCAAAGCGGGACATAGCGCTCGCCATCATTTCAAAGGCGCAGCAGGCCAACCCAAAAGCCAACGGCCACACGGCATAACGGCGTCCCCAGTTCAACAGCGCATCCACCGAGGTAACCACTACGTTTCGCCCCAGGTCATCCGGCACTTCCAGCAACGGCTCATCATAGGGCGCAAGGGAGGTGTCCTTGAGGTACTGTATTTTGGCTCCCTCTTCTCTATCCAGTTCCCACGTTGTGGTGTAGAGAGGGATGGCTTTAGAGTTCTGTACGTTCTCCAATTCAGTCTACTCCCATTCCAAGGCGCGTTTGCGCCAAGCGTATACCAGTCCAATCACGAGTATCAGAACAAAGACCAACATCTCAAACAGGGCAAACAG
>DAOUKI010000104.1:0-3280 GCA_034421495.1 Dehalococcoidia bacterium | reverse complement strand
AGCAGGAACCTGAACGCCGGCGGGATTAGGACAAAATAGCCAAAAGCTATTCCCAGCACAAACGCCAGCGATATCCCCGGTAGCAGGAACAGCAGGTATTTCCTCTCCTTGGGAGTCAGGCCCGGCGTGACGAACATCACCACCTGGTAGGTGAGCACAGGAAGGGCCAGAATTATTCCACCCAGGAAGGAGACCTTCATGGTAATCCCCAGCATCTCCGTGGCTTCCGTGAAAATAAGAGGCGCGCCCGTAATGCCAGGAAGGTCGGCTGCCGGGCGTTGCAGAAACAGCAGGATCTGACGGTGGAAGATGAAAGTGACCACGGCGCCAACCACCGAGGCCAGCGCGGCAATGAACAGTCTGCGCCGCAGCTCTTCCAAGTGGTCTCTTAACGTAAGCCCTTCTTGTTGCTCTGTTGTCAACGTTCCTTATCGCTCTCTTGCTGCCGCTCGGCGGTGGATGGAAGCTGCTGGCGCTCAGTAGTCTTGCCGGTAGGGGGTTTTCCCTCCAGATCGTCCAGGTCTATTAGCCTCGGTATCTCTGAAGTAGCGCGTTGCAGCTCGCGCACGTATCTACCCAGAGTGCGAGACACCTCTACCATTCGGGAAGGGCCCAACACCAGCAATGCCACCACCATTACGAAGAGCATCTCGAATATTCCTATGCCAAAGAAGTTCACGACGTCTCTCCTCCAAGCCGGCACGTCTCGCAGCTTTCCATCGCGGGCGGCGGGTCGAGCGCCGCGCCCATTTCTCGCAGTAGGTCCGCAGATAGACACATGGGAAGGCCTATTACATTAAGATGGCAACCTTCTACCGACGCCGCCGGAGAAAACACCTTGTCTTGTAGGGCGTAAGCACCGGCTTTGTCCATGGCCTGCCCCGATTCCACCCATGCCCTGGCCTCGTCATCACTGTAGTGTCGCATCGTCACCTTGCTTGTACGGTATCCGTTGCGGCTTTCTCCGGAACTAGTGTCGAGAACAGCTACTCCCGTAAATACCTCGTGCGTACCTCCGCACAGACTGCGCAGCATCTCCATAGCTTCGAGTTCAGTCCGGGGCTTGCCCATTACTCTGCTGCCGTCTACCACAACGGTATCCGCGGCAAGCACCAGTCCGTGGCGCACTCTTTCCACTACGTTTCTCGCTTTATGCAGGGCCACTTTTTGAACGTACTCCTCCGGGTTTCCCTCAACCGGCGGTTCCTCCGATTCAGATGGCAGTAGGTTGAACGGTATGCCGTTTTCTCTGAGGATTTGCCGCCGCCTCGGCGAAGCCGAAGCCAGCGTGATGGGATGGCCCGGCCTGAGGGTAAGCGTGACCAGGCACTCCACGTGATACGTCTGCGGGAACATATCTACCGGCTGCACCGATGCGATTTTGAACGGCCCGCTGAGTATGCGCAGGTCCCTTGCCAGGGTGGCAGGGTCGCAGGACACGTAGATGAGCCGTTGAGGAGCAAGACGGACGATGGACTCCAAAGCCACCGCCTGGCATCCGGCTCGTGGAGGGTCGATTATCATAGCGTCCACCGGCTCGTCCATCTCCTGCAGCACCTCCTCCGTTTTCCCTTTGCGGATCTCGATATTATTAAAGTGCCTCAGGTTGTATTGCGCGTCCTCTATAGACGCTGCCGACTCCTCGATGGCGATAACTTTGGAGGCGTAAGGGGCCAGCAGACCGGCGAACGTTCCCACTCCCGCGTAAGCGTCTATCAACACCTCTGAGCCCGTGAGTCCAAGCGACTCCTTCACCAGGCCAACTATGTTTTCCAGTTGCTCTGTGTTCACCTGGAAGAAGGACGGAGAGGCTACCCTGAAGCGGAGGTCCATTACGGAATCCACGTAGGTCTTCTGCCCGGTCTCCAGAGGCACGTCCTCACTTTTGAGAGTGGGTTGAATCAACTTGGAGCCCGTCTTTGCGCCGGAGCGCACCGCCACCTGTGTCGTCTCTGCGCAATGACCATCCAGCCGGCTCAAAACGTCATTAATGGAATCGTTCATCAGCAGGCAGCGCTCGATGTCGATGAAACGGCGTCGTTCCCGGTGAATGTAGCCTAATCGTCCGCCTTCCCGGCTGACCGTGAACCTGGCGTGGTTGCGGTAGCCGAACTCCCGGGGAGAGGGCAGGGTAGGGGAGACGGGCACATCATTCAAACCCCCGACGCGCTGCAGGGCATCTTCAACAGTTTGACGTTTCATCTCAAGCTGGTGCGAATATGCGACGTGCTGCCACTGACACCCCGTGCATTCCCCGAAATACTGACACGGCGGTTGCTGCCGGTGCGGCGATGGTCTGACCACCTCCACCACCTCAGCCGCTATGTAGTGGCGGCGCTCTCTGATTATCTCCACGTCCACTTCCTCGCCCGGTATGCCGCCGAACACAAAGACGGGTTTATCCCCCAGGTAGGCCAGCGCCTCACCGAGTCGTCCCATTCCTACCAGTTCAAGGCGCACCAACTGGCCGCGTTCTATGCTCTGTAATGTCATCAGGGTAGTTGAGAGTTCAGGTAGCTCTAATATACTCCAATATACTCCTCTCTAGCGGGGTATTCAAAAAAAGCGAGGTCTGTCTACGGTCTACACATTCCCACTTGTACCCGCACCCTGCTATAGCATAAGATTGACTGGATTACGTTTTTCGACGGTGAATGCCGTTTTGAGATGACATGACAGTAGAACCTGCTGAGAAAGGCCGCAGACTTCCGCCCTGGTTCAAGGTGCGAGCACCCGGCGGTGAGAACTACGTCCGGCTGCGCAACCTCCTGCGGGACAGCGATCTCCATACAGTTTGTGAAGAGGCTCGCTGCCCCAATATTGGCGAGTGCTGGGAAAGAGGCTCCGCCACCTTCATGATCCTGGGCGATATCTGCACCAGGGCCTGCCGTTACTGCGCCGTTACCTCGGGCAAGCCGCTGGCCGTTGATCTGGAAGAGCCGGACCGTTTGGCCAGAACGGTAGAGCGGTTGGGCTTGAAGTACGTTGTCATCACCTCCGTCAACCGCGATGACCTGCCCGACGGTGGAGCGTTCATATTCGCTCAATGCGTGCTCAAAATCAGGGAGCGTATGTCGGACGCTGCGGACGGGGTAAAGGTGGAAACGCTTATCCCTGATTTCCAGGGCAACGGCTTGAAGACCATGGTGCGCGCTCGTCCGGATGTGTTGAATCACAACATAGAAACGGTACGACGCGTCTTCCACGGCGTACGCCCCAAGGGCGACTACGACTACTCGCTGGAGCTGTTGGAGCAGGTCAAGCGTATGGCGCCGGAGAT
>DAOUKI010000103.1:0-21975 GCA_034421495.1 Dehalococcoidia bacterium | reverse complement strand
TCATGGTCTGGCCGCCCCGCACTATATCAACGGCGCCCAGATCGCTGAATATCTGCTCTATGCCGCTGCCTGAAGCCACTACGACCACACCCAGAGGCACCGCTTCCTGCAGTACGGCTCGGTGGCCCTCCAGGAAGCCGCGGTGCTGTCGGTCCATGTCCTCCATTTTCAGTTGGGAGACGCTGCCCAGCGTCCTGACATGGTCAACTATGGCTTCTGGCTCCTCGGTATGGAAGTGGACTTTGATCACGTCTTCCATACCCACAACCACCGTGGAGCGCGCTTTCTCCTCCAGGTATTTCCTGATTTCCTCAACGTCCACGGTGAAGTCTGAAAGAAGGAACTGGGTGCAGTACCCGAACTCCTCTTGCTCAGTGGCGTCCAGGTAGGCCGCGCTGGGGGCCGCCTGACCAACGTCTATGTCAAGAATCTTGGGCTCTTCCCCGTTCAGATAGCAGATCATCCCATCTATGATGGCGACTATGCCCAGACCGCCGGCATCTACGACACCTGCCTCTTTGAGCTTGAGAAGCAGGTCCGGTGTCTCCAGCAATGCCTGGCAGGCAGCTTTATAAGCATAGCTCAGCACCTGTGCGGGGTTATCTTCGCCGGAAGCCGTCCTTTGTCCCGCCTCCTCGGCGGCTTTTCTGATCACGGTGAGCATGGTGCCTTCCACAGGATTGCCCACCGCCTTGTAAGAGGCCTGCGAGGCCTGGTCAAAGGCGCGTGCGACGTCTCCTGCCGAGAAGGACTCTCTGTCCTTGAACCCCTCGGCAAGGCCGCGGAAGAACTGCGACATGATGACGCCGCTGTTGCCGCGAGCGCCCATGAGCGTCTCGTAGGCCACGGCCTGCGCCACCTTGCCTCCCGTTGCATCCTTCAGCTCGCCAAGAACGGGTTGAGCCGATTTAAGGGTGAGGTACATGTTGGTGCCGGTATCGCCGTCGGGAACGGGAAAAACATTCAAAGAGTTGGCAATGGGGGCATTTAGTTCGAGAGACGCCGTAGCGGCAACCAGCATACCTCGGAAATCGTCGCCGGTAAGGTTGGAGAAGGTGTTTTGCGCTCTGCGGGTCATTGCGGCTTCGCTTGAACTGTGCTCAAACCTGTGCTACTTTAGGCGGAGTATATATCCAGCCCTGCGCTGGCGTCAAAGAGATTGCGTCATGGCTAAGTGTGATTTTTGTGTAAAAACGGGCCAGTTCGGCCACAACGTAAGCCATTCGAAGAAGGCCACCAACACCAGGTGGCTCCCGAATGTTCATAAGACCAAGCTGCTCATAGACGGTAGGATGCAGCGCGTGCGGATATGCACCCGCTGCCTGCGCACGTACCACCGGAAAATAGCCTAACCAGCCTAGCCGGAGCAGACCTCTTCCAGCTTGGCCCTCAGCCGCTCCAAGGCCTGCCGGACCGATTCGCGCTCGTTGAAAACGGCGGAGCCCGCCACGATCACGGTTGCGCCGGCTTGAGCTACCGAAGCGATGGTGTCCCGGTTCACGCCCCCGTCCACTTCCAACTCTGCCTTGGCTCCTATGGCATCGAGACGTTGCCGCACACGGCGCAGTTTTTCGACTGAGCTAGGGATGAAGGCCTGACCGGGGAAACCGGGATTGACCGACATGACAAGGACTTGGTCAAGGTCGGGCAGCACATCTTCGATAACGGATATAGGGGTTGCCGGATTGATGGCCACACTCGCTTTGGCGCCCGTTTCTTTGATCTGATGCACGACTCTGTGCAGATGCGTACAGGTCTCGGCGTGGACGGTGAGTATGTCTCCCCCTGCCCTGGCGAACTGTTCCACGTGCCGCTCCGGCTCCACGATCATGAGATGTATGTCAAAGGGAAGCGTAGTACGAGTGCGCAGGGCCTGCACCATGGAAGCGCCGAAGGTGATACTGGGCACAAAGCGTCCATCCATCACGTCCAGGTGTATGTAGTCTGCGCCAGCTTTTTCGGCTTCGGATACGGCATCTCCCAGGTTGGCGAAGTCCGCAGAGAGTATGGACGGGGCTAGTTTGAAGTTGCTCATGGGCTAAGCCTCAACCCTCCAGCAGGGAGCGCGCCCGTTCCAGCGCCGCCCGTACCCGGTTGGGCGCTGTGCCGCCGGGAACGTCGCGAGCTTGAATGGACCTTGCGGCGGTGACCTGGTAAACGTCCTCCTGAAACACTTCCGAGAAACGGTGGTACTCATCCAGGCTTAGCTCATTGAACCGCTTGTCTTGTTCTGAAGCGTACTTGGAGACCTGGATCATGACGCCGTGAGCCTCGCGGAATGGGACGCCCTTGGCAACCAGGTAGTCGGCAAGGTCTGTGGCCAGTACCAGGCTGTCCTCGGAGGCTTGCCTCATGCGCTCCGTATTGAACTCGGCGCCGGACATCATGCCGGACATGACTTCAAGCGTGGCTTGAAGCGTGTCTACCGTGTCGAAGAAGCCCTCCTTGTCCTCCTGAAGGTCGCGGTTGTAGGTCATGGGCAGACCCTTAATGACGGTCAGCAGCGCGATGAGGCTGCCGTAGACACGCCCCGTTTTGCCGCGGGCAAGCTCAGCAAAGTCAGGGTTGCGCTTCTGCGGCATCATGCTGCTGCCGGTGACGTACTCGTCGCCCAGGCGGATGAAGTCGAACTCCTGGGAGGACCAGTAGACTATCTCTTCCGCCAGCCGCGACAGGTGCGCCATGCAGAGGGCAGCGTTCGCCAGGTACTCGACCAGGTAGTCGCGGTCGGAGACAACGTCCATGGAGTTCTCGCTTATGCGGGCGAAACCCAGCTCCCCGGCAAGGAACTCACGGCCGTAGTCGTAGGGCACTCCGGCCAGAGCGCCGCTGCCCAGGGGCATCACGTCGGTGCGCTGGAGGCATTCCTGGAACCGCTCCGCATCGCGGTGCAGCATGTGGAAATAGGCAAGCAGATGGTGGGACAGCAGCACTGGCTGGGCCCGTTGCATGTGGGTGTAGCCCGGCAGCGCCGTCTCCGGATTGGCCTCGGCCACGTCCAGGATGACCTGCTGGAAGCTACGGATGAGGCCCACCGTGTCCTGGATGGCCTGCTTGGTGTAGAGGCGCATGTCCACCGCTACCTGGTCGTTGCGGGAACGGGCGGTGTGCAGCTTACCCGCTGCGTCGCCTATCTTTTCGTAGAGACGCGATTCAATGTTCATGTGGATGTCTTCAAGCTGAGACTGCCAGGGAAAGACACCGTCCTCTATCTCCTTACGGATCGCGGCAAGGCCGTTGGCAATGGCCTCGCTGTCGGCATTGGAGATGATGTTCTGCTTGGCGAGCATGCGAGCATGCGCCACGGAAGCGGCGATGTCCTGCCTGTACAGCCGCCTATCGTAGTGCAGGGAGACGGTGTAGTCCGACGAAATCTTTGGCCTGGGGGTCTTGCTTTGCGTCATAGCTGGAGAGAATCGACCTTGATGAGGCGCTGGCTCACGGGGTCTACCTGGTAGCCCAGCGCCTCGAGCGCGGTGACGCCGAGCACGGGAATATCGTCCGGCTCACCGAAGATTATCGGGGCCACAGTGATAGAGTCCTCGTAGAGAAATTGCGCACCGCCTATTTTCCTGTTGATCAGTCCACCGAAACCTCGGAACTCTCTTTCTCCTATAGGCTCAATGTCAAGCTCTCTAAGGATTAGGGAAGGAACTACGGTGAGCAAGGCGCCGGTGTCCGCCAGGAACTCTATGCTGCGGTGCTTCCCAGGCTCGGATACGTTGGCAACGTCTATCTCTACGTGGGTGAAGCCCATCAGCCGGCGTCTCCCCGCGCCCGTAAGGCGCTGCTGCGCAGGCGGTGGGCGTTGACCCTGATGAATCCGGTGGAGTCCGGGGCCTCGAAGCCGCCTATCCTGTCCATGCTCACCAGGTCCTCGTTGTACAGCGTAACGGGTGAGCGCCGCTCTTTGGTGATGACGTTGCCCTTGTACAGGCCCAGGGTCACTGTGCCGGTAACGTACTCCTGGCTCTTGTCCATTACCAGGCGCACCAACTCCATCTCCGGGGAGAACCAGAACCCGTAATACACCAGCTCCGAAAAGCGCGGGATCAGCGAATCGCGGAGGTGCATCACCTCCCTGTCCAGCGTGACGCCTTCCAGGTCGCGGTGCGCTTTGTGCAGGATTGTGCCGCCCGGGGTTTCGTAGACGCCGCGGGACTTGACGCCGACAAAGCGGTTCTCCACCATGTCCTCGCGTCCGATGCCGTTGATGCCCCCCAGGTGATTGAGGTAGGCGAACAGCGACAGCGGCTGCGATTCCGTTGTGCCGTCGCTGAGGTTGCGCACCTCCACGGGGTTCCCTTGGCGGAACTCTATCTCAAGCTCCGTCTCCTTGTTGGGAGCGCGCTTGGGCGAACGGGTCATCTGAAACATGGAGTTCCGAGGGCGGCGCGCCGGGTCTTCCAGCTCACCGGCCTCATAGCTGATGTGCATCAGGTTGGCGTCGCTGCTCCACGGCTTGCGCTTGGTCGCCGATACGGGGATGCCGTTGAGCCGGGCATAGCGCAGCATATCGGACCTGCCGGTAAACTTTCCCAGAAAGACGGGGTCTCGCCAGGGGACGTATATCTCCAGCTCCGGTGCGAGCGCGTGGAAGGTGAACTCGAAGCGCACCTGGTCGTTTCCTTTGCCGGTGGCGCCGTGCGAAAGGGCGGTGGCCTTCTCTCTGAGCGCCGCCTGCACCTGGCCCTTGGCCGTGAGGGGACGCGCCAAAGACGTGCCGAGGAGATAGCGCCCCTCGTAGACGGCGTTGGCCCTGATTGCGGGATAGATGAAATCGGTAACGAACTCATGCCGCAGGTCTTCCACGTATGTGGCGGAAGCGCCAACCTGCCTGGCCTTGCCCACTACCTCCTCCATGTCTTCGTCCTGGCCCAGGTTGGCGGTGTAGGTCACGACGTCGTGTCCCTGGGCGATGAGCCAGTGCAGGATGACGGAGGTATCCAGGCCTCCGCTGTAGGCAAGGACTATCTTCTTCCGGTTGTCCATCACCCCATCACCGTTTCCAAGGCGCTCTCCAGCCTCTCCACGGCCTGGTCTATCTCCTCCCTGCTCACCGTCAACGGCGGCATGAAGCGTATGGTGGTGGGCCGCACCGCGTTGAGCAGAAGCCCCTCTTCGTTGCAGGCGGCGACCACCTTGGCCGAGAGTTCATCGTTGAAGACGAGGCCAAGGAGCAGGCCCATGCCCCGCACTTCTGTGATGCAGGCATGGCGCGATTTCAGCTCAAGAAGGCGCTCTTTCAGATAATCTCCGGCTGCCGCGGCCTGGGACGGCACGTCGTTGTCCACTATGTACTTGGAGGAGGCGTACGCCGCGGCACAGGTGAGGACGTTGCCGCCGAAGGTGGAGCCGTGGTCGCCGGGTTCAAGCACAGCGGCATGCTCCTTGGCGAGGAATGCGCCAATGGGCACGCCCCCGCCGAGTCCCTTGGCCAAGGTCATCACGTCCGGCTCTACGCCAAACGACTGGTAGCCGAACACAGTACCCAGGCGGCCCAACCCCGTTTGTATCTCATCAAAGATGAGGAGAAGCCCGTTCTGGTCGCACCAATCGCGGACGGCCTTCAGATAGCCCTCCTCCGGCGCGTTGACTCCGCCCTCGCCCTGTAGCGGCTCGAGCATCACTGCACAAGTAGCATCGCTCGTGGCGTCCTTGATCGCTTCCAGGTCGTTGTACTCAACGTTGACGAAGCCGTCGGCCAGCGGCCTCCAAGCCTCTTGATAGTGGGGCTGCCCGGTGGCGGCTATCATTCCCAGAGTGCGTCCATGGAACGAATTGAGAGCGGTGATCACCTCGTGCGCGCCGTTGCGGTGCAGCTTGCCGTACTTGCGCGCCAGCTTCACCGCACCCTCATTGGCTTCAGCGCCGCTGTTGGAGAAGAAAACCCTATCCAGGCAGCTGTTGTCTACGAGGACCTGGGCAAGCTGAAGCTGGGGCACCGTGTAGTAGGCGTTGGAGGTCTGCATCAGGGTGGCGGCCTGCTCCTGTATAGCTTCCACGACTGCAGGATGGCAATGCCCTATGTTGTTCACGGCCCAGCCGGCGGTGAAGTCCAGGTACTCCTTCCCCGTTTCGTCCCAGACCTTTGTCCCCTGGCCTTTGACTATGGTCACAGGCTGACGACGCACCACTTGCATGTAATATTCGCTCTCTATCTGTTGCCACGTGCTCACGATGTTTGCTCCTCTTCTAGTAAGTCTGATAGTTGGCTAACCGCCTCTTCAAGGGTGATTATGCCCGTCCTCAAGTCTTGCAAGGCTTCCTGGATGGCCTCCAGCCGTCTGGCCGTCTCCTCAGAGAGGGTGGGAGGAACGCCGTCACTGGGCGGACTTGGGCCTGCGATAGCCTCGCCTCCAAACAAGGCTTCCAGCGCCTCATCCAGCGAGGGCTCCATGACCACCTTGTTGGCGGAAGCCAGTATAACGCGTTTCAGCTCAGGCAAGGGCAACCCTTCCGCTCTGAGATATACGGGCTCTACGTAAAGGATGGAATCGGCTACCGGAATGACCAGCAGGTTCCCCCTGATCACCACCGACCCGGACTGGTTCCACAATGTGAACTGCTGCGATATCTCGGTATCGTTGTCTATGCGCGCTTCTATCTGCACCGGGCCGTCTATTTGCACCCCCCTGGGGAATGTGTAGGCCACAAGCTTGCCGTACTCAGGCCCGTCCATGCGCGCCGCCAGCCATGCCACCATGTTGGGTTTGTCCGCCGGGGTAAAGGGAAGGATGAGGACGAACTCCACGTCTTCCTCGCCGGGCAGCCTCATAATCACGTAGTAAGGTTCAACCGCCTGCTGATTGCCAAAGAAGACCTCCAATGGGACGCTCCACTGGTCCTCTTTGTTGAAGAATACCGTTGGGTCCGTCATGTGGTACTGCAGGTAGGTCTGCGATTGGACGGAGAACAGGTCTTCCGGATACCTCAGATGGTCTCTGAGGAAAGGCGACATCTCATCCATGGGCTTGAACAGGACAGGGAATATCTTGGCGTAGGTCTGGATAAGAGGGTCTTGCGGATCAGCTATGTAGAACTGCATCTGACCGTTGTAAGCGTCTACCACCACCTTTACGCTGTTTCTGATGTAGTTGAACTGCTCATCGAACGGTCTTGAATACGGGTATTTGTCCGTCATGGTATAGGCGTCTTGCATCCAGAGCAGCCTTCCCTGGTCAACTATCAGGTAAGGGTCTGCGTCAAGTTGCAGGAAGGGCGCCACGTGGCTGATTCGCTCCTGAATGTGGCGGCTGTAGAGGATCTTGCTCTCAGGGAGGATTTCACCGCTGATCAGTATGTTGATATCGCCAAACTGCCAGGCATACGCAATTCGTCTGAGCAATGAGCTAAGGTGGACGCCGCCCGAACCCTGGTACTGAACGTAGACGGGCACGTCCTCCTCGGTTGGGTGGTCGAACTCAGGGGTGTTGCTGTTGACTATGACGTAGTTGTTGGTGTTCTCGCCGTAGTAGACCTCCGGCCTGCTGATTTCAATGTCGCCGGTGGGAGGCACGTCCTGTACGAAGAAGATGGGCCTGCCCTCATCGGTGAACTCGGTGACGGGGCTGGCGGCAGCGCCGTAGCCATGGGTGAACTGGAGCCGCTGGTTGACCCATCTCTGGGCCTCTTCCGGCAGGAACTCCGGATAGAGCTCGCGTGCCCCGATGAGCACCTGGCGGTATTCACCGTTTATCTCATACCTGTCCACGTCCACGTCTTGGAAGTTGTAGTAGAGCCGCAGGTGCTGGATCTGGTTGTAGATGTCAATCAAGGGGCGCGGGTCCCATAGGCGCACGTTGTTCACAGTCTCCTGGTTGGCCAGGATGTCATCCGACGTAAGCTGGGCCGTCGCTTCATGCGAGCGCTCCTCTACCCGGTCCAGCCCAAAGGCGGCGCGGGTGAACTCTATGTTGCGGGCGATGAAGCTGCGCTCTCTCTGCAGCTCATTGGGTTCAACGGTGAAACGCTGGATGAAGGAGGGGTAGAGGCTGCCCAGGCCAATCGCGGACACCAGCCAGAGGACCACGCCCCCGATGATGAGGCGGTTGCCCCTTGCGCCTCTCAGTGCAGGGTGCAAAGTGACCAGCAGCAATACGCCGCTGGCCGCGGCAATAGCCGCCATTACCAGCAAAGCCGGTAGGCGCGCGTTGATATCGGTGTAGGTTGCGCCAAAGGCTGCCCCGCCCCCGGAC
Organism: Dehalococcoidia bacterium; assembly: GCA_034421495.1. Taxonomy (GTDB): domain Bacteria; phylum Chloroflexota; class Dehalococcoidia; order Lucifugimonadales; family QGNO01; genus DAOUJH01. The sequence goes on along the minus strand of DAOUKI010000103.1, from coordinate 13,777 downwards.
AGCAGCACTTCGTACCTGTTCAGGATGTGCATGAAGGCCAGGTTGAAGAAGATCAGAGAGCCCAGGACGGCCAGGTGCCCTCTTTGCCAGCGTGTGAACTGAAAGGGCTGGCCTCTCAGCGCAAAGTAAGCTACGTATACGCCGGTGGTTGCCAGCAGGAGGACTATAAACGCCCCAAGAAGCCAGCTTTGCGCCAGGTTCAGAATGGGGAGGGAGAACACGTAGAAGGAGACGTCGTTTTGGAAAACCGGATCCGTAACCCCAAAGGAGGTGCTGTTGATCAGCCTCAGTGCCAGCTCCCACTGGCCGCTGAGGGTGGAGCCAAACGCAAGTGAGACGAGCACTGAGCCAAGGACGATTGCCAGGACGGTTAACCTGTTCAACCAGTAGAGGGTTTCGGGAGGGAGGGGAAGAGTCGACTCGCCGCGAGCGTGCCGCTGGGCCAGCACCACGGTTACCGTGATCATTACGCCAAAGACCAGGGCTCCGGTGATAAACAGCCAGGCGCGAGTCCACAGTATGGTCCTGAACACGTCCAGGAAGCCCAGCGAGTTGAACCAGAGCCAGTCGGTGTAGACGCCTCGCAGGGTGTTGAACAACACCAGCAGGAAGACGATGCCTATGAGGATCAGCCCCCACTTGATCAACGAGCCGGTATTGGGAGGGAAAGCAAGGGTGGGTTCCCACTCTAAAGAAGGGCCGTTGCCGCCGTTCTGTCTCAAATCTATCTCACCTCTTCAGATTGCCTAAGCGGTTAACCGCGTACCTACATTATCATTGTTTACGGCTTTAAGCAGCGCATTGGGGAGCCTACCATCTATTATCTGCGCTGCCTGAACTCGCTGCAGGGCTTTGACGCATGCTTCCAGCTTTGGAATCATGCCGCCATCAGCGGCGCCGGACGTGAGCAACCCCTGCACTTCTCTGGGCGTAAGCCTGGTGATGAGCCTTCGCGATGAGTCCAGAACGCCCTCCACGTCCGTAAGGAAGATGAGCCGCTGCGCCTGCAATGCCCAGGCCAGGTGGCCGGCCGCGGTGTCGCCGTTGATGTTGAGCAAAGAGCCGTCATCACCGGTACCGCCGGTTTCGGTCACTCCCACGGGAGCGATTAGCGGAATGTAGCCGGCTTTCAGTACGTCCATCACCGGCTGCGGGTCCACCTCGGTGACTTCACCTACAAATCCAAGCTCCGGGTTGCTGATTCGCGCCCGCAGCATGCCGCCGTCGGCGCCGGAGAGCCCCACTACCTTGCCGTCGAGAGCGGAGATAGCGGCGACAAGCTGCTTGTTTATCAGACCGGCGAGCACCGCCACCACCACCTCCAGGCTGGGAGCGTCGGTGACGCGCAGGCCTCGTACGAAACGCGGCAGCAGCGACTGCCTCTTCATCCAATCGGAAATGACCGGGCCGCCCCCGTGGACTACGACCGGCGTACGCCCCGCCTTTTGCAACGCAACGATATCGCGGAAAGAGGTATCGGCGCTGCCCAGGGTGCTCCCGCCTATTTTGACTACTATTGTATCTGTGGAGGTCATATCCTAGAGATCGGTTTTCAGACTCCGCGCCTTCAACTCCAACCGGCCAATTGATCGCTAACCGGCTCAAGTAGTGTAGGCGCTGTTGAAGGTCACGTACGCCTCGCTGAGGTTGCAGCCCCAGGCTCTGGCAGAGACGCTGCCCAGGTTCAGGTTGATGGTGAATTTGACCTCCGGGTTTTGCATCTGGAGGACAATGGCGTCCTTGAAGAACGGGATGGGAAGGCCGTTCTCCATGATGCACACGTCGTTGATGTAGAGCGAAAGCCTGTCCTCCCTGACCCGAGCGCCGCTGCGGCCCAGGGCCACCACAATCCGGCCCCAGTTGGGGTCGTTGCCGTGAACGGCCGCCTTGACCAGGTTGGAGCTGGAAACGGTGCGAGCCGCCAGTCGCGCCTCCTTATCGTTTCGTGCTCCCACCACCTCTACCTCGAACAGTTTGCTCACGCCCTCGCCGTCCAACACAATCTGCTTGGCCAGGTAGATGCAAAGCCGTGTCACCGCTTCCCGGAACAGCCCCGCCTCATCCGACTCTTCTGTGATCTCCGGGCCTCCCGCGGCTCCGTTCGCCATGATCAGCAGCGAATCGTTGGTGCTGGTGTCGCCGTCTATGGAGATCATGTTGAACGAGTCGTTTCCGGCTTGAGCGATCACCTTCTGAAGGAAGGAAGCGTCCACCGGGGCGTCCGTTGCCAGAACGCTGAGCATGGTTGCCATGTTGGGATGGATCATTCCGGCTCCCTTGGCCGCGCCTCCTACCGTCACCGTCCGTCCGTTGTGTTGGTATGAGACTGCCGCCTCTTTGGCATGAGTGTCCGTGGTCATGATGGCCCTGGCAAAGGCGTTGCCGCCGTCGGCGGAGGTCTGAATCTTGGGCAAAGAGGCCCTGATCAGAGCCATGGGAAGCTCTACGCCGACCAGCCCCGTGCTGAGGAAGCCTATCTCCTCCGGCGTCATGTCCAGTTGTGCCGCGGCCAGCCTGACAACCTCGGCGGCGTCCTTGACGCCCGGCTCGCCGACAACCGCATTGGCGATGCCGCTGTTGGCCACCACGGCGCGGACGTTCCCCTGCCGGACGTGTTTTTCGGTAAGGACAATAGAGGGCGACCTCACCTGGTTTTTGGTAAAGATACCGGCGCTGACGCAAGGCTCCGAGGAGTGGATAATGCCCAAGTCCAGCTTGTCCTCCGAGTAGGTCTTCATTCCGGCGAATGTGGCGCCCGCCAGAAAACCGGGGACGCTGGTCAACGTTCCATTGAGAAGAACCTCTATATTTTCATTCATTCCTGACTCCGTTGCTTGTGAAGTATAGTTAGCCTGATACCGCCTGTCCTTCTTGGACCTGATTGTATAGCAAGCCATGACCGAGTGACGGTCCAGGATCATCGGTTTGCCCTGGCCTTCCGCCTGTCGCAGCACTTTTACCCAACCGCGTTTTATCCAGTACCGGATGGTGCCCGGTTCGACCGATAGGTCGCGGGCCGCCTCTCGCAAGCCGATGCCCACTTCTAGGGACACAGGACTGCCTCGTCACGTTTTGCACACATTTAGAACGAGAATTGTAGGAAACTATCCAGAAAATGTCAATAGTAGAGGAGCATATGCTCTATTTTTCGGTAAAATGAGCCTATGCTATGCGTTTTACACACTCAAATTAGAGGAATGTCATTCTGAGTAGTGCAGCGACGAAGAATCCAAGGCGGTTCATCTAAGGCAGCGCAGCTTCGCGGGCATAGGCTTTGGATTCTTCACTCCGTTCAGAATGACCCTTCGGCTGCGCTCAGGGTAAACTCCCTGCCCCACCGCCAGATTGCTTCGCTGCGCTCGCAATGACGGAAGGGGGGGGGGTGGGAATTGCTGAGTATAAGCTAGGGCAACCACGAGGGTTGCCCCTACGGTGCGGTGACTGTGGCCCTCCTCCGTGCCTGGATGCCCGCCTGCGCGGGCAAGACGGTGGAAAGGGTGGCAGCCTTCCTCTCCCTACCGGACGCGTCTGCCTGCCTGGAACACCGCCCAGACGTTTCGCAGGGCGGCGGGGTCGGAGTACGGGTCTCCGTCTATGAGCACCATGTCGGCAACCTTGCCGGTTTCAAGCGTGCCCGCTATATCGTCGATTCCCAGCAGAACCGCGGCGTCGTGGGTTGCGGCGCTCAAGGCGGCGGGCGGAGACATGCCGTTCTCCACCATCAGCTCCACTTCCCTGGCCAGCATTCCGTGCCGCGCCGCAGATCCTCCGGCGTCCGAACCCGGCACCACCTTCACACCGGCAGCCAGGGCGCGCTTGAAGCTGGCTATGGATTCGGCAGCGCGCTCCTCCGTGCGTGCCAACACCTCCCTGTCCTCACCGGCCATGTACCCCTGGCTGAGTCGGGCGTCCCAGGTGGACATGGTAGGCACCAGGTAAGTGCCCTTCTCCGCCATGAGGCGGGCCGTCTCATCATCTATGAAGAAGCCGTGCTCTATGGAGGCCACACCCGCCTCGACCGCTTGATGAGTACCCTCGTATCCCACGCAGTGGGCAGCGACTTTAAGACCGGCCTCGTCGGCAACACGAACCACCGCTTGCAGTACGTCCAGCCCAAGGGTGGGGAACTGCTCGCCTTCAGGTGTCATGCCGGTGGCGCCCACTTTGATCAAAGCTGCGCCCCTTTGCACCTGGTCTTTGGCGGCCAGAACCATCTCCTCCAGGTTGTGCAGCGTGCGCACAAAAGGCCCCCAGGTGCCCGGAAAAGCTAGCCAGTCGCCCGCGGCCAGGATGCGCGGTCCGAACACGTTGCCCGCTGCCACCGACTCAGCGAAGGGGATGTTGATGCCGTTCCTGGAACCGACGTCTCTTGCCGAGGTTATGCCGGAAAGAAGGGCGCGACGGGCATTGCCCACGGCTTTGAGGGTGGCCACTTCCGGCGGGTCGCCGGCCAGGATCTCGCCATTGTCAGGCCCGCCGTCGCTGGTGAAGTGCTCATGGCAGTCGATGATGCCGGGTATCAGCGTGAAGCCGCGACCGTCCACCTCCTCCGTGTGCGTGTGTCGCGCCGGATGGGCGGCGTCTTCGCCGATCCAGGTTATGCGGCCGTGCTCCGCCTCCACGGTTACGGACGGCGCGGGGGCAGCGCCCGTACCGTCGACCAGCCTTACGTTGCGTATCAACAAGCTCATTGCATCCTCCCTTTGCCTTTCGTCAAAACTTCCCTATGGGTAGCATCCCCTGACAACCGGTCAGTCCGTGGAAACCCTGATGGGTACGACGAGTGAAGCCGCAGCGGTAACCGCTACCATGGTGGCGGTGAAGTAGAAAACGCCGTCCATGCCGTACTGCCCTCGCAGCCATCCCGCAATAACCGGCGACGCCGAGCCAAAGACGGCTCCCCCAGTGAACACAACGGCGGTCACGGAGCCTTCCGTGCCCCTCTTTGCGGCGTCGATGGCTGCCGCCAGCATGACGGGGTTCACCGAGTACAGGAACAGACCAAGCAGGGCGAGCACCACGGCAAAGCCAATACCGTCTCCAAAGAAAAGCAATGAGTAGATGAGGGTTGATATGGCCGCCAGTCCCACGAATATCACGGGGCGGCGGCCTATTCTATCGCTGGCCCATCCCATGGCCGGAGCAAACCCAATACCGAACAGCGTGAGCAGAGCCATGTGGTAGCCAATCTTGAACGAGGAGAATCCCAGGTCTTCGCTCATGTATAGGACTATGAAGATGTTGAGGGCGTTGTGAGCCATGGCCCGTACCGTGGTGAGCGTAGTCATGCTCAATACGGCGCCGTTCTTGAGCAGTGGCCGCATGGACTGCAGGTAGGCCTTGAAAGTCAGGCCCATAGAGCTTCCGCCAGGCATGTCCCGGTAGGCCAGCAAAATGGCTGCGGCGCTGATCAATGCGGGCAGCACCAGGAGCAAAGCCAGGGCTCTCCAGCCAAGGCCGGCCCACTCCAGGCCAAACAGGGTGAAGCCGCCCAGCAGAACGCCCACTACTACCGGAGATATGCTGTCGCCGATGGAGCCTCCCATCCTGTGTACCGACAGCGCGGTGGCGCGACGGCTGGGATAAACGGCGGCCAGCGTCCCGAAGGCGGGAGCGTGCCAGAAAGAGGTGCCTATCCCCGTGACGGCTACGCCTAGGACGAGCAGCCAGTAGCTTGGCGCAACGCCTATGAGCAGATAGCCTATTGCCAGCGAGCTGAGGCTGGATGCCAGAATAAGCGCGACTTTGCTCCGCCACATATCGGCGACGACACCGGCGGGGATATTGACTCCGGCGCTGAAAATGGTCCGGGCCGAGCCAATAACACCGATCTGCACGTCGCTGATGCCCAAGGCGGCTTTGATGGGAGGCAGCAGGAGAAGAAACGCCTGCTGGTAAAAGTGCTTTACGGAATGGCCCGCCGCCAAGCCAAGCATGAAGCGCAGAGGCGGCTCTTCAGCCCTGGCCTGTCTACTTCTCTCAACCGTTGTCGCGGCCTGTGTCAGAGGTTGACTCTCCGTTGGGAAATGTGCAGCCCATACTAAACCCGTTGACACCGAATCACCAGTGGGCGGGACATTGTCCTGTATAATCGACAGTGCAATGCGACGAGACACAAGAATTCGTTTCCAGGACAGGGCAGCAATAGTGTCCGGCGATGATTTCGGCTTCTGCAGGGAAGCGGCGCTTCTCCTTGCCGCAGAAGGCGCTTCGCTGGTGATCAACTCAACGGACGCAGGGGAGGCGGAGAAGCTAGCCGCTGAGATCAGAGATGCCGGAAGCAACGCCATGCCGGCTTCTTACAACGTCACGTCAATGGAGGGTGGACAGGCACTGGTGGAGTCCGCGGTGGACTCGTTTGGCAGTGTGGATATCCTGATCAGCGTTGTAGGCGCACGGCACTCCCAGCCTATTGACCAGATGAGAGAGCAGGACTGGGATGCGGTTATGGAGGGAACATTGAAAAGCGTGTTCACGGTGACCAAGCACGCTTGCGCCCAGATGCGCCAGCAGCGGAGCGGCCGCATAGTCTACTTGCTCCAAGAGCCTGAACACGGCCAGCCCGGTGCAACGGCGTACGACACCGTGCTGGAAGCCATAGTGGGACTGAGCCGCACAACGGCGCTGGACATGGAAAGATACGGCGTCAACTGCAACGTGGTGATCGCCAGCGACGCCAAGAACGCCGCTCTCCTTGCCGCCTATCTCTGCACGGATGCGACGGCCCGGGTCAGCGGTCACGTGTTCGGCGCTAGCACTGACGAGTTCTACCTGTACTCCAAGCCAGCCGTAGCCCGTGCCCTCTACAGCGCGGAGGTGTTCTCGGTGGAAGAGATTGCATCGCTGGCGCCCAGGCATCTCTTCCCGGAGGGAGGGCCGCGGTGAGCAACAGGCTGGAAGGCAGGGTCGCTGTGGTCACCGGAGGGGGAGGAGGCATAGGAGGCGCCGTGAGCAGGCGGCTGGCCGCTGAAGGCTGCTCCGTGGTGGTCAACGACCTGGGAGGCGCGCTGAGCGGAGCCGGAGCTTCAGAGGCTCCGGCCAATGCTGTCGTTTCACAGATAATAGCCGTAGGCGGCCAGGCCAGCCCCAGCTACGATTCCGTAGCCACGTTTGAAAGTGCGGGGCGCATAGTACAAGCGGCCCTGGCCGCCTACGGCAGATTGGATATCGTCTGCCACGCGGCAGGTATCCTTAGAGACAGAATGGTGTTCAACATGTCGGAGGAGGAGTGGGACGACGTCGTCCGGGTCCACCTGTATGGAGCGTTCAACCTTGTACGCCAGGCCGTGCCTCACATGGTGCGGCAGAGTTACGGTCGCATTCTGCTCTTTTCGTCGGTGTCGGCACTGGGCAACCTGGGTCAGGCCAACTACTCGGCGGCCAAAGCGGGGCAGGTTGGCCTTGCCCTATCCCTGGCAAAGGAGCTGGCTCCTTACAACATCACGGCCAACGCCGTCCTCCCCGGGGCCGATACCAGAATGACGGAGGGCATGCCGGAGACGGCCAGAGCCTACATAGAGCAGTGGGGGCACCCCTCAGACGCTCCCGTCATTGAAGACGCTCGCTCAGCGGAGCGGAACGCTCCCAAGATAGCGTATCTCTGTACAGAGGCCGCTTCCAACATCACGGGGCAGGTCATTGGCGCATTCGGGCTGCCGATGACCGTCTACTCTCCAAGACAGGTCGTGAGGACGTTGCTCAAGAGCGGCGACTGGTCGCTTGATGATATGGAGCTCGTCATGCCCAACTCTCTGACCAAAGACCTGGCAGGCAGCGACGATGAATAGCAAAGAGCAGGGGCTGGACAGGGTCAAGGCGCTGGAGGCGGCGCTGGTAGCTGCCAGAGAGGCCGCGGAGACGCTGCGTGTGCGGTTCAGGCAGAAGACAGGAGAGCCCCCCTTGAATAGCTGGACGAAAGACGGGGGCGGCCTGGTTACGGATGCGGACATAGCTTCTGACCAGGCGATAACCCAGGTTCTCAAAGTCCACAGCGTACCGGGCGCCATCCTATCGGAGGAGAGTCATACGCCCGCTGAAGACGACGGGCTGACCTGGCTGGTCGACCCGCTCTGCGGCACAGTACCATTCAGCACCGGGCTGGCGCATTGGGGAGTGAGCATCGCGCTGCGCCAAGGCGGAAGCCTGGAGCTTGGCGTCCTCACTCTACCGGCGCAGCAAGACCAGTTGACCGTGGTCAAGGGGCGCGGTGTATCGAGAAACGGGCGCATCTGGACATCCTCTCCGCCTGGCGACAGGCTGTCGGAGGTCACCGTTGCCCTGGAGATAGACGGCGGCGCGGAATGGAAGCGAGCGCTGGCGGGAAGCCTGGACTGGGTCGGCGGCGTGGGACAAATCAACTCGTTCTCATCCGCGGCTTTCCCCGTTGCACAGATATGCCTGGGACGGCTCGCCGCGGCGGTGTTCTACAGGATAACCCCGGTGCACCTAGCGGCGGGAGCGCTCATCGCGGCGGAGCTGGGGATCGTGGCGACGGATGCATCGGGAGCCCCCCTCGATTGGAGCCAGGACGGCGAATTTCCGGTGGTGGTCATAGGCTGGCCAGAAGTTCACGGCCAGCTCATCGAGGCCATGTCAGATAGGTGATGCGGAGAGCGTCCGCCGCTCAAACCAGAGGATTGTGGCTGCTGTAAGGAGAAGGTGTGTCCATGTTGAACACCTTGAACGGCCGCCATACTGCATCGGCCCGGTCGAACCTCATCAGAGCAACGAAAAGACCGTCGCGGCTGTATGCCCTCGCCTCCTGAAGATGCGACGTGTAGTGAGTGCCGGGACTCAGGGGGACGGCCTGGCCGTGCGTCACTTGGCTCGCCTCCCAGGAGTCCATTTGGACGGCGGGCAAGTGGAGCACAACGTAATCCGGGGGTAGGAGCAGCGGTTCCCAGGCATCGTTCTCCAAAGAGGCCTTCAGCGCCTCCAAGGGGGTGGCGTCATCAGCGCAGAAAGGGCCGGTACGCAGACGGCGCAACTGAGAGAGGTGGGCTCCACATCCCAGCGCCTGCCCCAGGTCATGGGCCAGGGAACGTACGTAGAACCCTCGGCTGCACTGCACGGAAAGCGTGGCCTGCGGCGGTTGCCACTCAACCAGTTCCAGCTTGAGCACTTCAACCGTCCTGGGAGGGGCCTGCACGGCAACGCCGTCTCGCGCCAGCGCATAGAGACGGCGTCCCTGCTTCTTCAGCGCGCTGAAGGCGGGGGGTGTCTGCTCGACGACGCCTCTCAAAGGCGCCAGGGCCGCCTCTATCATCCCGGCGGTTACGTCCGAGGCGTCTTGCCTGCCGGTTACTTCGCCTAAGCTGTCGTAAGTATCGGTGGATACGCCCAGATGGACGGTGGCCAGATACTCTTTGCCGGTGTTGACAATGAACTGCATGAGGCGGGTGGCCTGGCCCAGGCAAACGGGCAAGACTCCCGTGGCCACCGGATCAAGCGTCCCGGCGTGTCCCACGTGCCGCTGAGAGGAGAACCGCTTGATCTGGCGCACCACGTCCATGGAGGTGATGCCCGGCGGCTTGTCCACGTTGAAGATACCGTGGCTGGGCCGTTTCAACTGGCCGACCTCTCCGATTCAACGTTATCCATGAACTGAAGCATCTGCAGGCCCTTCTCTATGGACTCGTCCAGACGGAAAGAGAGCACGGGAACATAGCGCAAAGCGACTCTGGCCTTAAGCTCTCTATGAAGAAAACCGGATGCTCTTTGAAGAAGCTCGACGGTGGAGCGCTTCTCCTCTTCATGGCTCATCACGCTCACGTAGACTTTGGCCTGGCGCAGATCCGCTGAGACGTCAACATGAGTAACGCTGACCAGCAGGGGCAGCCTGGGATCGTTCATTTCGGTTGCCAGCAGACTACTCAGTTCCTTGCGAACCAGCTCGTTGACACGTTCAATTCGCCTGCTCATTGGAATGTCCTTGGGAGTTGGGAATGGAGCTTGAAGCCGTAGAGGCCTGGAGACCGGAATCGCTGTTAGGAGACCTGCTCCTGCCGGTGGAACTCCAGGGTGTCCCCTTCCTCAAAGTCGTTGAAGCCGTTTAGCATGACGCCGCCTTCGTATCCCGAAGTCAGCTCGCGGACGTCGTCTTTGAAGTGGCGCAGGCTAGATATAGATCCATCGAATATTACGCTGCCGTTGCGCGATAGACGGGCCGAGGAGTTCCTCACGACCCGGCCGTCCGTGAGATAGATGCCGGCTATCTTGGAGTTCCTGCCGCGGCTGAAGACGGCTCTGACCGTGGCGTGGCCGTCTATCACCTCTCTCACCGTGGGAGCGGCCATGCCCTTTATTGTGCTCTGTACGTCATCCAATAGCTGATAGATGATGCTGTAGAACCGCACTTCCACGTTTTCGGCGTCTGCTACCTGGCGGGCGCTCTGCTGTATCGTGGTGTTGAAGCCGATGACTATGCCCTCCGAGGCTAGGGCCAGGAACACGTCGCTCTCCGTTATGGAGCCGGAAGCGGCGTGGATGATGCGGACCTGGGTCTCGTCCGTGCTCAACTGAAGGATGCCGTCGCGAACGGCTTCTATGCTTCCCTGCACGTCAGCCTTGAGCACCAGGTTCAGCTCCTTTGTTTCTCCGGTGCGGATGCGGCTCATTATGTCTTCCAAGCTCACCTGACGCCTGGACTCGTGCTGCCGCTGCGCAATCTGCGCCGCCGTTCTGGCCTCCCTTTCGCTCGGCGCTACCTTGAAGGTGTCGCCGGCGGCTGGGGGCTGGTTCAGGCCAAGCACTTCGACAGGAGTGGACGGCCCGGCGGAACGTATTCGTTTGCCTGCATAGTCTACAAGCGCTTTGACTCTACCGGTAATTGAGCTTATGACCAGGATATCGCCCACGTTGAGGGTGCCGCTCTTGACCAGCATAGTGGCCACGGGGCCGCGGCTCTTGTCCAGCTTGGCCTCCAACACCACTCCCTGTGCGGAGCGGCTGGGGTTTGCCTTGAAGTCCGAAATTTCGGAGACGACAAGGATGTTCTCCAGCAGGTCGTCCACGCCTTCTCCGGTCACAGCCGACACCGGTACCGCGATAACGTCGCCGCCCCACTCTTCAATGAGTAGGTTGTTCTCCGAAAGCTGTCGCTTGACCCGGTCTATGTCCGCGTTGGGACGGTCTATCTTGTTTATGGCTACCACAATGGGGACTTCGGCCGCTCTGGCGTGGTCTATTGCCTCCACGGTTTGCGGCATTATTCCGTCGTCCGCGGCCACCACCAGAATGGCTATATCCGTAACCTCCGCACCGCGCGCCCTCATGGTGGTGAAGGCCTCATGCCCAGGGGTGTCCAAGAAAGTAATGGTCCGGTCGTTGTACTCGGCCTGGTAAGCGCCGATGTGTTGAGTGATGCCTCCGGCCTCTCGCTCAACTACCCTGGTCTTGCGAATGTTGTCCAGAAGCGTTGTCTTGCCGTGGTCCACGTGACCCAGGATAGTGACCACGGGAGACCTTTCCTCCAGCGCAGATGCGTCCTCTTCCGCCTCTTCTACACCGGTGGACTTCCTTGCTCTTTCCTCCAATGGAGCCACCTTGTAGCCGAATAGTGGAGCCAGCGCCGCCGCCGTGTCAAAGTCGACGGCTTGGTTTATGTTGGCCATGATTCCAGCCCGCATGAGCTGTTTCATCATGTCTATGGGGCTAACCTTGAGCATCTCGGCAAAGTTTGCCACGGTGATAGCTTCAGGTATCCTGACGATCCGGACGGTTGTCCTGGCGCGCTGCTCCTGCTGCGCTTGGGGTTTGTCTGTTGTCTGTGTGGCCTGAGATTCTCTTTCCATGGCAAATCCAACCTATTCCTGGCTGTCTAAGGTCTTGGCGAATTCTTGCAGCCTTTCCCTATCACCCGCGATGAGCTTACCCTTGAGCGAGTGTTCCAGCCTACCTTTGTTCAGTCCCTGCTCCCAGCATTCACTCGTTCCGCACAGATAGGCCCCGCGCCCCGCGGTCTTTCGCCTCCCCTGGTCAACCAGTATTTCTCCAAGGGAAGTCCTGACAATTCGTACAAGCTCTTTTTGCACAGCCTGCCTGCCGCAGGCCACACAACGCCTCAGAGGTCTATGACGCTGCCGCACTGCCCTCCCCCACTAGCTTATTGCCGGCTGTTATGTTGCGGCGCCCTTGCGGCGTTTGCCCCGCCTGCCCCCTCTGCCACGCCGTCCTTCACCGCCCCTGGGCACTATGAGGTCCTCGGCAAACCTAATCTGGGAACCTCCCCCTGTGGGAGTAAGCTGAGGCACTTGCCAAATATCGTCCGTGAGAGGAATCTCCTCCACCTCTTCAACCTCTTCTTCAACTACCTCTTCTTCTATAGTGAAGTCCGACCAATCATCTTCGACAGCCACCGGCGCCAGCGCCTCCTCCTCAACCTCTACCACAGCGGGCTGTTCCTCTGCCGCCAACTCTTCCATCTCAACTTCGACCGGCTCCACCTCAGCCACGGGCACCGCTGCGTCCGCAGCCACCGCCGGTTCCACCTCGACCTTTTCATCCAAGACCTCTACCGGCTCGGCTGGAACCTCCGATACGGGTTCGGCAACCACCGGAGCGGGAGCGGGCTTGCGCAGACGCTCCAACTCAACGTCGGCGGAGCTGAGAATGTCTATCTTCCAGCCGGTCAGCTTGGCCGCCAACCTGGCGTTCTGTCCCTCCCTGCCTATGGCCAAGGAAAGCTGCTTGTCCTGCACAACCACGGTGGCGTTGTTCTCCTCTTCATTCAAGGAGACGTATAGCACCTGCGACGGGTTCAACGCATTGGAGATGAAGGAGGAAGGGTCGCGGTGCCACTGCACCACGTCTATCTTTTCGCCCTGAAGCTCGTTGACTATATTCTGGATTCTTATGCCCCTCAGGCCGACACAGGAACCCACGGCATCAACGCCTTCCTGTAAAGCGACCACGGCCACCTTGCTCCTGGAGCCGGGCTCCCTGGCGATGGCCTTGATCTCCACTATGCCGTTGTATATTTCAGGGACTTCCATCTCAAAGAGGCGTTTGAGCAGGTTCCTATGGGACCTGGAGACTATGATCTCAGGCCCTTTGGCGGTCCTTGCCACCTCCACTATGTAGAACTTCATCTTCTGCCCCTGGCGATACCTTTCCGTAGAGACCTGCTCGCGGTCAGGCAGCACGGCTTCGGTACGGCCAAGGTCAACGACGGTTTGCCGCGCCTCGATACGCTGGACAGTGCCTGTCACCACGTCCTCCGAGCGGTCCGAGTACTCCTCGAAAACCAGCTCTCTTTCCGCCTCGCGGAGACGCTGCATGACCATCTGCTTGGCGGTCTGGGCAACAATGCGTCCGGAGAGGTTGTGGGTGGACTCTATCTTGATGATATCGCCGATCTCGGCATCCGACTTAAACTTCTTAGCCTCGGCGCGGGTCATCTCCGTCTTGTCGTCTTCAACGTCGCCTACCACGTTCTTGAGAACATAGACCCGGATGTCACCCGTGCCTGGGTTCAGGCTGACCGAAATATTCTGGCTGGCGGCCAGATTATCTCGCTTGTAGGCGGAGGCCAGTGCAGCTTCAATGGCGCCAAGCACCATCTCCCTGGGCAGGCCTCTTTCTGCGGCAAGCTGGGTTAGCGCGATCAAAAAGTCGCTCTTCATAGCCAGCCACCTCCTCGTATGCTCTGTTCAACAACCCTCCAACTGAACAAAAAAGTGGGACGAAACCCACTTTTTCAAGCAAACAATTGAGGTTGGAGAACCAATAACTAACGGGATTATAGCACTATCATTGGAGACAAACAACCCAAGAGCCG
>DAOUKI010000102.1:0-3484 GCA_034421495.1 Dehalococcoidia bacterium | reverse complement strand
GTCTTGCTGGGCACCGTGGCTGCATTTTACGGACTGTACAGAATGGTTGAGCCTCTTTTCAAAGGGGTTGAAGATACAGACGACCAGTGATAGGGCGGCATCTATAGCTGATCAATGGATACTAAGAACCTGATAAGAGCCCTTGGCCTAGCCCTTCTAGCCCTCTTTGTTTTTGGATTCGTAATAGGAGCCATAGGGACCGCTCTGTTTGGAGGAGAGGACGGCAAGCCGTTCCTTCCCACCCCTGAAGTCCACCTTCCTCCGCAACCCGTACTGGATGCGGACGCCCATGAAGCGGAGGAGCTTCACAAGCTGCCCAACCGGCTCATACTGACCAACACCATCCTCTCTTCTTTGGTGGCGAGCGCCGTGCTGATACTCCTCTTCTACTTCGGCACGCGCAACATAAGCGCTGACAAACCTCCCAGGGGATTGCAGAACTTTGTGGAATCCATAATCGGCGGGATGTACGGCTTTGTGGAGAGCGTGGCTGGCCCCAAGTACGCCAGGGTGTTCTTCCCCCTGTTTGCCACCATCTTCTTGTATGTGATAGTAAACGCCTGGCTGGGACTGGTGCCCATCTACCAGAGCTTTGGCGTTGTGGAGGGCGACCACCTGGCGCGGCACACGCTGCGCCCCGCCGGCACCGATTTGAACATGCCGCTTGCCCTTGCGCTGGTCTCCTTTGTGTTTGTAGAGTTCTGGGGGATCAGAGCCCTGGGACTGTCCTACTTCGGGAAGTTCTTCCGGTTCGGGGCCCTGCTCAAGGGCCGCATATTCGAAGGAGTGATAGACGTATTCGTCGGTTTGCTGGAGGCGTTGAGCGAGTTCATACGTATAGTGAGCTTTACGTTCAGGTTGTTTGGTAATATGACCGCCGGTGAGATACTGCTGCTGGTTACGGCGTTCCTGATACCGTTTGCGTTCTCGTTGCCGTTCTACGGATTGGAGTTGCTGGTCGGGTTCATCCAGGCGTTGATATTCGCCGGTCTCACGCTGGTGTTCGTAACCACGGCGGTTACGCCTCATGAACATGAAGCAGAGGAAGGCCACTAGCCTTCCGGGCTGAGGAGCTGATATGGAAATTATCATTCTGGCGCTGGTTATAGTGGTGATAGGAATGGTGGGGGCTGGCATTGGACTTGCCTTGTACGCCGCCACCTCCCGTCAGGATTAAAAAAACACGCAGTTCAACAAAAAGGGGGACTCATGCCTGAAGCAGATGCCTTGAAGTTGCTTGCCGCCGGACTAGCCGCTGGACTGGGTATGTTAGGTCCAGGAATTGGCATAGGTATTCTGGGCGCCGGTGCAATGAATGCAATCGGACGCAACCCGGAGGCCCGTGGCGCAGTGCAGACGAACATGATCCTGGCTATCGCGTTCGCTGAGGCGCTGGGCATCTATGCCCTGGTAGTGGCGATTATCTTAGCCCTAGTGGCATAAACTTGTAGGTCGGCAGACCTAGCACAAAACGGAGAGGGGTATGGCAGAACTAGGCTTCCATATACCAAGCTTGGTGGTCTATCTGGTCAACTTTACCATCCTGCTGGTCATACTGTACTTGGTGGGCTATAAGCGCATCCTGCGTGTTCTTGATGAGCGTTCGCAGCGCATCAAAGAGAGCATGGAGCAGGCCCAAAACCTACAGGTGGAGTCTGCCCAGCGCCAGCAAGAGATGGAGGAGCAGATCAGGGAGGCGCGCCGAGAGGGGCAAGGCTTGATTGAACAGGCCAGGCAATCGGCTCAGAGGTTCCGCGACGAAGAGCGAGAGAAGGCTCGTACGGAAGCGGATGCCTTTCTTTCCAATGCCCGCTCCGAAATACAAAGAGAGCGCGACGCAGCGGTAGAGGAGGTGCGGCAGCAGTTCGCCGACCTGGCTATACTGGCTGCCGAACGCGTGGTGCGCCGCTCGCTGGACAAGGATGCTCACAAAGACCTTATTGAGCAGACCTTGTCGGAAAGCGATCTATTCCAGAGGGACGAAGGCTGATGGCTCGAAGGCCTGTAGCCAAGCGCTACGCCCAGGCGGCGTTTGCCATTGCAGAGGAGCAAGGCCGCTTGGAAGAGTGGCTTGTCGAACTGCAAACGGCGTCTGAAGCCCTGAGCGATAGCGAGACTATGGCCTTCCTTCAACTGCCCAAAGTGAGCCTGGCCCGCAAGCTTCAATTGCTGCAGGACACCCTCAAGGATCTGAGCCCAACGGTGCTCAACCTGCTGGGTCTGCTCACTTCAAAGGGCGGCTTGACGGCGCTGCCCGGCATACTCAGTGAGTATCAGCGGCTGCTGGACGAGAGCCAGGGCAGGGAGCGCGCTGAGGTTACGGCGGCCCTTGATTTGGATGAAGGGCAGAGGGAGAGGCTGGGCCGGCAGTTGAGCGCTCTGTTGGATAAGGAAGTTGTGCTCACCACCAGGACGGATGAAGAGGTCCTTGGTGGTGTGCTCGTTAAAATCGGAGACAGGATCATCGATGGGAGCGCGCGCGGAAGGCTGCAATCGCTGCGGCGAAGCGTGCTGGCAACCCCAAGTTAGAACGGGAGAGATGGAGCTATGACCACAAGAGGCCAGGACCTGGCTGCTGTAATAAAGCGTCAAATTGAAGAGTTTGGCGGCGACTTGACCATGGTGGACGTGGGCACAGTCACCGAGGTGGGCGACGGCATAACCAGGATTCACGGCCTTGGAGGAGTTCAGTACACGGAGCTGCTGGCTTTTCCCGGAGACGTCATTGGCATGGCCATGAACCTGGAAGAGGACGCCGTGGGCGCCGCCATCATGGGCGACGACTCCGAGATAAAAGAGGGCGATGAAGTGCGCTCCACGGGCCGCGTTGCCGAGGTCCCGGTAGGGGACGACCTCATCGGCCGTACGGTCGACGCATTGGGCAGGCCCATAGACGGCAAAGGCCCTCTGAGAACCGAGAACACGCGCCCCATAGAGCGCGTTGCGCCCAACGTGGTGACCCGCCAAGCGGTGAACGTGCCGGTGCAAACCGGCATCAAAGCCATCGACAGCATGATCCCGATAGGCCGCGGCCAGAGAGAGCTGATCATTGGAGACCGCTCGACAGGCAAGAGCGCCATAGCCCTTGACTCCATCATCAACCAGAAGGGCGGCGACCTGATCTGCATCTACGTGGCGATAGGGCAACGCGTGGGCAAAGTTGCCCAGACCGTGGCTATCCTGGAGCAGAACGGGGCCATGGAACACACCGTGGTCGTGGCCGCCAACGCTTCCGACCCCGCGCCTCTGCAGTACCTTGCTCCGTATGCCGGATGCGCCATAGGCGAAGAGTTCATGGAGCAGGGCAAGGACGCGCTGATCATCTACGACGATCTATCCAAACATGCCTGGGCGTACCGCCAGCTGTCGCTGCTGCTGCGCAGGCCTCCCGGACGGGAAGCCTATCCCGGGGACGTTTTCTATCTGCACAGCAGGCTCCTGGAAAGGGCGGCGCGGCTGTCCAACGAGCATGGGGGCGGTTCCC
>DAOUKI010000101.1:0-9324 GCA_034421495.1 Dehalococcoidia bacterium | reverse complement strand
CATACTGGGCCGCCAGATAGCATGAGGGTACTTGGGCTGGACGTTGGCGAACGGCGTATCGGGGTTGCCATATGCGACTACTCCGGTCTGCTGGCCACGCCATACACCGCTATCTTCAGGCAAAACCTGAAGAAAGACGTGGAGACCATCGTCAAAATCGCCGCTGAGGAAGAGGCTGAACGGATTGTGGTCGGCATGCCCTTTTCTCTGGACGGCTCTGAAGGCCACCAGGCGAAGAAGACCCGCCGCTTCTACGAAGAGGTGAAGGATGCCGTCGCGCCCATGCCGGTGGATGTCTGGGACGAGCGTTTCTCCTCGGAAGAGGCCGAGAGACGCCTCCACGAGGCAGGTGTAGCGCCGTCGCGCAACAGGGGCCGGCTGGATGCCGCAGCCGCCGCTATAATCCTGCAAAGCTACCTGGACAGCCGACGCAACCAGTCATGACCTCCACGGTAGGAATCATCGGCTACCCGCTGCGCCACTCGGCGTCTCCCGCCTTCCAGCAAGCCGCTTTCGACCACCTGGGAATCGACGCCAGTTACCTGGCTTGGGAAACCCCACCCGACGCCCTCGCTGAGCGGATGGAGTCTCTGAGAGGCCCCGGCCTTCTGGGGGCGAACGTGACAGTCCCGCACAAGCAAGCGGTGGTGCCGTTTCTGGACGAGGTATCGCAGGCTGCGCAAGACACGGGCGCGGTGAACACCATAGTGAACCGGGAAGGCAGGCTGACGGGGCACAACACGGACGTGACCGGCTTCCTCAGAGCGCTGCAGGAAGACGCCGGTTTCCAGCCACAAGGCAAGCGGGCGCTGGTCCTCGGCGCAGGCGGCTCGGCGCGGGCGGTTGTGTACGGCCTGCTCAAAGAGGGGGCTGGACAGGTGACCATCGCCAACAGGACCGTGGAGCGGGCGCACCGGCTTATCGATGCGCTGGACAGCCCACGAAACGCAGATGCAGTCCTGCTAGAGCCGGCGGAACTGTCGAACGGGTGGGACCTTATCGTGAACTGCACCACTCTGGGCATGCGCCACGTCCCGGGTGAGAAGGAGACGCCGCTGCCCGGCCATGCTATCCCCCCAAGCTCACTGGTCTACGACCTTGTATACAATCCGGAGGAGACACCGCTGTTGCAAGCAGCCGCCAGGGCAGGCGCGCGTACCCTGGGCGGTCTGCCCATGCTAATCTACCAGGGCGCCGAGGCCTTCCGCCTCTGGACAGGACGGGAGGCGCCTGTGGAGGTGATGTTCCAAGCGGCGCGGCGGGTGTTGTCAGCCAGTTCGTCCTGAGCCTCCCAACGGAACGGAGCTTACCCGTTCGTGGTAAGCTTATCGGATGTAGATTAGCCATTTGAAGGGAATCGCAAATGTTTCGTTATCTAACAGCGGGTGAATCGCATGGGAAAGGACTGACCGTGATCGTTGAGGGCGTCCCGGCAGGGCTGCCCCTCAGTGAAGAGTACATACTGCGCGACATGGCGCGACGCCAGCAGGGGTATGGGCGGGGGCCGCGGCAGCAGATAGAGCGCGACAAGGCGGAGATACTGTCCGGGGTGCGGCACGGCAGCACGCTGGGCAGTCCCATAGGAATGTGGATAGAGAACCGCGACTTCGCCAACTGGACCGAGGCCATGTCGATAGAGCCTGTGGGCGAAGACGCCAAGATTCGACTGGTGACGCGGCTGCGGCCCGGCCACGCCGACTTCCCCGGCGTGATGAAGTACAGCCACCACGACGTGCGCAACGTGCTGGAACGGGCAAGCGCCCGTGAGACGGCGGCGCGGGTTGCCGCCGGTGCGGTGGCGCGACGTTTCCTGGAGGAGTTCGGCATCCGCATACACAGCCACGTCGTGTCCATCGGCGATGTCAAGGCAGACGTGCCGGAAGATATCGACTGGCAGGCGGTCGAGGACTCCCCGGTGCGCTGCACCGATGCCGAGGCGGCGGAACGGATGATGCGCCACATAGACCACGCCCGCGATACGGGCAATACGGCCGGCGGGGTATTCGAAGTGGCCGCCTACGGAGTGCCCGTGGGACTGGGCAGCCACGTTCACTGGGAGCGAAAGCTGGACGGGCAGATAGCCCAGGCAATGATGAGCATCAACGCCGTGAAAGGCGTCGAAATAGGCACCGGGTTCGCCAACACGGAAAAGCCCGGCTCAGAGGTGCACGACATCATAGAACCGTGGGACGGCGACGCCCGCCCCTTCCATCACATTACCAACCGCGCCGGTGGTATAGAGGGCGGAATGAGCAACGGAGAGCCTGTAGTGGCGCGCGTGGCGTTGAAACCGATATCCACGCTAAGCAAACCGCTCCCCTCCGTGGACATGGCGACGGGAAAACGGGTGCAGGCACACTACGAGCGCAGCGACGTCTGCCAGGTGCCGCCCGCCTGCGTCATAGGCGAGTCCACCATGGCGCTGGTCCTCATCGGCGCATTCTTGGAAAAGTTTGGCGGCGACCACTTGGAGGAGACGCGGAGCAACTACCTCGGTTTCCTGGAAGGTCTGAAGCAGTTCCAGCCAACCGAAGAGGCGGAATCCTCCGACGAGCGTCCCCCGGACAACGCCGTCTAGGAAGCTTGCTTCACTCCCAGGGCCCGCCCGTCCGCCTGTTTTGTCATGCTGAGGAGTCGGTCAGACCCCTTAGCCTTCATACCACCGAAGAATCCCAAGCCTCCCGATTGCAAAACACACCCGTCATTCCAGTGCTTGACACGGGCATCCAGGGGAGGCTGTGGTCTTGGAGCGAACGGGATCCGGCCTGCCTATCCACTTCCAAACGGATTCACATAGTCAACACCAAGGTCGTCAAAGTCGGCCACGTTTCTGGTGACCACCGTCAACCTATGAACCATGGCTGTCGCCGCTATCATGGCGTCTTCGGTCATAGCGCCTGATCTCCTGTGCATCAGCCGCGCCCACTCCCTGAAGGCGAGCGCATCCATTGGGAGTATTCCGTAGGAAGCCAGGACCTTGTCCAGCCACGCTCCCAACTCCTCAGCCTTGGCTGCATCCTGCTCGCGAGTGATCTCAATCCCCGCCTGTATTTCGCCAACCGTAACGGCAGACACAAAGAGCTGCTCCGCCGGCACGTCTGCAATCCAATCCAGAACTGAGCCATGCGGGCGGGGGCGGCGCAGCTCCGAAACCACGTTGGTATCCAAGAGGTACATGGGCTACTCCACTGCTACGGGTGGTCGGCGGCGGCGCTGTTGGCGCTCTGCCGTAAGGGTCTCGGTTCGTGCCTCAGAGGCAAGCAGCAACTCTTTCAGATCCGGTTTCGTCATCCGCTCCAGCCTCCGCCACTGCTCAATGGGAAGCAACACGGCGGCTTCCACACCTCGCTTGGTTACAATCTGCGGCCCTTCCGTCAGGGTGGTGTCCAGAAGCTCGCTGAACCTCGCTTTGGCATCCTGGACCGGCCATCTCTTGCTCATGGTTAACCTCTATTATCCATTCGTGCTGACTAGTCATCAGACTAGGTTAAAACGGCGCTAGTGTCAATGTGGAAACTCGCCTAAGCCGTGGACGGCTTCCCCCTGGCAGAGAATAGCAAACGCTGGAACGCCTCCATGACCACTTGATGCAGCATAGCGTATCCTTGCCCGTATGCCCGCTTGCCCGTCCAATTGACAGCCCCAATGCGTCAGCGTAAGATGTTTCCCACTCGTTGAGGAGGCTTGGACTCTTAGAATGTTGGAAATGGTAATAGATAGCATTCGAGTGAGCTTGATGAACTACCAACGAGTAGTGATTCTCAAGGAAAAGGATTCGGACCGCTATCTCCCTATCTGGGTAGGCCAATCCGAGGCAGAATCCATAGCCATTAAACTACAGGACGTTTCCCTTCCCCGCCCTCTTACGCATGATCTGCTCGACTCCGTCATCAGCAGCCTGGGCGCGTCTGTCCTCCATATCACGGTAAACGACCTCCAGAACGATACCTTCTTTGCCAAAGTCTCCATTCGCGTGGACGGCAAGTCGGTAGACGTCGATTCAAGGCCGAGCGATGCCATCGCTCTGGCCGTACGTCAGGGCTATTTCCTGGTTGATCCGAATGGCGATAGGCGGCAGTTCGCCTCTATTGCTGAGGCCGAGGCGTTTGTCGCCCAACAGCGCAAGTACCACGAAGACTATTCGCCTGAGATAAGCAAGGGCTGTCCGATCTTTGCCGACGAGTCGGTCATGGACAGGGCGGGCATCAAGCTTGACGAGTCCGGCAAGCCCATAGCTCCCGAGGACGAGGACAACAAGCCCCAGCAGCTAAGGGAAGAGGACTTGCGCCGCATATCTGCCTTCACCGACTTCATCAACACCCTGGACATGGAAGGCATCGGCAAAGAGGGCCAGCAAGGCTCAGGCCCAAGCAGCTAAACTGCTCAACATTATCGGAATTGTAAAGGCTCCAACCTGACATGGTTGGAGCCTTTTTCGTCGGCTCTCTTCAGCGCCCTTTAATAGCGGGCACTCCAAGCGCGAACTTGACACCCCATCTCCAACGGCGGTAATCTGAAACTGCTTACTAGTCCCCGCGGGCGAATCTTTATACTACGCCACGCGGTGGAGCGAAAGGACGGTGGTTTTATGGACGTATTAGTCGTCTTGATCGTCCTTCCGGCTCTGGGGCTGGGGGCAGCAGGTGGTTATCTCGCACAATCCTTCCTGAACAAGAGAGGATTGGCAACAGCCGCGCAGAAGTCGCAAGGCATCATTCAAGATGCGGAGGAGCAGAAGAAGCGAATCCTCCTAGAGGCCCAGGAAGAGGCCTTGAAGCACAGGACTTCTGAGGAACATGACCTTAGGGAGCGCCGCTCTGAACTGCGACGGCAGGAACGGGGGCTGAGCAACCGCAAGGAGCAGTTGGAGCGGCGAAGCGAAGGTCTGGAAAAACGGGAACGGTCTGTAAATGAGCGAGACCGGGAGCTAGACGGACTTAGACGAGAACTGGAAGATTTTGTTCGGAAAGAGCAGGAGCAACTGGAGGTCATATCCGGCCTCTCCAGCGCAGAAGCTAGGGAACAGTTGCTCAAGCGCGCCGAAGGAGAGATACAGCACGAAGTAGCTCGTCGCTACATGGATGTGGAGCAGCAGGCAAAGGACGAAGCCGACCACAAAGCCCGGCGAATCCTCGCCTCCTCCATACATCGTCTCGCTTCCGAGGTAGTCTCGGAGACAACCACCGCTGTCGTACCCCTGCCCAATGATGAGATGAAAGGTCGTCTCATTGGCCGGGAAGGACGCAATATAAGGGCCATTGAAGCGGCTACCGGTGTCGACCTCATTATCGACGACACACCCGAGGCCGTCATGGTTTCATGCTTCGATCCGGTCCGCAGAGAAATTGCCAGGATCGCTATTGGCAAACTTGTGCAGGACGGCCGCATTCATCCGGCCAGGATAGAGGACGTGGTCAACAGAGCCCATCAAGAGGTGGAAGAGACCATCCTCAAAGAGGGCGAGCGCGCCGCCGTGGAGTCCGGTGTGCGCGGCATGCACCGCGAGCTCATACAGCTTCTGGGCCGGTTGAAGTATCGCTACAGCTACGGCGAAAACATCCTGCAGCACAGCATGGAAGTGGGCTACATATCGGGCATGCTGGCCGCGGAAGTAGGCGCCAACATTGAGATTGCCAGGGCGGGCGGCCTGCTTCACGATATCGGCAAAGCGCTGACCCACGAAGTGGAAGGCCCCCACGCCGAGATTGGCGCCGCAGTAGCCCACAAGTACGGGGTGCCGGAGGCCGTGGAGACCTGCATATTGGAGCACCACAACGACCACATGAGCTCCGTGGAGGCTTTCCTTGTCTCAGCAGCCGACGCCGTGAGCGCGGCCAGGCCCGGAGCACGGCGGGACACCCTGGAGAACTACATGAAGCGCCTGGAAGCCCTTGAGGGCGTGGCCAATAGCTTCGACGGCATTGAGAGATGCTACGCCATCCAAGCCGGCCGTGAAGTACGCATAATGGTACAGCCGGAAGCCTTGGACGACGTGGCCGCCGCAGGCCTGGCGCGCAATGTGGTGAAGAAAATAGAGGATGAGCTTGCTTATCCCGGTCAGATCAAGGTGACCGTAATCCGGGAAACCCGCAACATAGAGTACGCTAAGTAGTATCCCTTGAAGCCGCAGGCTGGGTAAATGCGTCCGCATTTGCCCAGCCTCTACCATGAGACGTGAGGTGCCGGGCCCATATGCCGGTTGAGGTCGATCTACATCTGCATACCACGGAGTCCGACGGCAGGCTGTCGCCTGCCGAGTTGATACGGTTCGTCGCCGGGCGCGGCCTGAAAGTGGTCGCCGTCACCGACCACGACATCACCGACGGCTTGGAAGCGGCGTGGGAAGCGGCCAAAGCGCACCCTCAGTTGCACGTCATCCCTGGTATAGAACTCAGCACCGACATCCCGGGCAACGAGATACACATACTCGGCTACTACTTAGACCACGAAAACGCGGAGTTCCAGGCCAAGCTCCGCGACTTCCGAGATTCCCGCATCGGACGGGCCAGAGAGATGGTCGACAGGCTCGGTGAGCTTGGACTGCCCCTGGACTGGGAGCGCGTCAAGGAGATAGCGGGCCAAGGGGCCATAGGCCGGCCTCACATAGCGCAAGCCATGGTCGAAAACGGCTACATCTCCCTACCCAAAGAGGCGTTTGACAAGTATATAGGGCGCAACGGGCCCGCCTATGCGGAGCGCGTCAAGCAGACTCCTGAAGAAGCCGTACAGCTGGTCTCCAGCGTGGGAGGAGTTGCCGCCATGGCGCATCCGGCGCAGGTGGAGAATCTGGATGATATCCTGGAAAAGCTCAGGGCCGCCGGTCTGAAGGGCATGGAAGTGCACTACGCCGAATATGACCAGCCCACTCGCGACCGGCTGGCGGAAACAGCCCGAAGGCACGGCCTTCTCCCCTGCGGCGGGAGCGACTATCATGCTCTGGGCGTACCGGGCGAGCATCTGCCCGGCGAAGCAGGGCCACCGTTGGAGGTTGCCCGTAAACTGAGGGAACTGTCCGGTTCCGGGTGAGGAGGAGACCAGAATGAGGCTTGAAGGAAAGGTAGCTTTTATCAGCGGTGGCGCCAGGGGCATAGGCGGCGGTATTGCCAGGCTCTTCGCCAGTGAAGGCGCAAGCGTCGTGATTGGCGATATCCGGGAGCGCGACGGCATTCAGACGGAGAACCAGATTCAAGAAGCAGGCGGTGAAGTGCGCTTCGTCCACATGGACGTACGGAGCAACAGCCAGTGGCGGCACGCCATAGGAACGGCGGTATCCCGCTATGGCAAGCTCGACATCCTGGTCAACAACGCCGGCATCAGCAGGTCCGGCACTGTTGAGGACATGCCCGTGGAGACATGGGACGAAATCATGTCTATCAACAACAAGGGCATGTTCTTTGGCGTCAAGGAGGCCATTCCCCATATGCGAAAGGCCGGCGGCGGCTCCATCGTCAACATCTCTTCCCAGTTCGGCGTAGTGGGCACGGACATCGCCGACCCGGCGTATGTAGCCTCCAAGGGAGCGGTCACCCTTTTCACAAAGGCGCTGGCCGTAAAGTACGCCATGGAGAATATCCGCGTCAATTCGTTGCACCCGGGGCCTATCAAGACACCGGCCAACGACAACCTGTCCGACCCGGAGCGCCTCAGCCGGGTGCTGCCCTTGGTGCCCATGGGACGCGTGGGCGAAGTGGAGGAGGTGGCCTATGCCGCCCTCTACCTAGCTTCCGACGAGTCCTCCTTCGTCACCGGGGCCCAGCTGCTGGTGGACGGCGGATGGACGGCGATATAGGATTATCCACACGAATTAACACAGGAGGGGAAAATGAGAGTAGCGGGTAAAGTTGCCCTGGTATCCGGCGGAGCACGCGGGCTCGGCGAAGCACAGGCAAAGCTGCTGGCCGCTGAAGGCGCAAAGGTCGCCATTGGGGACGTGCTGGAGGAAGAGGGCCGGAAGGTGGAAGCTGAGATCAACGAGCTTGGCGGAGAGGCGTTTTTCATGCCGCTGGACGTCACCCAGACAGACCAGTGGACTGCAATCATAGACGAGACCGTATCGCGCTTTGGCAAGCTCGATGTCCTGGTAAACAACGCGGGCATCGGAGGGCGCGGCGGGCTTGAGGACATGACCGAGGAGGAGTGGGACGAAGTGATGGCGGTGAACGCCAAGGGCGTATTCCTCGGCACCAAGCTGGCGATGCCGGAGATCCTCAAAGCGGGCGGCGGCTCCATCGTCAACATATCGTCGCAGATGGGCATTGTGGGCAGCGACACCAGCAACCCCGGTTACCAGGCGTCCAAGGCCGCGGTGCACGTCTTCACCAAGTCCATAGCCCTGCGTTACGCCACACAGGGAGTCCGCGTCAACTCGGTCCATCCCGGGCCCATAGACACGCCCATGCTTCAGGCCGGCTTCATCGACCCTGAGCGCATGAAGAGAGTGATGAGCAAGGTGCCCATGGGCAGAGTGGGCCAGCCCCAGGAGATAGCCTACGGGGTGCTCTTCCTTGCATCCGACGAGTCTTCCTTCATTACGGGCGCTGGCCTTGTCATAGACGGCGGATACATAGCCCACTGATTCTAGCCGCATCAAGGAGTTGCTTTAGCATGGCTGACCAAGAAACCGCAACGCTGCCCATTGTCTTCACAATTCACGGCTGCGACGCCTGTGTAAAGCTGTTAAACAAGTGGAACGCGGACGGAATAGAGTACGAGGAGCGCCGCGCCGACCTCAGCCAGGAGGTCCTGGACGAAGCGCGCAAATACGGCGACGTCGTTCCCATAGTGGTCTACCCGGATGGCCGCGTGGAAGAAGGATTCGAAGGCGGCATCGGCTGCCACATAGGCTAGCGCGCGCCTACTCTATGACGGTCATCGTCTCCGTGTTGGTGTAGTCGGACAGCATCTCATAGCCGTCTTTGGTGACCAGGATGGTGTCCTCTATGTGATACCGCTCGTCGTACGGCTCCTCCGTGCTGCCGTTCTCGATGCACAGCACCATGCCCTCTTCTATCTCCCACGGTTCGCCCGGGGCAGCCACCGGCCTCTCGTGGATGGTCACGCCTATGCTATGCCCGACCATGACGCGAGACCCCAGCCCCAAATCCACGTGCGCCTGTATGGAAACGTCGTACAGCTCCTCGCCGGTGACCCCGGGGCGGGCCGCCTGGATGCTGCGCTGCTGCACCTCGTAGAACTTGGCGTACGTATCCTTCTGCCGCTGCGACGGCTTGCCCACCACCGCCATCCTGGCTAGGTCGGTGAAGTAGCCGCCGAAGTTCGCCCCGAAGTCGCAGCGCATGATGGTGCCTTTCTCCAGGGGAACGT
>DAOUKI010000100.1:0-14562 GCA_034421495.1 Dehalococcoidia bacterium | reverse complement strand
GTCGATTACCTGGACGACGACCTGGGCAGCGACGAGCCGATAGCCGTCAAGGTCAAGGTGTCCATAAAGCACAGCCCAAGGCCGCTGATAGAGGTGGACTTCACGGGGAGCGGGCCACCGGCCAAGTGGGGCATAAACGTTGCTTACCACGGGACCTGGCAAATGGTTGTCGGCGTGTTCAGGAACCTCCTGGTAGACGACACGGTGCCCATAAACGTCGGCTTTCTCAAACCGTTCAAGGTGGTCATGCCGGACCATTCCTTGATCAACGCCAAGCCTCCCTCCGCGGTGGGCGCGAGGACGGAGACCACCTACCTGGTTAGAGACGTCATTCTGGCTGCTCTAATGGAGGCTTTTCCGGAGAAAGCCAGGGGCCCCTGGCATGGCGTTCACGGAGTGGGCTTCAGCAACATGGAGGGCCAGCGCTACTTCATCCACTACCAGACCGTTGGAGGCGGGGGCGGCGCTCGCACTTTCAAGGACGGCGTGGACTCGGTGCATGAAGTCCTCAATCTGCCGGTGGAGCCAATGGAGATGCAGTATCCGTTGAGGGGCCTGCGCCTAGAGTATATCCAGGATTCGGAAGGGGCAGGCAAGTACCGCGGAGGAGTAGGCGTGAGGCAGGACTGGGAAGTGCTGGCCGACGTAAACCTGGCCACTCATTCCAATAGACACAAGATACCGGCACCGGGCGTGTCCGGCGGCCGGCCGGGCGGGCTGTCCAGGCTGGTGCTGAACTACGATTCGGATGACCCCGTTGAACTGCCCCGCGAGACTGCTAACTATCCCCTGAAGAAGGGCGACGTTGTGACCGTGTTCGCGGGAGGCGGGGGCGGTTATGCAAGTCCACTGGACCGCGACCCGGAAGCGGTGCTTAGCGACGTGCGAGACGGTAAAGTATCGCTGGAGCGCGCCGTGGAGGTTTACGGCGTGGCTATAGACGCGGAAAGCTGGACGGTGCTGGAAGAGGAGACCGCGGCCCTGAGGAAGGCAAGGAGATAGGTGGCCAGATTCCGCGTAGGCATAGATATAGGAGGCACCTTTACCGACCACCTGTGGTATGACGAGTCCACGGGCGACCTCTCCGTAGTCAAGGTGCCCACGACACCTCACGACCTTGCGATCTGTTTTGTCGACGGATTGCAGCGCATGTACAGCGACCATCGGGCCAGTGCGGTAGTCCCGTACGTGGCGCACGGCACCACCGTCTGCACCAACGCCCTGTTGGAGCGCAGGGGCGCCCGGCTTGGTTTCATCACCACCAAGGGGTTCCGCGATATCCTGGAAATAGGCAGGCAGATAGAGCCGGACCAGTTCGATTACACCGTGGACCGCGCCGAGCCCCTTGCGCCGCGATACTTGAGAAGAGAGGTGGATGAGCGGGTAGCGAAGGACGGTTCAGTGGTGGCCCCACTGGACGAGGCGCAGTGCCGCAACCTGGCCAGAGAGTTCATTGCGGAAGGCGTAAACTCCGTGGGCATCTGCTTCCTGTTCTCTTTCGCCAACCCTACCCACGAGATTAGGGCCAGGCAGATCGTGGAAGAGGAGTTTGCCAGGGCCGGTGTTGAGGGGTTCGTCTCAATCTCGTCGGGCATAGCCGCGGAGTTCAGGGAGTTCGAGCGCGCCAGCACGGTGGCCGTGGCGGCGTATTTGACGCCGGTGCTCCAAGGGTACGTTGCCAGGTTGGAACGCGAGCTTGCCGGAGTCCTTTCCCAGCCGTCCGGCATGTATATCATGCAGTCCGCCGGTGGACTGGTGGGCGTTGGCACTGCAATCAGGCAGCCGCATACAACAACGGAGTCCGGCCCCGCCGCGGGTGTGCTTGCCGCCGCCGAGTTGGGACGCCTGTTGGGCAGGGAGAAGCTGGTCTCCTTTGACATGGGAGGCACAACGGCCAAGGCCAGCCTGATGGAGAACGCCACTCCCCGCCTTGCCTTTGAGTTCGAGGTGGGCACGGAGCAGCACGGCGCTTTCACCACGAGGAGCAGGGGTTACCCGGTAAGGGCGGCCATGATAGACCTGGTGGAGTGCAGCGCGGGCGGCGGAAGCATCGCTTGGGTGGATCCCGTAGGGGTGCTCAAGGTTGGGCCGATGAGCGCAGGCGCAAGCCCTGGCCCGGCCAGCTATGGCCGAGGAGGAGAGATGCCAACCGTAACGGATGCACAAGTGGCGCTGGGGAGAATCGGTTCGGGCCACCTACTGGGCGGCGAGGTGGAGGTGGACGTGAAACGGGCTGAGACGGCTATTCAACAGCACATAGCCGGCAGGTTGGACATGACGGTCGCTCAGGCGGCCGAAGGCATCATAGAGGTGGCCAACGCGCAGATGGAAGGGATTCTGCGAGTGGTGTCGGTGCAGCGTGGGTTTGACCCGCGGGAGTTCACCCTGCTGGCCTTCGGCGGCGCAGGGCCTCTGCATGCCGTGGACTTGGCGTCGGCCCTTGGTATTACGGAGGTTGTGGCGCCGCTGTACCCCGGTCTGTTCTCGGCGCAGGGCCTCTGCCAGGCCCACGTCCTCAACGAGTTCGTAAGGACACGGGTCACCCGCTGGGAGGACGCAAACTTATCGACCATGCTGGCCACGGTGGCCGCGCTGGAAAAGGAAGCGATAGACTGGATGGACAGCGAGGGCATTGCCGGAGAGAAGAGGGCGCTGACCAGGTCTATGGACATGCGTTACGTGGGACAAAACTGGGAGCTTACGGTCAATCTGGATGCGCTGCCTACGTCTGAGGAGGAGTTGGAGGACGCTCGAAAGGATTTCGTGCGGCTTCACCAGCAGATGTACGGCCATTCCAGTGACACCGACGCGGTCGAGGTGGTGAGCTTTCGGGTCCATGCCTATGCTTCCTCTCCCCAACTCAAGGTCAAGAGCATCCCCGCAGGCGGCAAGGACTCCTCGGAGGCTTGCACAGGCTCACGAGAGGTGTACTTTGCACAGGGCGACGGCGCAACGGAATGCCTGGTTTACGATAGGAACCGTCTCAAAGCCGGAAACAGAATGGACGGCCCCGCGGTGATAGAGCAGCTGGACGCTACCACGGCGATACCGCCCGGATATGCAGGGCGCGTGGACGACTACGGCAACATCTGGATCACGCCTAGCGGGTAGAAGTAATACCGGTGCTAGGCAGGGGTACAGTTAGGCCGCAAGCACTCCCAAGGCCCTCGCCTCGTTTATCAGCTGATTCGTTTGCTCTTCGCTGAGAGACGCGATGGGCAGCCTGGGCTCTCCGCTATCGATCCCCAAGCGGGCCTTGACCAGCGCCTTGCAGGTGGCCTGCATCCCGTACTTGCCCGCCAGGTCTATCAGTCCCGCGCCCAGCTCTTGAAGCTCCTGGGCACGCTGAACGTCGCATTCTCTATGCGCCCGGTAAGCCCCCACCCAGATCTCCGGCGCCACCGTGAGCGGGCCGTCGACTACTCCGGCGGCCCCCGCGGTGAGTGCGGCAAGGAACAACGAGCCGCTTCCGGTGAAGACGTCCATGCCCATTTGGGAGAAGCGGCGGATGTTGTGGAAGTCCGGCGCAGAGTGCTTGACCCCGGCCACCTGGGGAATCTGCTCTATGAAGGCGCTCATCAGCGCCGGGGTAATTTCGACTCCGGTGTACTTGGGCTGGTTGTACACGAAGAAGGGGAGGTCCGCCGCGCCGGCAACCGCCTTGTAATGGTCGACGACGGCCTGGTCCGTGGGCCTGTAGAAGAAAGGCGGCACGCAGCTTATGGCGTCGACGCCCGCTGCGCGGGAGGCTTCGGCCATGCGCACGGCGCTCTGCGTGGTGAGCGCTCCCACGTGGACGATTGTCTTGGCCCTGCCCTTGGACTGATCGGCTGAAACCTGGGCTATCCTGATAACCTCTTCTTCGCTGAGCAGCACGCTCTCGCCGGTGCCGCCGGTTATCCAGAATCCGTCTACGCCGGCCTGGATGTTGTGCTCCATCACTCCGCGGTACGCCTCTTCATTGAGCCTGCCCTCCGCATCGAACGGTGTAATCAATGCCGGAACGACACCATGGAAGTTACCCATAACCTTCTCCTCAAACCGTGCTGAATGGAGTGTACAAGCCGCTTGAAGGGTCGTCAAACCGAGTTGAATATGTTAAAAGCCCGTTAAAAATGCGTTAAACAGTGGCGTATATTCTAAAGGGACAGCGACAAAGTGGCTGCGTGAGAATGCTGAAGAAAAGCGTTGCAGAGTTCATAGGGACGTTTGGTCTTGTATTTGCCGGAACCGGGGCAATCATGATCAACCAGCTTATGGATGGGCAGGTGACCGATCTAGGTGTAGGTCTGTCGTTTGGATTGGCGGTGGGGGCCATGGTCTTCGCCACGGGGCACATTTCCGGCGCGCATATAAACCCCGCCGTCACCGTTGCATTCGCTATCAGCCGCCATTTTCCCTGGAAGAGCGTCCCCTACTATCTGGCGGCTCAACTGGCCGGAGCCGTGTCCGCCAGCCTGGTACTGCTGGCAATCTTGGGAGACGTGGCGGATATGGGAGCCACTTTGCCATCCGGCAGCGACCTGCAGTCCCTGGGGCTTGAGATTGTGCTCACCTTCTTCCTCATGTTTGTGATTATGGCGGTGGCTACGGACGTGCGAGCCGCCGGCGGGGTCGCGGCGCTGGCCATAGGCGGCACGGTTGGACTTGAAGCCATTTTCGCCGGGCCTATATCGGGGGCCTCCATGAACCCGGCGCGGTCACTAGGGCCGGCCCTGGTGGGTTGGACGTGGTCCAGCCAGTGGCTCTATATTGTGGGGCCTCTTGCTGGAGCTGCAGCAGCTTCACTGGTGTATTGTTGGCTAAGAGGAGAGGAGAATTACACCGGCAAGGCAGATCAAGATGAGGGAGAGAGATGAAGCGGGTCTTATTCGTTTGCGTCCACAATTCGGGGAGAAGCCAGATGGCCGCTGCTTTTCTTAAAGATTTAGCCGGTGGAAGAGTGGAAGTCGATTCGGCGGGAACTCAGCCGTCCGGTGCGGTTAATTCCGCAGTCGTAGAGGTCATGAAGGAGAAAGGAATAGACGTATCGGAGAACAGGCCCAAACTGTTGACGCAGGAGATGGTGGATGAGTCCGACAAGGTCATCACCATGGGCTGCGCCATAGACGAGTCTTGCCCGGCCGTGTTTGTCCCCAGCGAGGATTGGGGACTGGATGATCCCGCAGGTCAGCCCGTAGACGTGGTGAGAAGAATCCGCGACCAGGTGGAGGAACGGGTCAGGGCGATGATTCCCGCGCTTTCCCAGTAGTCTTGGGGCTAAGATTGCCCCCGGGCCGTTGCCTGGGCTGTGATATGCTATGACCCCTTTCTCTAGGAGGTCAAATGCGGAGGAAGTCATCCCTGCTCGTCGTTGCAATCGCTCTTTTCGTCTCCGCATGTAGCCAGAGTAATGCCCCCTCAGTCCCTACGGTTTCTCCTTCTCCCGTAACAACACCTGCCACCCTCAATCCCACTGCGACCCCGGACGGCGTGCGCATTGCTCCGGAATCCGATACGCCTGACATAGAGGCGACGGTTGTATCCGCGGTGCAGGCCACAGTAAGTGCGGCTCTGACAGCCACAGCCGTGGCTGCACCGGAACCTACACCCACAGCTACTGCCACGGCTGAACCGTCGCCTACGGCCACCGCTACGGCTGAACCCGCGCCCGTAGTCACAGCCACGGTTGAACCCGCGCCTTTAGTTACCGCTACGACTGAACCCGCGCCCGTAGTCACCGCTACGGCTGAACCCGCGCCTGTAGTCACAGCTACGGCTGAACCCGCACCTGTAGTCACAGCCACAGTTACGACTCCGCAAGCAGAGGCTCAATATCAGGTGAGCATCCAGAACGTTGACCTGGCGGGGGAGGTTGTCGTCATTGTCAATACCGGGGCCAGTCCCCAGGTCATGACCGACTGGGAACTGCTGAGCCAGGAGGGCGAACAGCGTTTCGTGTTCCCGCCGTTCACTCTAGACCCAGGCGCTGCCGTCCGGGTTACCAGCGGTCCCAATGGACGGCAAGACCCGCCCGGTGTGCTACAGTGGCGGAAATCCGATGGCAGCCCTTACCGGGGCCATATTTGGAACAATGACGGCGACGTTGCCGTACTGTTCGACAGTGTGGGCAACGAGGTATCCAGGTTCCCTTAGACGTAGGGGCCCAGGTGCATGCCCCCTATGATGTGTACGTGCCCGTGAGGCTGGCTCTGCATACCGTCGTGCCCGAAATTGGAGAGCAGCCTGAACCCGTTGGGGCATTGCTCCTTGCCGATGCGCGCCGCTACTGAGGCTACGTTGGCCATCTCTTGGCTGCTCCACAGCTCTTCCTGGGTCAAGTGCTTTTTGGGCACGGCAAGAAGCATCACAGGAGCCCACCTGAGACGGTTGCGAAAGACCATTACGACGTCATCTTCATAGATGATGTCGCCAGGCTCTTCTCTACGGACTATTTTGCAGAACACGCACGGCCCGCTGGTCAGTACGTCCTCCTCCTTGACCTTGGGTATCCCACGGGGTCGCTCTTGCTCTGCTCCCTGGGAGCGCCCTTGTAACGGAAATCCGGTGCAGAGATGGGGTGCCAAGACACTATGCCCACGTCTGTCAACCGTGACTGCAAATGCGTCGGGAGATGGTCTTCCATTAAGCCGCGCAGGGTGATTATGGTGGGGAGCCTAGCTTCCTGGCGGTGCACGATTATTTGGTACAACTTCTCTTCCGCCCAGGGGGTGCTGCTGTGAGAGCCCAGGTCGTCCAGGACCAGGCAGGGCGCGTTCCTGACGTCTTCGAACAGTTGGTCGTAGGTAACCTGACTCTGTGGGCTGAAAGTATACCTGAGATGGTCCAGCAGATCGGGTACAAATGCGAAGCAGACGTATCTGCCGTCGCGTTCGATCTCGTTTACAACGGCGATGGCGAGGTGGGTCTTGCCACAACCTGCCCTGCCTGCAAATACCAGCCATCCGGATGGATCCTCGGCAAAGACGCGGGCCGCATTTAGCGCTGCCTCCAAGCTCTCTTGATCTACAGCGTCTGCTCTATTGCCTTTAGCTTTGAAAGTTTTGAAAGTCATGCGGGGCTTCAGTTCTAGCTTCATCCTGTCCAACTGCCAGTGCGGAGAGGCGACGGTTTGTTCTCCAAGCGTGATTTGCATTACGAGGTCGCGGTCCTCCAGGCGCGCCCGCAGCTGCTCGTCTAGCTGGCCGAGGGGGACGCTGAGGGAGATTATGGTGGGCATCTGCCGGTTGAACCGGTGGTTCAATATCTGGTTGAGCTTCTCCTGCGCCCAGGGAGTCGTGGCGTGTGCGCCCAGGTCGTCCAGGGCAAGGAGCGGTATGTTTCTAACGTGCTCAAAGAGCTCGTCATAGGAGGTTTCGCTGCTGGGAGCGAACGTTGAGCGCAGGTGGTCGAGCAGGTCGGGAACCGAGATGTAGAAGGCGGGCGTCTCCCGCTCTATGCCGCGATTGACTATGGCGGCAAGCAGGTGGGTCTTGCCGGAGCCGCCGGTTCCGGTGAAGAGCAGCCAGCCCTGGGGGTCGTCGGCGTATTCTATGGCGGCCTGGTACGCTTGAGCGAACCTCTGCTGAGCTTCCGCGTTGGCGGAGCGCCCGCTGGAGTCCAGGGAGTCGAACCTGAGCCGGGCCAGGGCTCCCAGGTTGCTGTGGCGCTGCAGCCGTTCCAGCCTTTGAGTTTGGGTGACCTCTTGCTGGCAGGAACAGGGGATGGCCCGACCAAAGCCGGGGTCTCCGACGGGTACGTCCTGCCGTATCCAGCCTTTGCCTCCGCAAACGGTGCAATCGTCTGAGGAGACTTCCTCCTCAGCGCGCCAGGTGGCCGTACCGTCGGAGATATTCTTTGGGGTCAGTCGGTTCAGAATGTCGCCTAGGCTCTCCATCGTCCTTTCCTTCAGTGTCCCATCTCTCCAGAATCCTGGCTATGTATCGCCAGCTTCTGCGATTAGAGCTGACGGCAATGCGAAACGCGTCCTCAATCCATTGCCGGGGATACTCCGCTTCCGCTTCCTTTAGCTCCTCCGTGAGCATGGGGGTCAACGGGCCTATGTTATCCTCGTACAGGACAAAGATGTTCGGGCGGTCGTCGCCTTGAGAAGAAGCCACCGGCTCCTCCACCGCCACTTCACCCAATTGGGCCATGGCCTTTCTTCCCGGCTCGTCGTTCAAGAACAGCGCCGTCTCGTTGCCCTGCTCAGCTTCCAGCAAGGTGCCCCGCTCTACCGCCAGTTGCACTCCCCTGATAATTGCCTGCTTGGAGCCTTCCGGCTCCTGGGCCAAGGCATCCGCAAGAATCGCGTCGTTCTCCAGCTCCGACGCGGTAACCCAGAGACGTTCGCTGCGGCGCTGGTACACCATTCCGATCAATCTGAGGGTGCATTTCAGCTCGGCAAGCGAGTCTATCTCGGCAAGGAGCGGCCCCAGCGCTTGCGCCGGAACGGGGACGAGCTTGGTTCCCTTGGGGAAGGCGAGGGTTGCGGCCATGATCAGACCGCTCTCTGCGTAGCCAGGTTTTCGAATCGAGAGAACTGGTCTCGGAAATACAGGCTCAGGTTCTTGAGCGGGCCGTTTCTATGCTTAGCGATGATGAGTTCGGCGATGTTCTTGGGGTACGGGTCCACGGGACGATGCCTTTCCCACTCCTCTTCGTTGTAGTACATGTCGTCCCTATAGATGAACGCCACCACGTCGGCGTCTTGCTCTATGCTGCCGCTGTCTCTGAGGTCCGAGAGTTGCGGTCTATGAGAGGGGCGCTGCTCCACGGCGCGGCTCAGCTGCGAAATGGCGATCAAGGGGACGTTGAGGTCCCTGGCCAGGCCTTTCAAGGCGCGCGATATATCGCTCATCTCCTGGACCCGGTTTTCGGAGCGGCTGCTGCCTTGCATAAGCTGGAGGTAGTCCACGACTATCAGGTCCAACCTCCGCTCCATGTGCAGCCGCCTTGCCTTGCTGCGCACCTCTATGATTGTCTGAAGAGGGGTGTCGTCAACGAAGATGGGCAGATCCGAAAGTGCGCCCACCGCTTCGATGACCCGTTGCTGTTCCCGGTCGCTCATCAGGTTTATACGCAGGCTGTGGCTGTCCACCTGCGCCTCTGACGAAAGCAAGCGCATGGCCAGTTGCTCGCTGCTCATTTCCAGGCTGAATATGCCCACGTTGGCGCCTTGGCCGGCGGCATGCTGGGCAATGTTCAGCGCCAGGGTGCTCTTGCCCATGCTGGGACGGGCGGCGAGTATCACAAGGTCCGACCGTTGCAGTCCTCCCAACACGGTGTCCAGGTCCATGAATCCCGTCGGCACCGGCGCCGTACCATGTTCCAGCGCCAGGTGCGATGACGCCGTATCTTCCAGGTATTTGTCCAGTACGTCTCTCAGCGGAACGAAGTCCCTGTTTTCCCTGCGGGACCTGATGCGAAACAGCAGCTCCTCCGCCTGGCCCAGCGCCGAATCAACGTCGGAGTCCTGCTCATAACCAAGGGCGGCTATTTCCGTGGCGGCCGAGATGAGGTTGCGCATAGTAGATGTGCGGCTCACCATGCGGGCGTAGTGCTCTACGTATACAGAGGTGGGAACGGTGGTTACCAGGTGGCTGAGGAATGCCGCGCCCCCGGCCGGGTCGAGCCGCTCCAGGCCGTCCAACTCGTGGGCAACGGAGACCTGGTTTATAGGCTCACCACGTTGAAAAAGGGCAAGACACGCCTCGTAGCTCCACCTGTTTCGCTCTCGATAAAAGTCCTCCGGCCTGAGGAATGGCGCCACCTGCAGCATGGCGCTGCCGTCCAATAGGATGGAGCCCAGCACCGCTTCTTCGGCGGCGTCATCATGGGGAGGCAAACGGTCGGTGTACATCAAGGCTGCTGTTCCTCTTCTACGTCAGGTTCAGGATCGGTTGAGGGCGTCTGCTCGTCTGCATCGTCCGTACCGGGGGATTCCACGGCCTCCGGCTCAATGCCCTGCTCGGCGGCTTCGGCCTGCTCCGCCTCCTCGGCCATGCTTGCCTCCACAGCGCCCTCCTGCCCTTCAGCATCGACTATGAGCTTCAAAGTAGCCGATATACCGTAGGAGAAGCGCGCCTGCGCTTCGTAGGCTCCCGGCTCATGTATAGGGTTTTCCAGGTGAATCGAGCGGCGGTCGAACTCACGCTCGGTAAGGCGGGACAACTCTTCAGTGACGTGGGTAGTGGTCACCGCGCCGTAGAATCTGCCGGTAGGCCCAACCCTGGCGCTGAGGTGCAGCGTCAGCTCGCTAAGCTGCTCCACCAGGGCGTTCAGGTCTTGCTGCTCTTTGATGCGGCGCTCATCGCCCGCTTTGCGTATGGATTCCAGCCTCTGCATGTGGTCGTGGGATGCGGGAACGGCCAGTTGCCTGGGAAGGAGGAAGTTACGGGCGTATCCGTTCTTCACCTCTTTGACGTCTCCAGCTTGGCCGCTGCCCGGCACATCTGACAGGAAGATTACTTTCATATCCAAACACCTCGAAAATTAGATTTTCTCTAAGTTGGGGCTAAACCCCAAGACGATGAAAGAGAATTTTATCGTGACAGTTTAACAAGACCCCTTTGGAACGTTTGAGCTATTATAGCGTGAAGCCTCCGGTTTGAGAAGGTGGGAGCCGGAAGGCTGGGGCGTCATGTTTGAAGCGCCCTTTCAAGACCGTTGCGCCAGGCATCGGAAAGCTCTGCCAGAGGACTGTCCAGAACATCCGCAAATGAGAACCTGTCCCCTCCCACTGTGCCCAGCAAGAGGTACGGCACACCCATTGTTTCACAGGCCGTTTCCACCGCCTGTAGATTGGTCGGATCAAACGACACCAGGATCCTTGAGGCCGCTTCACCGAACAGGGCCGCGTCCCACCGTTCCCCCGCGGAGACGCTGCCGGTAAAACCCAGATTGCCCTGAACGGCGCTTTCGGCTATTGCTACGCCGAGGCCGCCCTCCGAGCAGTCATGTGCGGAGCTGACTAGACCCTGGTTGACAAGCTCCCGGCAGCATCGCTGCACCTTCACTTCCAAATCGAGGTCTATGCTTGGCTGGCCTGCCACTATGCCGTGAATCAACTCCAGGTATTCGCTGCCGGCCAAGCTAGCGGTGTCTCCCGAAAGCTCCGATGCGCCGATGAGTAGTACGAGGTCTCCATCTTTCTTGAAAGCCGACCCCACGGCGCGGCTTACGTTTTCCAGGAGTCCCATAGCGCCGACAACCGGGGTGGGATAGACCGCCGTTCCCCTTGTCTCGTTGTAAAGGCTGGCGTTGCCGCTCACTACAGGCACGTCCAGAGCGTTGCATGCTTCCACCATGCCGCGCACGGACTCCCTCATCTGATAGGCCACGTAGGACTCGTCCGGGTTGCCAAAGTTGAGGCAGTCGGTGACGGCCACGGGCGTTGCTCCCGTGCTGGACACGTTGCGGCAGGCCTCGGCAACGGCAAGCGCGCCGCCCACAAAGGGGTCCAAGTAGCAGATGCGGCCGTTGCAATCGATGGAGAGAGCGATTCCTCGCTCAGTGCCTTTGATTCTGAGTACCGCGGCGTCGGCTGCTCCTGGGGCAAGGACGGTGTTGGTCTGCACCTGGTGGTCGTACTGGCGGTACACCGTTTCCTTGCTGGCGACGTTGGGTGAAGCGAGAAGCTTTAGCAGAACCTGGGAAGGTGATTCGCCCGGCAGCGGCGTGGAGTCCAGGTTGTATGCCTGCAGGTCTTTGAGAAGCTGGGGCTTTTCGCCAACAACGTTGTAAAGCGGGGGGTGCGTCAGCATCCCCCCGGGGACAATCCCGACCTGCTCTTCTCCCTGGAAGATGCGCGCCATGCCGTCCCTGGTCACCTCGCCGATGACCGTGCACGGGATGTCCCACTTGTCCATGATGACTCTTACCGCTTCCAGATTGTCGGGATGGAGTATGAGCAACATCCGCTCCTGGGACTCGGAAAGCATGACCTCGTAAGGGGACATGCCAGACTCTCGCCTGGGCACACGCGAAACATCCAGCCTGAACCCGGTGCCGCCTTTGGTCGTAGCTTCCACGGTTGAGCTGGTGAGTCCGGCGGCACCCAGGTCTTGCATCCCTTCTATCAGATCAGCGCGCGCCACTTCCAGGCAGGCTTCTATGAGCACCTTTTCCATGAAGGGATTGCCCACCTGTACCGTGGGCCTGAGCTCCGTCTCCTCTTCGAAGGTGCGGGATGCCAACCCCGATGCTCCGTGTATGCCGTCGCGTCCCGTTTCCGCGCCCACCAGGACCAGCAGGTTGCCCGGCGTCCTGGCCACGGCTCGCACCAGTCTGTCGGAGGGGACGATTCCAACGCAGAGCGCGTTTACCAGCGGATTGCCGGAGTATGAGCTGTCAAAGGCGATCTCTCCGCCCACGTCGGGCACGCCTATGCAGTTGCCGTAACCGGAGATGCCGCCGACTACTCCTTGGAAGAGATGGCGGTTGCGCGACTCAGTCAGAGGCCCGAATCGCAGCGAGTTCAGCAAGGCTATGGGCCGTGCGCCCATGGCAAGTATGTCGCGCACTATGCCCCCGACACCCGTGGCCGCGCCCTGGTACGGCTCCACCGCGGAAGGGTGGTTGTGCGACTCCACCTTGACCACGGCGGCCAGCCCGTCGCCTATGTCTATGACGCCCGCGTTCTCCTGGCCGGGGGCCGTGAGAAGATGCGGGCTTTCAGAGGGGAAGGTGCGTATAAGCTGCTTGGAGTGCTTGTATCCGCAGTGCTCGCTCCATAGCGCGCCGAACATGCCAAGCTCGACGGGGTTAGGCTCCCTGTCGAGCCTGCGCAGTATATCGCTGTACTCCTCTTCAGTTAGGGCTATCTGGTCAAGGGTTTCTTTAGATACGGTCACGTAGTACACCTACTTCCGGCTAGCCGGCGCTTCCTAATGTTACCAATATCACCCCTCCCACCACTAGGCACGCTCCTATCCATATTCTCAGCGTTATCCGCTCCAACTGTTTCAGAAAAACGTACGCCAAGCTCAGAGATATCAGGGGAGAAACGGACGATACGGGCGCAACCACCACTACGGGCGCCAGGCTGAGCGCCGAGTAGTTGAACGTCACCCCGGACGATGCCGCAATGCCCGACAATACTAGGAAGAGAAACGCTTTCCTGGGAGCGCGTCGGTCTTTGACTATGTTCTTGTTGGCGAGCGCGGTAAGGACAACAAAGCCCACGAA
Organism: Dehalococcoidia bacterium; assembly: GCA_034421495.1. Lineage (GTDB taxonomy): Bacteria > Chloroflexota > Dehalococcoidia > Lucifugimonadales > QGNO01 > DAOUJH01. Next base: position 1,395 of record DAOUKI010000100.1, on the reverse strand, counting down.
CAAGGCGACCGTGGCTACCACCAGCGGCGGCGCGTGTTCAGTCACAATCTGCCTGGCAAGGAACTGGCTTGAACCGTAGGCCGTAGCGGCCATGAGGGCAAGGACCATGCCCAGGACGATGGGTTTGTTGTTGAGCCTACCGGGGGCGCGCATCCTAACGCTGCTCCGGCGCAGTCACTATGAGAACAACGCCGCCAACAATGATGAGCGTTCCCAGCGCAATCAGAGGGCTTAAAGTCTCGCCGCCAATGAGCACGCCCAGCGTCACCGCCACCAGGGGCGCGGCGGCAAGCAGTGGCGCGGCACGCGACACACCGGCAAGCCGGATGCTGTTGAAGTTGAGGAACCTGCCCAGCAAGTAGTTGAGGAGGCCAAGCAGGGCTATCCACCCTATTGCCGTGAGCGACAGGGCAAAATCGTCAGGGCCGTGGACCGCGAAGGCAATTGCGCCGATGAGAAGCGTACCCGTGGCCAGTGAAAGCGCCGTGCCCGTTGTTGAGCTGATATTCTGCAATCCCAGTCGTACGAAGATTGCCGACGCTCCCCATCCGGTCGCGGCCAGCAGCGAAAAGACAATTGCCAGGGCCAATCTAGCCCGCCGAAGCCGCTATCGATTCGAAGATTGGCCGTCCGTCCGTTCCGCCAAGCAGAAGCTCGCAGCAACGTTCGGGATGAGGCATCATGCCGAGCACGTTGCCGTTCTTGTTGACGATACCGGCTATGTTTTGCACCGAACCGTTGGGGTTGGAACCTTCCGTTATCTCGCCGGAGGGGCTGGAATAACGGAAAACGACCAGGCCGTCATCGTTGAGCGCCTGGAGAGTGCCGGGATCCGCGTAGTAGTTGCCCTCACCGTGTGAAATGGGCACTTGAATCACCTGGTCTTTCTCATAGGTGGAGGAGAACCTGGTGTGGGTGTTTTCCACTCGCAGGTGCGTCCATTCGCAGTGAAAGCGGAGGTCACGATTGCGCATGAGGACGCCGGGCAGCAGGCCTGCTTCGCAGAGCACCTGAAAGCCGTTGCATATCCCTATGACCAGACCGCCGCGCTCGGCGTGCTCTTTTACCGAACTCATCACTGGCGAGAAACGGGCGATGGCGCCTGTGCGCAGATAGTCGCCGTAGGAGAAGCCGCCGGGCAGGATTACGCAGTCCACCCCTGATAGGTCGGTGTCTTTGTGCCAGATATATGCAGCGTCCTGGCGCAGTACGTCGGTGATTGCATGATAGCAATCGGTATCGCTCCAGGTTCCCGGGAAGACTACTATTCCAAAACGCAACGGAAATCTCCTATAACTGCGGCCGCTTCTCATGCCAGGGCGTCGCCTGTTCGTAGGCGTAAGCCGCCTGGAGCACCGTCCCTTCCTGGAACGGCTTCCCTACTATCTGCAGCCC
>DAOUKI010000099.1:0-16010 GCA_034421495.1 Dehalococcoidia bacterium | reverse complement strand
GGCCCTGCCCGTGTATTCGACCGCGAACAGGATGCCTTTGCCGCCATCCAGCGCCGGGAGATCCAGGCGGGGGACGTGGTGGTTATACGATATGAAGGACCGAAGGGGGGCCCTGGCATGCGAGAGATGCTGGCAGTGACAGCCGCCATCGTGGGCCAGGGGTTGGGGGAAGACGTAGCACTTCTCACCGACGGCAGGTTCTCCGGAGCCACCCACGGCCTCATGGTGGGTCACGTAGCGCCTGAAGCCGCCGTTGGCGGGCCAATTGCTCTGGTGAAGGATGGCGACATTGTCAACGTGGATGCCGTTAACCGCAAGCTGGAACTGGAAGTGAGTGAAGAGGAGCTTGAAGCACGGCGCAGTAAGTGGCAATCCATAGCTCCGAACTATACTACCGGGGCACTGGCGAAATACGCCAAGCTGGTCGGTTCCGCGTCTCAGGGCGCAGTCACGGGGTAGTGTTGCTCCATCGGCTGGATTGGCAACAGGAGGCTGCTACTCCTACCGGCAAGCGCGTCTACTTGGCAGACGTGATAGGGTTAGACAGCTAATGGATATTGCCTTTATCTGGCTCCAATTCGCTGTTGTAACAGCCTTGATCTTCTTCACGTCAAGGTACCTTGCCAGGTCGGTAGACGTCATCGCCTTCAAGACTGGACTGGGAAGGGCCTTCTTGGGAGTCGTACTCCTTGCATCGGCCACGTCACTCCCGGAGCTTGGCACCGGGATCAGTTCAATTGCCATAGTGGGGTCTCCGGACTTAGCCGCCGGCGATGCTTTTGGAAGCAACCTGGTGAACCTCTTGATCATTGGTCTCATGGACCTGTGGTGGAGAAACGGGCCAGTTCTAAACGCGTTTGGAACCTCAGTGGTGATGGTGGCAACCCTGGGGATATTAGTGATAGGCGCGGCCACCATTGCTATAACCTTCCACAACTCAACCGGCCTCTTTGCTAACTGGTACTTAAGCCCGTTTTCCGTGTTGTTGATGGCGACTTTCATCATTGGCCTGTACCTGATCTACAAGTTCGAACAAACCGAACGCACCGAGCGTAAAGAAGAAGACACGGATTACTCCAATGCCAAACTGCCGTTGGAAATAGGCATCTACATTGTGTCCGCTGCCGTAGTAATAGCTTCGGCGGTGTGGCTTGCTTTCACCGGTGAGAGGATTGCCGAAGAGATGGGCTGGGAGACCAGCTTTGTAGGCACGCAGTTCCTTGCCCTGAGCACGTCTCTTCCAGAGATAGGAGCATCCTTCGCCGCACTGCGAATTCGTGCGCCGGAACTGGCGGTATCCAACGTCCTGGGCAGCAACTTGTTCAACATGGGATTCGTTCTCTGGGCGGACGACCTGGCGTACTCAGGCGGTACGTTCTGGACAGCGATCTCAGAGGTCCACAGCATGACCGCCGTCCTTGCAATAGTCATGACCGCCGTGGTCATTGTAGCGCTGGTAAAGAGGAACAGAAGCAGACCCAGCCGGTTCTGGACTTACGAATCGGTTACTATCATTGCTCTTTACGCACTCGCCAGCGTGCTGATTTTCTACCTGAGCTGACCCAATCTCCTGGCCGGAAACCGCGCAGTGCGATCAAGCCGTTCTTGCAGCGGCTCTTCTGTAGTCCTCAACGGTGTTCATATCCAATATCGCCTCAGGATCATCTACGGGAACTCGATTCACCTCAGCGCCATGCCGCTCTATCACCTCTCGCAAGCCCATCCTGGCCTCGCTGATGCTCATCAATTCGGGCAGAAGAGCGCAGGAAAAGAGCACGGGATGACCTCCCCTACCCTGATATATGGGATACGTAATCGTTGAGCCGTGCCGCAGATGGGCCTCCAACGCCTGGCTCAGCAGTTTGGGAGACCTGGGCTGGTCTACGGAGATTATCATTACATGCGCCGCCTCAGGGTTGAGCATCTTCAACCCGGCGCGTACGGAGCTGCTCTTCCCCGTCCTATACCTCAGGTTGACGGCTGCTTCAGCCCCAGGTTCGCTTTCAACAAGAGGTCGTATCGACTCCGCCTTGTGACCCAGTACGGCGATTACCTGATCAACACCAGAAGCAATCAGGGACCTCACCTGGTATTGGACAAGCGGGACTCCTTGCCAGTCCAGCAAGGCTTTGGAATAACCCATACGAGTCGACTCCCCTGCAGAGAGGAGGACGGCGCTAATGCGGGTGCGCGCCACAGGCTTCAATCAGCGTGAGAAAGGGATTTGGGCTTGCTCGCGCGTACCTTCTCCGCCAGATTTCGCAGATACTTCTTGGGCAGCATCATGGGCTGGCCGGTGCCGCCGAGACGCCACTGCACCACTTCCGCCATTATGCTGATTGCGATTTCAGCCGGTGTCCTTGCCTTGATATCCATCCCTATAGGGGCGTGGATACTCTCTATCCTCTCCAATGGGAGGCCGCGCTTGAGAAGCTCCTCATATATCAGAATAACCTTGCGCTTTGAGCCGACAAGCCCTACGTAGCCCGCGTCGCTTCTAGCGGCGGATTCCAACGCCAGATCATCGAAATTGTGCCCGCGAGTCGCGATTACAATCGCCGTGTTCTTGTTGACGGGGAAGTTCTCCAGGCCGTGCGCATAACCGGCTACCGCTACCGCCTCAGCATCCGGGAACCGTTCCAGGTTAGCGAATTCACGCCTGTCGTCCAGGACGAACAACCGCAGGCCCAGCATCTTGGCCAAAGGCGCCACGGACTTGGAAATGTGTCCACCGCCCATGAGTATCAGCGTGGCCGGCGACGTGTAAGCCTCGACAAACAGCTCGTCTCCCTGCTGTGTGGTCAGATGGGCACATTTGCCCTGCTCCATCAATTCCCGCGCTTTTGCCTCCGCCAAGCTATCGAGCTGCGGACGGCCCACGGTGCCCTGCGCGGCGCCGTCTTCCAGCATGACCAGCTTATTTCCAACCTCTTCCTCTTCCGGTGATTTGATGAGAGTAGCCACGGCCAAGGGGCTGCCTCCGCCGTAGGCATCGACAATACGTCCGGCAAGCTGGGCAAAACGAGCCGCTTCCCGCACAGGCTCAATGAAGAAATACATGGTCCCGCCGCACACCAGACCGTCTCTAGCGGCTATCTCCTCGTTCAGGTAGTAGTCGCGATACTCCGGCCCGCTGCCATTTCGCAGGATCTCCTTGGCGGCAAACCAGATATCCCCCTCCACGCAACCCCCGCCAAGGGTACCCACCGCGGACCCGTCCTGGCGCACCAATAGCTTGGAGCCTGGCTTTTGAGGCGTAGAACCCTTGGTGTGGACCACGGTAGCAATGGCAAAGGGCTCTTCCCTCCGCGATAACTCAATAGCTTCCTTGAATACGGATTCCATCAGTTACTCTTGCTAAATAGGATTAAACCTAAGCATAGCAGGGCAAGATTTGTTAAGCAATCAACGGGTTCTGAGATGTTCTGATAGAATGGCGCAACTGCAACCAGATTCTGTTGGTTAGGCAGTATTTGAATCCGGGGGGGCAATGTCTGCGTATAGAAATATAGACAGGCCTTTCACTCCTATGAGTTTGGGAACTGGCCGTGTCCTATGAACATCTAGAAGATGAGCAACTGGTTACCTTAATTATCCAGCAAGACCAGAGAGGGCTTGGCGCTCTCTACGACAGGTATGGCAAAGCGGTATTTGGCTTTGTCTACCATCTCTTGGGTGACATAGGACACACAGAGGAGGTAGTGCAAGAGGTATTTCTAAGGGTCTGGCTCAGAGCGTCTACTTACCGACCTGAACGGGGAAAGCTACAGACTTGGATCATGTCCATGGCTCACCACAGGGCGGTAGACGAGTTGCGCAAACGCAGACGGCTGCAGGACATCCTGGAAACGGAAGCCAGGCTCACTTTGATGTACAGCCGGGCACAGGAAGATACGGCGGCCAAGGAGGCAGAGCAACGAGAAGAGGGCGCGGCTGTGCGTAAGGCATTGCAGTCGTTGCCGGAAGAACAACGCCAAGTGATCCAAATGTCCTACTATGAGGGTTACAGCCAGTCTGAGATAGCAGAGTTGCTGCAGCATCCACTAGGTACAGTCAAGACAAGAATGAGATTGGGAATGCAAAAGTTGAAGACAGCTTTAGCATCGCTTCAGGAGATAACGTGACCCATAGTCATATAGAAGACCTGGCAGAAGCCTATGCCCTGGGAGCCCTGGAGGCGGAAGAACGCCTGATGGTTGAGGGGCACCTGGAGACGTGCTCCGAGTGTACTTCCTTGCTCAGGGAACATCTGGAGGTCGCCGCTTCTCTGGCGCTGGCCGTTCCACCCATGAATCCTCCTCATCATCTGCGCGGACGGATAATGGATCAAATCGCCCCTGAGGAGCAAGCCGCCATGGAACCAGAACCCGCGGCTGCCGTCCGATCCGGCGGGAGCAAGACACGGTGGGTTATTTCTATAGCCTCCGTAGCCGCCAGTGTGATGATTGTGTTCCTTGGCGGGATTGGCGTCTTGGTGCTCTCTCAACAAAGCCAGGTGCATGACCTCCAGGGCCAGATTGGAGACATGGAGCTGCTGATAGATGAGGAGCGGAGCACCAGCCAGGAACTCAGGGATAGGCTCAACGAGCAACGTCTAGCTACTTGGATCGCGGCGCTGCCCGGCTTGGAAGCCAAATCGATGGATAACACAGAGGAGGCGCCGTTAGCCGCGGGAATGCTGCTTGCCGATCCAGGCAAACGCTGGGCGTTCATTGTAGCGCAAGGTCTGGAAGCGAGCATGGAAAATGAGCCTTACCACGTCTGGCTGGTCAACAACGGGACGCTGGTAAACGTTGGAAGATTCAGCGTAGACGAGTCAGGCTACGGCCAGCTGTTCATTCGACAGTCATTGCAGGATTTCGCCTGGCTGGGCGTAACCCGTGAGCCCTTGCCTGGGACAGTGGAATCGCCGGCCGTGCTGGGCGTAAGCTTGAAATAGCCGGACAGTCTTAGACCTTTCTGTTCTGGGTCGTGTACACGGGCAGTCCATCCACTACTTCCCAAGAGTAGTCGCTGAACATGTTGGGCCATTTTGCAATGGCTATTTCAGCAATCTGGGCAAATACCAACCTTATCTCTTCTTCGGCCCAAGGCGCTGTCCTCTGCTCAATGACGTGCCGCAAGGTGCGTATATTGCAGGACCAGCCGATGTTGGTTGCCAGGCCAATGGGCGCAACGCGCCGCATTGCGGAGGTAATCTCTTTCTTCTCATCGAAGGAGTCCTTTTCATTGAGCTCAAAGAGCTCGGCAAGCTCAACCTGGAGCTTGCTAAGCTCCTCAAACGTCCTAGCGAAAATGGTCATGGCCTCTTCCGATTCTCTGATGGAAACCGGTGCATACCAGTCCAAGTCCGTCAATCGCACAAAGCGCAAGGACTCCTGCGACATAGCGGTGCCCACTCTGTGCCGCACCAACTCGTGCGTGAAAACCCTACTGACGTCTGAGAAGAAGAAGTTGGCTACCCCGTGCTCCAACACCGAGCCGTCGCCCTTCTGGATGATATTGGTCAGATAGCTCTTGTTGGTCCTTCTGACCCGGGTCAAGTTAGGATTCAACTCTATGCCAAATGAACGGTAGCAGGCGCGGCCGTATACCTCGCTTATAAGCTCAATATCGGAAGGAGCATCCGACGTCCAATCGGGAACGCCCAAGTGGTCCAGAAGTGATTGCAACCCTTCTCGATTAACCTTGGATTCGCCTATTAGGAACACTTTAGGCTCAACGATATTGCCCATTCAGATAGACCTCCGGTGTGTATACACTCACTTTGGAAATGGTACCTTAATCTTAGACGATACCCCAACTCTGAGAATGGTCTCTTAATGAGGACGTTTGGAATCCATCAGGTAGCGATCGGAGGAGAAACACATGATTAGCTGTAGCAGGATGACTCCAGCAAACAGGGAGAGCGCCCTTGCTCTTTTGAGGTCCTTTCTCAACGAAGACGAGCATTACCTGGACAGCAGCGCAGCTTACGGTCACGGCGGGGACGCAGCGCTCCATGATGCCCTAGACCTTTTCCTGAATCGACCAGAGTTGGGGTTTGTCTGGCTGGCCTACAAGGAAGAAGAGGCCATAGGGGTCTGCGTCGTCGGCTACGCAGTATCCACGTCCATAGGAGGAGTGGTGGCAAAGCTGGACGACGTGTTCATAGCAAGTGAGAAGCGGAGCGTCGGAGCCGGATCGGAAATGATCAGGCAGCTTAAAGATGAACTCCGTTCACACGGTATACTCCGCATAGATATCGGCGTACACGTCAGAAACGGCGCGGGACGGCGTTTCTATGAGCGGCTGGGCTTCATGCCGCTCAATGAGGAGCGAATGGCTGCCCTGCTAACCAGCTAAGTTACCAGCAAAAGCGCCGGGTTCTCCAAGAGTCGCTTCGCCTCGGCGAGGAACTTTGCACTTTCTACCCCGTCGGAAACGCGGTGGTCAATGGAAAGCGTGACATTCATCATCTGCCGCACTACCACCTGATCGTCGGCTGCCACCACGGGTCGCTTTTTTACCGCGCTGATCGCCAGTGTAGCGGCCTGGGGAGGCAGAATGATGGCGCTGAATTCGTCGACGCCAAACATACCCAAGTTACTGGTGCTGAAGGTGCCGGTGTACTCTTCCTGTCGCAACCTACCCTGTCCTGCGCGCTCCGCCAGGTCCTTGGTTGCCTCTGCCAGATCCGTAAGGGACTTGTCCTGCGCGTTGACTATGGCAGGAACCATCAACCCCTGTTCCGTAGCAATGGCCATACCCAGGTGAATGTAGGGGTACGTCTCCAAGTAGTCGCCTCTGTAAGAAGCGTTCAAACCGGAGTGTTTCTTCAAAGACTCAACGGTGGCCTTTAGAACCATATCGTTGACTGAGACCCGCCGCGCGCCTTCAAACTCCTGGTTGATCTGGGAACGCAGGGCCATGGCATCCGTCATGTCGATTTCAATAGTTATGTAGAAGTGAGGCGTGCCGTTCTTGCTCTGCGAAGTGGCCCGGGCTATGCCCTGCCTCATGCGGCTAAGCTCTACTCGCACCGGATCCCCCACTGGCGCAGGGGCTGCAGGTGCCGCCGGTGCAGCAGGCGACGCTGAAGGCGCCTGGCCCGGCTCAAAGTTCAACACGTCTTCACGAGTTATGCGCCCTCCGGGGCCCGTACCCTTAACCTGGGATAGGTCTATGCCGCGTTCCTCCGCCAGCTTTCTAGCCACAGGCGATGCCTTGACGCGCTCGCCATCGGCGGGGGGTTGTGCTTGAGATGCGGGAGCCGGTGTGGCAGCTTCAACGGCAACCTCAGTTGGGGGGGCATCGGGGGAGGCCGGCGCCTGCGCTACGTCCGCAATGAGTCCGTCTATATCCTCATCAGCACTGCCAATGATGCCTATGGGATGACCAACGGGAACGGTTGCGCCTTCAGTGGCCAGGATCTTGCGTAGGAGGCCGTTAGCCGTGGATTCCATCTCCACCACTGCTTTATCGGTCTCTATCTCAGCGACAGGTTCACCACGCTTGACTTCGTCACCCTCCGACTTGATCCAGCGGACGAGGGTACCTTCCACCATGTCGTAACCCATCTGTGGCATCAATACCTGCGTAGCCAGAGTAGACCTCCTCTTCGACCTATATGACAGGTCGAAATTGCATTCATGCTGTTTTCAGCTTCCCAGCTCTTCACGAACGGTTTTGATGACGGAATCTTCAGTCGGAGCGACCAGAGGCTCCAGGCTCATTGAATACGGGGTAGGCACGTCTATGCCGCCCAGTCTGGCAACGGGCCCGTCCAGGTAGTCGAAAACCTCGCGCTGGACGGCGCTGGCTATCTCTCCGCCGAAAGCACCCGTTTGCCAGGCCTCTTCCAGCACCAGGGCGCGCCCCGTTTGCTTCACCGACTCAAAGACGGTCTCTTTGTCCCAAGGACGCAGGCAGCGAAGATCCACCACTTCCACATCGATGCCCTCTTCCGCCAGTTTCTCTGCTGCACGCAACGCCACGTTTACCATTCTGGAGTACGCAATGATGGTCAAGTCCTTTCCCGCTCGCTTGACATTGGCCTCTCCAACAGGGACCTCGAAGTAGTCTTCCGGCACCTCTCCCCTTGTACTATACAAAAGTATGTGCTCTATGAACATCACGGGGTCTTGTTCCTTGCGTACCGAGCGGAACAAGCCCAATGCATCGTGGGGGGTTGCTGGAATAACCACTTTCAGCCCGGGAACGGAAGCGTACCAGCCCTCCAGGTTCTGCGAATGTGTGGCGGCAAGCGCCGCTCCGCCGCCGGTAACGGTGCGAATGATGACCGGCACGCTGAACTGGCCACCAGACATATAGCGGATTTTGGCTGCGTGATTCACAATCTGGTCCAAGGCCAGCAGCGAGAAATTGATTGTCATGATCTCGACTATGGGCCGGAGGCCTATCATGGCCGAGCCGGTGCCAATGCCCACTATCCCCGACTCAGATATAGGGGATTCGACGATTCTGCTGGGACCGAACTCGTCCAGGAAACCGGAGGTTACCGCGTAAGAACCGCCGTAAGGGCCGATATCCTCGCCGATAATAAAGGCCCTATCATCTTCCCGCAGGGTCTCTCTGAGAGCCCGCGCCATGGCTTCTCTGTAGCTTATCTCAGGCATCTATTTCCCTCTATGGTAGTTGAGCATAGATGTTGCGGTACAGGGCTTCAGGAGCGGGAAATGGGCTCCCCTCAGCGAACGCAATGCTCTCTTCTACCTCTTTCTCCACCTCTTCACTTATGGTGTCCAACTTCTTCTGAGTGGTCATTTTGCTGGACAAAAGCCATTCACCGTAATGGGTAATTGGGTCAAGCTTTCTGTACTCCGCCTCTTCATCCTTGGATCGGTAGAGCACGGGGTCAGCCATGGAGTGTCCACGGAACCGGTAGGTGCGCGCCTCCAAGAAATACGGACCGTTGCCGGAGCGCACGTGCTGCACGGCGGTCTCCATGGCTTCCCTAACGGCAAGGACATCCATCCCGTCGACTTGGGCGGCGGCTATGCCGTAGGACTCAGCCATCTTGTGCAGTTGGGTATTGGCCATCGATTGACTCAACGGAATACCCATGCCGTAGAGGTTATTTTCACAGATGAAAACCATGGGAAGGCTCCATAGAGCAGCCATGTTCAATACTTCGTGGGCCTCACCCTCATTGAGAGCGCCGTCTCCAAAGAAAGTGGTCACCAACCTGTTGTCCTTCAAGTAGTTGAAAGCAAACCCCATCCCGGAAGAAAGGGGCAGATGTCCCGCGACAATTGCATAGCCGCCGGCAAAATTCAGCGAAGCATCAAAGAGGTGCATGGAACCACCCATCCCCTTGGAGCAGCCCGTAGCTTTTCCAAAAAGCTCCGCCATAACCGCGTTGGCCGACAGGCCCCTGGCCAGGGCGTGCCCGTGATCTCTGTAATGGGTAGTGATGTAGTCATCCTTGCCCAAGGCATGTATAGCCCCTACGGCCACGGCCTCTTGCCCAATATACAGATGCAAGAAGCCCCTGATCTTACCCAGCATATACTGTTCCGCGGCACGCTCCTCGAACACTCTGAGCAACACCATCTGCCTATAGAAGTCAACGAGGGTTGCCTTGTCTAACTGCTCCGCGACCTTGTAGGTAGTAGTCTTCATAGCGCCTTTCCACCTATATGTGAATAGCCTCTCCGTCCGCAGCGAGAGCAGCCTCTTTCAATGTCTCGGAAATAGTGGGATGGGAATGGACCACCCAGCCTATCTCTTTAGTAGTGCCCTCCAGGTGATGCCCCAAAGACCATTCGGCTAGCATTTCTGTTACATCGGGGCCTATCATGTGAGCTCCTAGAATTTCGCCGTACTGCTTATCGGCCACAACCTTGGTCATACCTTCAGCGTCGCCTATGGCCAGTGCTTTGCCGCTGGCCTGGAAGGGGAACTTGCCAACTTTTACATCGTATCCTTTCTCTTTAGCCTGCTGCTCCGTGAGGCCAAAACTGGCAACCTGAGGGTGACAGTACGTAGCCCTAGGCATGGACTGATAGTCGAGAGGCGGTGAGTCCAAGCCGGCTATCCGCTCAGCCGTCATCACCCCCTGCGCCATTCCTACGTGGGCCAGCAGCATGATACCAGTAACATCGCCTATGGCATATACGCCCGGAACGTTTGTAGCCATTTCAGAGTTGACTTTGACAAACCCGCGGTCAAGCTCAAGGGCTATTTTGCTTGCTCCAATCTCTTCCGTATTGGCCTGGACTCCGGCCGCAATGAGCACTAGGTCACATTCCAAAGTGACGGCTTCTTCGCCTTTCTGGATCTCAAGGCTAATTCCCTTCTTCTTCACATCCGCCTTGGACACCTTGGCAGACGTGTGGAAATTGATGCCTTGGCGAGTAAACGACCGTTCCAAGAGACGGCTTATATCTTCATCTTCGTTGGGAAGTAGGTGGGGAAGCAGTTCTACTATTGTGACTTCCACGCCGTAGGCGTTCCAGAGATAGGCAAACTCCGCGCCGGTAGCGCCTCCGCCCACAATGACAACCCTCTTGGGAAGTTCCCGCAGTTCCAGCGCTTCCCTGCTGGTGATGACCTGCTTTTTGTCGATCTCCAGGCCCGGGATGGAGCGGGCGCGGGCGCCGGTGGCAATGATGATGTTGGAAGCAGTGATCTTCTGGCCGTCTGGGGCTATCTCCAGGGTATTTGCATCAGAGAAGGCGGCATGCCCTTTGATATGCTGGACTTTGTTCTTCCTCAGTAGAGAAGCCACGCCCTTGGTCAAGGTGTCCACCACCCGTCTGCTTCTGTCAATGGCTTTCCCAAAGTCGGCGTGGACATTGTCCACGCTGATTCCAAAGGCCTCCGCCCTGTGGAAAAGCTCTAGAACCTCAGCGTTCTTCAAAAGAGCTTTGCTGGGAATGCAACCCCAGTTCAAGCAAACGCCGCCCAGGGTGTCATCTCTTTCAATAACAGCAGTCTTCAGGCCCAGCTGGCCGGCTCTTATTCCTGCCACATATCCACCCGGCCCGGAACCTATAATCGCAACATCGTAATCAGGCACTCGTCGCTCCGTCACCAAGATTTCGTCATAGTATAAGTTTGTTACTACCCGTAATGTCTAGAGCCTAGAGGCCTTGACTCGGCCATCATAGAGAATAACTATGAGAGCCAAAGAAGTTATCAATGGCTCATAGACAATTTACAGGATACCAGGTTAATTCTCAGTCTGCTCTGAGTAGAACATTCAAAAATTGAGGCAAAATCGTGCCTAAACAGGGTTGACGAGCGAGACGGAGGAATCGTAAATTGTTACTCTTCCCATCAAGACCGTTGGGAGAGTCTGTGAAAAAACATACGCAGGAAACTAATATCTAAGGAGGCGAGATGGCAGAGTTGAAGGCCTATTCGGTAAAGCTGCGGAAGATGGTGGATATCAAGGACCCGGAGCTAGTAACCCTGAAGAATGGACGTAAGGCTGTCCGCGGTGTAGCGTCGGAAGATCCGTCCAGCAAAGTCCTCAGAATCGTGAGTGACAAGCAGGCAGAAGAGATTAAGGGGATGCTCGGCTGATCGGGGCCATATCCGACTAGACAGGGGCGGTATCGAAACCTTGGCCCGTGGTTACAGACCCTGGTCACTGTGGCGCCTCTCTCATACATCTTAATCCAAGCTAAACGTTGCTTGATTACGCACCAACTGCTAGTCTCCACATGGGCGTCACTCCTCTCGCTGGATTGTTTCCTTAAGCACATCCTACCTGAGAGTGTCATCCATGTTTTCATAAAATACGGAAAATCATGCCTAAATGACTAGCCTAAGCTGCATAAGTCTGGTATAAGTAGTGTGAGCTTTCCTGAATAAGGAGGAGTCACATGCAGGGCTATTGCGTTAAGTGCCGAGCATCAAAGGAGATTGGTAACCCACAGGCCATTACAATGAAGAATGGCCGCCCCGCCACACAGGGAGTCTGCCACACCTGCGGCACCAAGATGTTCAAGATTGGCAAAGCGTAAGTTTGGCCGATTTGTCTAGAAGCGTACTGTATACTTTTAACGCTTCTGTAAATGTTTGGCCCAGGGCAGCTTAACTTGGCGTTTCGGGTCAGGTTGCCTTGGGCTATTCTATTGAAAAGGTTAGTACAGCCCTATCAAGTTTGCTTCTCATGATTGTTGGAGTTCCTACAGAGACTTACCCCGCTGAACGCCGAGTGGCTCTTGTGCCTGCGGTGGTGCCGATGCTTTCTCGTATTCAGGTAGACACCGTCGTTCAAGCAGGCGCGGGCAAGGAAGCAGGCTTACCAGACCAGCTATACACGGAACAAAACGCTCGGATAGCCAACAGCCGCAAAGAGGTCTTTGATTCCGCCGATATTGTTCTGCAGGTGCGCGGCCCCGGCGCCAACGCCGAATCTGGCAAGGACGACGTAGCGCTACTGAAACCAGGGCAGGTCCTCATTTCGTTACTGGACCCTCTCAACTCCCTTGAATCAGCACGAGAGTTGGCAGAAAAGGGTGTTACCGCATTCGCGCTGGAGATGGTGCCAAGGATCAGCCGTGCCCAGTCCATGGATGCCCTAACCTCCCAAGCTACCATTGTTGGATACAAAGCGGTCCTGTTGGCGGCTGAGGGTCTGAACAAGATCTTCCCCATGATGATGACCGCCGCGGGCACCATTACACCAGCCAGGGTCTTTGTGGTTGGGGCCGGTGTAGCCGGGCTGCAAGCCATCGCCACCGCTCACCGTCTAGGAGCGGTGGTCCAAGGTTACGATATTAGACCCGACGTAAAGAACCAGGTAGAAAGCCTTGGCGCGAAATTCGTGCAGCTTGAACTGGAGACGGAAGGCGCCGAGGCTGCGGGAGGATATGCCCAGGCCATGGGGGAGGAGTTCTACAAACGCCAGCGTGAGTTACTGGCAAACGTGGTGGCGGATAGCGACGTTGTGATTACCACCGCCGCCGTTCCCGGAAGGAAGGCGCCTATCTTGATTACGGAAGAGATGGTCAAAGGCATGAGCCCGGGCTCCGTGATAGTAGACGTGGCCGCTGAAGGCGGAGGCAATTGTGAACTGACAAGACCGACCGAAACAATAGAAGAGTACAACGTCACAATCATGGGACCAACAAACCTGGCATCCTCCATTCCGCTGCACGCCAGCCAGATGTACGCCAGAAACCAGCTTTCCTTCCTCCGCAACATAGTCAAGGATGGCGAGCTGAATCTGGATATGTCCGACCAGATCACAAGAGACAGCTTGCTCACCCACAACGGAGAGGTGGTGAACAACCGCGTGAGGGAAATGCTGGGCATGTCTCCACTAAACGAAGAAGCAATGAAGGAAGGGAGCGAGTCCTGACATGGAGATATTCATAGCAGGACTGACCATATTTGTACTCGCTGTCTTTGTTGGCTTTGAAGTCATCACCAAGGTGCCGCCTCTGCTGCATACGCCGCTTATGTCGGGCGCCAACGCCATGTCGGGGGTTACCCTGGTTGGAGCCGTGGTAGCCGCAGGCGTAGAAGAGCCGGTAATCGCCAGCATTCTGGGCGTCATAGCCGTAGCGCTAGCCACGGTAAACGTAGTCGGTGGGTTCCTGGTAACCCATCGCATGCTTCAGATGTTCCGCAGGAAAGACCAATAATGATCATCGAAGCCAGCATAGTAAACCTCGTCTACCTTATCGCCGCCGTCCTGTTCATCTTCGGACTTAAGAGCCTCTCCCATCCCCGGACCGCCGTAAGGGGCAACATCATGGGCGCCAGCGGCATGCTCATTGCCGTGATAATCACGCTGTTCGATCAGCAGATAGTGCGTTTTGAGCTGATCA
Source organism: Dehalococcoidia bacterium (assembly GCA_034421495.1). Lineage (GTDB taxonomy): Bacteria > Chloroflexota > Dehalococcoidia > Lucifugimonadales > QGNO01 > DAOUJH01. Next base: position 2,220 of record DAOUKI010000099.1, on the reverse strand, counting down.
TAGTTGGCCTCATCATTGGCGCATCGATAGGAGTATTGCTGGCGACCAGGGTAGCCATAACCTCCATGCCCCAGTTGGTAGCGTTGTTCAATGGCCTGGGCGGCGCCGCCTCCATGCTGGTGGCCGGCGGCGCTTTGGAACAAGAGCTTTTCAAGGGGACGGATCTGGGCCTGCAGTTCGCAGTAGCTTCCGGCCTTTCCGCCCTCATTGGGTCGGTCACTTTGCTGGGCAGCTTGGTCGCCTTTGGCAAGCTCCAAGGCCTTATTACAGAGTCGCCCGTTTTGCTGCCGGGGCGTCATGTACTCAACATACTGCTTGGACTGGTCACTGTTGGCTTGGTGATATGGCTAGCCATAGATCCCTCCAGCAGCGTCCCGTTCTGGGCCCTGGTAGCGGTTGCAGCAGTGTTCGGCATCACCCTGGTCATACCCATTGGCGGCGCGGATATGCCCGTGGTCATATCTTTGCTCAACTCCTATTCCGGCCTGGCCGCAGCAGCCACAGGCTTCGTTCTTGAAAATAACATGCTAATAATTGCAGGGTCGTTGGTGGGAGCCGCCGGCCTCATTCTGACCCGCATCATGTCCAAGGCCATGAACCGCTCACTGACCAACGTTCTCTTTGCCGGCGTGGGCGCTGTAGCAGCCTCCGCGGCGGAGGCCGACGAAGTGTACGGCGGCAAGATAAAGGCCGCCGTAGCCGATGAAATAGCCATGCTGCTGGAAGACGCCCGTCGTGTCGTCATAGTTCCCGGCTATGGAATGGCGGTGGCGCAGGCCCAGTTCGCGGTGCGGGACCTGACCAACCTGCTGGACTCCAAGGGCGTTGAAGTTGAGTTTGCAATCCACCCGGTGGCGGGCCGCATGCCCGGTCACATGAACGTCCTGCTGGCCGAGGTGAACATACCGTATGAGAAGCTGCGAGAGATGGACGACATAAATCCCAGCTTTGAGCAAACGGACATGGTGCTGGTGATTGGCGCCAACGACGTGGTGAACCCAGTGGCCAGAGACATGGACGATCCCTCCAATCCAATAGCCGGCATGCCCATTTTGAACGTGGACCATGCGCGTACGGTAGTGGTAATCAAGCGCAGCTTGAGTCCGGGGTTTGCCGGGATACCCAACCCGCTCTTCTCCGCGGACAACACCTTGATGTTCTTTGCGGACGCCAAGCAGGCCGCGTTAGACCTGGTCTCCGCGGTAAAAGAGGCCTAGCTCTCGGCGGCTTAGGGGTGGATCTACTAGGAATCAGTTGACACCAGTCCCTATGGGGTTTATCATGCAAATGCAATCGGCCTTTGGCCGATGTTTTGCGCTTTTGGCACCTTAACAAGTGGATAGTGGAAGGAAGAGTAAGGTTATACGTGAGAGTTTGATCCTGGCTCAGGACGAACGCTGGCGGCGCGCTTAATGCATGCAAGTCGAACGGTGAAGCCCCTTCGGGGGTGGAACAGTGGCGAACGGCTGAGTAACGCGTAAGTAACCTACCCCCGAGTGGGGAATAACTCCGGGAAACCGGAGCTAATACCGCATAATCCGTTGTGTCGCAAGGCATAACGGCAAAGGTTTCGGCCGCTTGGGGATGGGCTTGCGTTCTATCAGGTAGTTGGTGAGGTAAGAGCTCACCAAGCCAATGACGGATAGCTGGTCTGAGAGGACGACCAGCCAGAGGGGGACTGCGACACGGCCCCCACTCCTACGGGAGGCAGCAGCAGGGAATCTTGCGCAATGGGCGAAAGCCTGACGCAGCGACGCCGCGTGCGGGAAGAAGGCCTTCGGGTTGTAAACCGCTTTTCTGAGGGAAGAGAAAGGACGGTACCTCAGGAATAAGCCTCGGCTAACTACGTGCCAGCAGCCGCGGTGATACGTAGGAGGCAAGCGTTGTCCGGATTTACTGGGCGTAAAGGGCGTGTAGGCGGTACAGAAAGTCTTTGCTTAAAGATCCCGGCTCAACTGGGAGAGTGGCAGAGATACTTCTGAACTAGAGGGCAGTAGAGGAGAGCGGAATTCCCGGTGTAGTGGTGGAATGCGTAGATATCGGGAGGAACACCAGTGGCGAAAGCGGCTCTCTGGGCTGTACCTGACGCTGAGGCGCGAAAGCTTGGGTAGCAAACCGGATTAGATACCCGGGTAGTCCACGCCCTAAACAATGGATGCTGGGTATAGCGGGTATCGACCCCTGCTGTGCCGAAGCTCACGCGTTAAGCATCCCGCCTGG
>DAOUKI010000098.1:0-2017 GCA_034421495.1 Dehalococcoidia bacterium | reverse complement strand
GGTCTCGCAAATCATTCAGAGCCCCTTAGCAGTAAATGTTAGGGGCTCTTATATTATGTAAAGTAGCAAATCCTTCCTTCCTCTTCTTTACATAACTAGTATAGGGCGAACCTCTCTCTGCCTGGACTCAGGGGCTTCTTCCTCAAATCCCCTATCCCACTGGTATCACCATCACCTGTGTCAAAAGATGATCGACGCGCGACAACAGTTCGTCCAGACCCTGCCGCGTTGCCGCGGAAACCATGTTCCCCTCCTCTGCGTCGCGTTCATTGCTGAGAACCGCCGAATCGTCCGGCAAGAGGTCCATTTTGTTCAGCACAAGCAATTCGGGCTTTTCTCGCAAGCCAAGGTCGCCCAGGATCTCCTCCACTACCGCTATGTGCTGGCGCATATTCTTATGCGTCATGTCAACAACGTGAACCAGGATGTCCGCATCGTGCAGCTCTTCCAGCGTTGCGTGAAACGCTGCGACCACCGTGGGCGGCAGCTTGTGTATGAAGCCCACGGTATCGGACATGAGGACGTTCTGGCCGCTGGAAAGGCGGACTCGCCTTGTCACCGGGTCCAGAGTGGCAAATAGCGCGCTGGACTCCATGACCCCTGCCGTGGTCAAGGCATTGAACAGCGTGCTCTTGCCGGCATTCGTGTAGCCTACCAGCGCCGCTACCGGAATATCCTGCGACCGCCGCCGGTTCCGGTGAAGAGCCCGCTGGCTGCGCACCTTCTCCAAGTCGGCCTTCAAGTGCTGTATTCTGCGGTTGATGAGGCGCCGGTCGGTCTCTATCTGCGTTTCACCGGGGCCGCGGGTGCCTATTCCGCCGCCCAAACGCTCCAAATGCGACCACTGCCCGGCCAAACGCGGCAACAGGTATTCGTGCTGCGCAAGTTCAACCTGAAGCCGCCCCTCCTTGGTCCTAGCGCGGCTGGCGAATATATCTAGAATCAGCGCGGTACGGTCTATGACCTTGATGTGCTCGCCAAAGGCGCTCTCCAGGTTGCGCTGCTGTGTCGGGGTAAGCTCGTCGTCCAGGATCAACGTGTCGAACGCCCCGCGAATGACCTGCAGCTCCTCTATCTTGCCCTTCCCCAGATAGGTGTGCGTGGGCTTGTCCAGGTTCTGAACGACCATACCCACTACTTCTGCTCCGGCGGAACGAGCCAGCTGCGCCAGCTCAGACAGGGAATCTTGCAGCGACCATGAGAAACGAGTGCGTTTGATCTGGACGCCGGCCAGATAGGCCTTTTCCCTTTGTTTAGCAGTTGAAAAAGTGGCTCTGGGTATGCTCAGCTACCTCTCAGGCTTTGATGGGATCTTCCAGCCTTCCAAGCGCTGGACTGCTTTGGCCAAATGCTCGTCCGGTAGAGTGAGCGAAAGACGAATGTACCCTTCCCCGTACTCACCGTACCCCGACCCCGGCGTGACTACTATATCCTTCTCTTCCAGGAGCATGCCCGCGAATTCCGCGGAACTGTAGCCTTCAGGAACCCTTGCCCAGACGTACAGGCTGGCCCTTGGCGGCGTTATCTCCATTCCTATGCCCCGCAAAGCGTCCACCAGCTCATCGCGGCGGCGCTGGTATATGGCGTTGTTCTCAGAAATGCACTCCTGGGACGCCTGGAGGGCCTCTATCCCGGCTATCTGGATGGCCTGCGGAATGCCTGAGTCAAGGTTGGACTTGACGCGCATGAGCGCATTGATCATCTCGGCGTTGCCCACCGCCATCCCTATTCTCCAACCGGTCATGTTGTAGCTCTTGGAAAGGGAATGAAACTCCACGGCAACGTCCATAGCGCCCTTGGCCTGTAGAAAGCTTACGGGTGTATAGCCGTCGTAGGCCACCTCCGTGTACGGACCGTCATGGCAGACCGCGATATCGTACGCCTTTGCGAAGTCCACCACCCTCTCGAAGTACTCGATATCCGCCGTGGCTGAGGTGGGGTTGTTGGGATAGTTTAGCCACATGACCTTGGCTTTCTGGGCAACCTGCTCCGGAATGGCGTCCAGATCAGGCAGCCA
>DAOUKI010000097.1:0-9635 GCA_034421495.1 Dehalococcoidia bacterium | reverse complement strand
CCTCCCCCCACCCCTGTAGGGGCGGTTCGCGAACCGCCCAATCCTCCACCGCTCACCCTGAGCTTGTCGAAGGGCCTGAGCTTGTCGAAGGGCGCCAGGTGCGGCGGGTACCCACTCCCCCATCCCGTCGCTCCCGCATCCCCCTCCGCCGTACCCGTATCCCATCCCGTCGTACCCGCATCCCCTTACGTCGCACCCGCGTCCCATCCCGTCGTACCCGCATCCTACCCATCCGTCGTTCCCGCGCAGGCGGGAACCCAGGGGCGGGGCGCCCATCCCTTGCCCGTCCACCGCCCCCAGTGCTAAAATACCCCCGTATATATAAGGTACGGAGCCACTAGCAATGACCGTAGCCGAAAGCGTCGAGACCCAGCCGCTGAGCCTCCCCGAAGAGCTCATCCTCATGCTCCTCAACGAGGAGAACGGCTACTTCTACCAGGTCGCCGGATGGGACCTCAACTGCGCCGTCGTAGGCGCCGCCCTCGCGGAGCTCTCCCTCCAGTCCCGCATAGACACCGATCTGGAATCCCTATTCCTCGTCGACGATACCGAAACCGGCTGGCCCACCCTGGACCCCATCCTCAAAGAGATCGCCTCCGAACCGGAACGGCGCAACGCCCAGTACTGGATCGAACGACTGGCTCCCCGCGCCGAATCCATCATCGACCAGATCCTGGACCGCCTCGTTGATATGGACATCCTCCAATATCATGACGGCGACTTCTGGACCCTGTCGCAGGCCGCCTCACGGACGGAGGTGTTCGGCGGCGGCGTCTCCTCCCGGCCCGTCAAAACGCGCATAAGCAACGCCATCTTCAATGACGAACTCCCGCTTCCCAGGGACGTCATCATCATCTGCCTTGTAAACACCTGCGACGTGTTTCGCTTCATCTTCCAGCTTGACGAAGAGTCGGAGCAACGCATCGAGTTCATCTCCACACTGGACCTCATCGGACAGTCCATAGCCACTGCCGTGTCGAACAACCTGGCCGGCCCGCTGCTCCGGCGTTCCGCCCTGAGCAAGAAGATACCCACCGTCCCCCTGCGCAAGATACTGTTCAACCGCAACATCCGCAAAGGCAACGTCCCCGCAATGTTTACGGACCTGGCCCAAGAGTACGGCCCGGTATTTGAGCTCCGACCGCCTTTTACCAGGCCCATGATCTTCCTCGCCGGCCCCGAAACAAACCGCTGGACGCATAGGAACGGGCGCATGCACCTCAGAGCGCAGACCTACTTCAGCGACTTCGAGAAGATCTACGGCGCCCACGGGGTGCTGCCTTCGCTGGACGGCGGTGACCACTTCCGCATGCGCAAGTCGCTGTCGCAGGCCTACTCGCGGGGACGGCTGGCAAGCCAGCTGGAAGAGGTCTACGAATATGCGCGGGACTACATGAGGAACTGGTCGGTTGGAGACGTCTACCCCGCTACCAGGATGAGCCGGCTAATGATCAACTCGCAGCTCTCCCCGCTATTTATCAGCGTTGAGTCCCAGGACATCATCGACGACCTTATCAAGTACAAGGAACGGGCCCTCATGACCCACATAATTGGGGTGCTGCCCAAGTTCATGCTGAAGACGCCCGGCATGAGGCGCCGCGCTAAGGCGGTGGAGACGTTGATTGAGCGGGTGCAGAACGTGCATACAACTGCCCAGCGGGCCGGAGCCAAGAGGGACCTGGTAGACGACATGCTAGGCCTGCACGCCAGCGACCCGCAGCTGGTGCCGGAGTCCAATCTGCCGTTTGCTATCTCCGCGGCGCTGATTGCCAGCGTCTACCTTGGCGACGCCTTCAGCTTCGCCCTGTACGCCATGGCGGCACAGCCAGACCTCTACGCCAAAATCCAGGTTGAAGCCGACGCGCTCTTTAAAAACGGCGATCCCGGCAGCGAGGACTTCAACCTGTCATCTATAGACGTCACTCACCGCTTCCTCATGGAGTGCTTGCGCATGTACCCAATAGTGCCAATGTCCATGCGCGACGTGATGAATTCGTGCTTGGTGGAAGGCTACGAGCTTCCAGTAGGCTCGCGGGTAATCATCGCCCAGACGGCCACCCACTTCATGGAGGACGTCTTCCCCGACCCCTTAAAGTTTGACATCGACCGCTATCTGCCTCCGCGCAGTGAGCACACAAGCCCCGGCTACGCGCCCTACGGGCTGGGCACGCACAAGTGTCTCGGTTCCCGGTGGATGGAACTGCACCTTGCCGTAAACGTGCTCATGGTGGCGCACTACTTCAACATCGAGGTCTTCCCCTCCGACTACAAGCTCCGGTTCAACCCGTTGCCGTCAATGAAGCCGAACAAGAAGCTGAGGTTCCGGATTGCGGAGCGGAGGCACGAGCTAAACATCTGACGCCTCGGGCCCTCCCGATAGACAGGGCAGGAGAGAGCCTAAAGGGGTTTGCGAGCCAGGAAGCAGTACAACGGCGTGAAAAGGCCGGACCTGCCGCCCTCTACGTAGGCGTTGGCGGTGCGGTCCATGAGCCTGACCACCTCTGCCGAACCATTGGGGAACATCCTCAGCGCCTCCGCCAGCCGGAATACGCCGACTAACGCCTTGCGGCCCAGCGGAGTTCTGCGCAGGGCATTGCCCAGCGTCCCGCTCTGCGTCTCCATGGGCCGGTACCACGGCGTGGTTGGACCGCTCTCATCGACGGCCCGGTCCTTTGCCTCGACGATCAAAAATCCTGCCGCTTCAAGGTCCCTGTTCACCTCGTCCATCGTTGCAATATCCTTGAGCGCAATGCCGTGCATCAGGTCCTGCTTGATGGCCCGGTGCCGCTTGTCGCCGGGATCGAACTTGTCCGTCATGCACATCTCCTGGCCCCACAAGAGTGCTCCGGGTTTCAGCACGCGGTATATCTCGGCAAACGCGCCGGCCTTGTCCGGCGCGTGGCACGTCGACTCGATCGCGTACCCCCGGTCGAACGTATCGTCTGCTATGGCGCTCATGTCCATGAAGCTGCACTCTAGGAAGTCGACCATGTGGTCGAGCCCGGCCTCAGCGTTTAACGATTTCGCCCTGTTCAACTGAACCTCACTGTTGTTCACCCCGGTGACCCTGACGCCGACCTCCCGTACAACTCGGCGCATTGGGCCGCCAATCCCGCAACCGATATCTACCACCGCCATGCCCTCGTGCAACTCCAGCTTATCGATCATCAACCGCTGGTGCCGGATCTGAGACTCTTCCAGGCTCTCCCGGGGCGATAGGGGCGCGAAGTGCAGGGATTCGCTCCAACCGAACACCATGAACTCACTGCAAAGGTCGTAGTACTCCCTGACGGTTTGGGCGTGGTCGTAACCCGCCGTGCCGGCATCCTCCGCGCGCTCCGTCCACTCATCCAACCGTTTCACGCGGCTGGGGACGTTCGATCCACGGTACGCGATCCTCAGTCCCTGGGATAGTTTACGGAGTTGCATGTGACTTTTACGACTAGCTCTGTTGCTGCTCGTGGCGCTGGTGTACGCCCTCAATGGCTACGTCAAGGTCGTCCCACATGCGCTCGATAGTTGAACGCAGCCGCATGTTCTGGTAAGCGCCCCAGACCACCATCGCAGGAAGCACCACCGTGACGGAGACTATCAGCGAATAGACGATGGTGATGGTAGCCGTGATGCCGAACTGCTGGGACGCAAGCAGCGGCGAGGCTATCAGCACTCCGAACCCGAACGCCGTAGTCAGAGCAGAGCCCAAAAGCGCAGAACCGGTGGTAGAGAGGGTACGGATAGCCGCTCTCTCCGGGTTGCGCAGATGTGCAAACTCCTCCCGGTAGCGATGAATTATGTGGATGGTGTAGTCCACGCCGATTCCAATGGATAGCGCTGTGATGATGGAGGTGATCAGCGTGTAGGGAATATTCAGCAGCGCCATGGTGCCCAGCACACTGATAAGGACGAGCACTATTGGGCCCACCGCGACGATACCCAGCGAAGGCTGGCGCAGCGTCACCCAGAAGAAAATGGAGAGGATCCCTAGGGCAATGGCAATAGTGGTGCCTATTGCCTCCGTCTGCCGGTCAGTAATCTGATCCGTGACCGCCATTGATACAATGTTACCGGATGTGGCTGTGATGCCGCTGTCATCTCCCAACCACAAGCCCTCGATTTCCTCCTGAAGCGTCCGGATTTGACCTGGGTTACCCAGATAAGTCGGGAATTGCAATAGCATGGTATCTATGCCCTCAGGATCGTTGATCAGTAAGCGCGCCAAGTCAGGTTCCCTCTCCACAAGTTCGTCAAGGAACTCCTGCATCAGTGCCGGGTCAAGCTCCACTCCGACAGTTGATTCTTGGAAGAGCGCTGCGAGCTCTGGGTCATACTTGTCGCCGGGCTCCCCGCTGTCGTCTATCCAGTCTCCTAAATAGGAGTAGTACGATGCTTGGATGGGTCCCGCTACGGCCTGTGGGCGGCGGTTTTCGTCCTCAAAGGCAGTGGTAAGGTCCTGGATGTTCAATAGAGTGCGGGTCTCAGTGACCTCAGCCCTCAGCAGTAAGCTGGCAAGCTCCGTGGAGCCGCCCACTGCCGCCTCAAGGGTGTTCATGTCATTCAGCACGCTGCCCCCTCTGGGCAGGACGTCCTTAATACTGAACTCTGAATGAAGCCCTCTGGCAGCAAACCCAAGTCCAATAGTCACCGCGAGCACGCCAAGCAGGTAGGGCGCAGGCCAACGCGTAACGCTTCTACCAAGCTTTTCCGCCAACTGACTGATGCCGGGCAGTGCGTTCGATATCGGGCGAGCGGGCTTCAGCTTGCCACGTGCCTCACGACGCCGGTCGATGATTGTGCGACCCGCCGGGAGCAGCGTCAGCATCACTATCAGGCTCATTCCCACGCCCATTCCAGCGACAACGCCGAAGTCACCTATGACTCCAATTGGCGAGAACAGAGTCGCTAGCAAGCTGACAATCGTCGTAACGGCGGCCAGGGTTAGAGGGATGGTTACATTTCGGAGGCCCACCCGTACCGCCTGCAAGACCGGCTCACCGGCAATTCGCTGCTCACGGTAGTGGGAGATGGACTGTATTGCATAGTCCACAGTGAGGCTGATAATAATGACGGGCACCATGGTGGAAAGGGAACTGGGAGGACCTATCACTCCCAGTCCGTTTGGCCCAAGCCAACCCTCTGCCCCGACAATCCAGCTAATTGATAGGATAAGCCCCGTCAGAGTGAGAAGCGTATCCGAGAGGGTGCGTGTGAAGAGCAGCAGAAGCGCCACGATGAGCAGCAGCGCCAGCCCGATGAGCGGCGCCATCCCCGACTCCGTAGCCTGCTTGTACTCGTCCTCAAAGACTATTGGAGACAGGCTGCTAACCCGCAGCGGGCCATCATCCCCTTCCGCAAGTTCCTTTATCATCCGTTCTACATTCTGGATCCGCTCGTCCCCTGTATTGTTCAAGCGGATGTCGGCGATGGCAATCGGTGTGCCGTCAGTGTCTGTCCCGGTCAGCGCAGCCAGAGCTCCCTGAATCTCCGGGATGTTGCCAACCGAATCGATTTCCGCCTGTGTGATCGACTCGAAGTCGTTCACCTGTAGCGCGGAACCAATCAGAAACGACGGCGCGAAGATCGGGTGGCCAGGAGCCAGCAGTTCAGCCACGCTCGGATCGCTCACAATGTCATTGATCAGGGAGGACATCTGGGAGAGACCGCCGGGTGTCAGCGCCTCCCCGCGAAAGATCAGCGTTACGACACTGATCTCGCTGGAGTCCCCGAATAACTCCTCTATATCTTTCGTTGCAGTGGCGATTGGGTGTCCTGGCGGAAGGAACGCCACGTCGGCGCCCTCCGTTGGTTCGGCGCGCAGCGAAGCGCCCTGGACCAGAACAACGGTGACGATAAGGAGCACGATGAGCGTGATATAAGGGCGGGCCGTTACTATCCGGCTCAGTCTATCAAGAACCTTGCTCATGGTGCCGCCTTCCCTCTGAGAAAGTTATCCAAACTAAGTTCGTTATCTTAAGCAACGCAGCTTACTAGGTGGGACTGCCCAGCTAAGCGCCCTCATGCTAACACGTCATGATTTGGAAGTCGATTATGCCCAAGACTGGCCTATACGGACGGTGCGCCGCTATATGGACTTCTCAAGCTACACCCCCTACGGACCGGCGGCGGGCGCGGACTCCGGGACTTCCTCCGCGCTCTCCACTCTCATCAGCAGTGCAGGCAAAATGGCGAGCAGGGACAGGAACCCCGCGATGGCAAAGAGGTTCTGGAACACGGTCACCCCGGCCTCTATCAAGGGCGCCTCTGTCTCCTCGAATGTCGATCCTATCGTCACGTGGGCGGTCAGACTGTAGAATCGTTCGATGCCCCAGGCGGACAGGGCCGCCAGCCCCAACGCCATACCCACCATTCGCGCCGCAGTGACCAGCGAGGCCGCCGCGCCCCAGTAGTGGCTGGGCGAGGCGCTCAATGCGCTGACGCCTATCGGCGGGATAACTAGCCCAAACCCCAGGCCGGCCGTCACTAGGGGCAGGGTCAACCTGAGTTCCCCAACGTCTGTATCCCAGCCGCTCATGAACAGCATGCCCGTTCCCATCAGCGCAAGGCCGGTTATGCACACCTCCCTGACTCCCGTCCAGCGAAGGATGTAACCTCCAATCAATGCCCCGACCGGAATGGCCGCCGTAAGGCGAACCAGGCTGAGGGCGCTCTCCCACGTCTCCCTTTCCATAACGGTGCCGGTCATCAGTGGCACGCATACCAGGGCCATGATCAATGCAGTCCCCACCAGAAATTGGGCGACGTTGGATGATATAAACGCCCTGGAGGTGTACAAGAAAGAAGCCAGCAATGGCTGTTCCGTGCGCCGTTCTATCGCAATCAATACACCTACAAGGAGAGCGCTTAAAGCCATCATCAAGTACGGGATGATGGACTCCCCGGAAAATATGCTTCTCTGGGCCAGCGCAACGGTCAGGATGGTGAGGGCCGCTCCAAGGACCAAGGACCCGACGTAGTCCATCCTGGCTTGGGGATTGGCGCGATTCGGCAAAAAAGCCATGAGCGCTATTAGAATGAGGCTCTGGGGAACGTCCAGCCAGAATATCCATCGCCAGCCAACCCATTCGATAATGGCTCCTCCGTAGAGGGGGCCCACAACGGACCCGGCTTCAGCCGAAGCGGCCACAACCCCTATTGCAATTCCCCTTTTTTCCTTGGATACCGCCGCCACGGCCATAGCCAGACCGATGGGAACCGTAGCGCCGCCCCCAAAGGCCTGGAGTATCCTGGCTGGCACAATCGTGTTGAGGCTGGGCGCAAGGGCCACCAGTGCCGACCCTATGGCGAATACAGCCAGCGCTCCCTGGAACACCCTGACGCGCCCGTAGACGTCGGAGAGCCGCCCCGCCAACGGCATTGCCACGGTGTAACTGATCAGATACCCGGTTACTATCCAGGACGCCCTGTCCAGGTCCGTAAGCGGAATCTCCAAGTCAAGCATAACGTCCGACAAGGCCACAACCAGAACGGTCTGGTCCAGAGCCGTGGAGAACACCCCCAGGCAAAGAATTCCCAAGACCACCCACTCGGAGGAGCGCAGAGAGGCGATGGTGGATCCGGCAGCGTTCACGACCCGGAGGCTATATTCGGAAGTTGGATGTCGACAGGGGCGTTGACACCCACCAGGGTTATCAGGCGAGTTGTCTCCAGCGCATCGTCGTCGAAAATTTGGCCTTCTATTCTAAGACGCCGCAAAATATGCTCAGATTCGTCAATCCACAAGGACAACTCAATTGGATGGCCGGAGTCCACGGATGTGATGAGGTTCGAAAGCTCATCGGAAACTATTGTCCCATCGACGCGGACAGTACGAGCGCCATCTATAGACTCGCGGTACACAATGGTTGCGTTCTCCATCACAGGCAGCAATTCGCTCAAGGTAACGCCCAGCCTCACGAAATTGAAGGGCACCTGCTCTAGGGGCAGGGGCGTCCACGGCGAGCCCCTGGAAAATTTTATGTATGAATGTTCACCGATTGCTACTATTTCTATTTCCGCAAATCCAAGACCCGGAGTCACTACGTCCACCAGCAGCCTAACGCTGTCGGGATTGCTTACCTCGCCTTCCACCTTTGTTAAGGTAGCCCCAAAGAACTTGGTTCCCGATTTCTTTTCGTCGATCATCTCGAACTTTACCGACGACATAGCGGCCAGCTCTTCCTCAGTACTCGCTAGCAACTCATCCAAGGATATCTCAGGCTCTTCCGGTTCCTCATTACACGCGGCCGCCAAAAAAAGGAGTACCATCGCCATCACGGAGGTTGATAACCTGAGAAGCGCCATCCCGGACGAGTTCATACGCCTATCTCCGTGCTCTCACGGGAGACCTTGAATAACCCACCCTTCTTCTGTGAGTAGAGTAGCGCCATCACAGCCCTTTGAGTATGGTACCCCTGGGCGGACTCGAACCGCCGACACACGGTTTAGGAAACCGTTGCTCTATCCTCTGAGCTACAGGGGCATGTGACATCGGTGAGTCTAGCATACCACACTGCGACCTTTCCGACGGGTCACCGACTTAGTGAGCCGAATCGAGCTGCCCTTGGTCCGGGTCACATAAACTATACGAAGCGACTTTCTCGGTCTGTCAGAACCCGTCCCAGCCAGGCAGGGCGGCTGCCTGCCGTACCCACGCCGCCATCTGCTCCTCGTTGAGCTCGCCTTCGTAGATATCGATCCAGCGCGAGTCCTTGTCCTTGCCTGATCCGGGTGGCAGAGGACACAGCGACGCGCCATTTAGGAAGGTCACCTTCACGTAGCGTGCAAAGACGTGATAGCTCACGAGCCACCCTTTGTCCTCGATGCCGTAGAAGGGTGAGTTCCACCTCACTGCCTTGCGCACATTGGGCACGGTGCGCACAATGAGGTCATCCAAGCGACGCCCCAAGTCGCTCTTCCAGCCAGGCATGGCCGCGATGTAGGCCTGCACGGGGGCATCGCCGTCGCCCTTCGCAATCTGCGGGTTGCCACCTGAAAGTAGCACCGGCTCTCTGTCAGCGTTTTCGGTGTTATAGGCCGCCGCCTCGCGCACCAGCGCCTTGAACGCGGCACTGTCTACCTTGTCTCCCTGGTACAGCTCTATCGCCCGCTTGTTCCCGTCCAATGTCGCGTTGAAGAGTCCCTTGGGGTCTGTAAGCTTGGCTCCGTATACAAAAGTGAGCCTCACCTTGCTCCTGGGAGCGCTGGCTACGGCCAGAATCCCGTTATGAGACCACACAGGGGATCTCATCCACTTCCACTCTTCGACCACCTCTGGCGCGGCTTCGTGGATGAGCTTGCGTATTTCGGCCAGCCTCTCGCCTCTCCAATCGCCCAAGTCCGCGATCTTCTTGTCAATCTTGCTGGAAGCGTTCATGGCTTCACTCCAATCCGTGCTTCGTGCTTGCCGTCATCTAACCCGTACTATTCGAACTGCAAAGTTGCTGATATCCGGCGTGCTGGCGCGAGCCGTGTCGATGACCATTGCGAGTACCCACGCTGCAGCGCTTGCCGTCCACTCAGGCAGTGTAACCGACAGGCCCAGGCCGGAACGAGCAGGGGAGATGGATCGGACCGGCGTCTCTACGCCCGCTCTGACCGAGTATTGCTCAGGAACGGATACCACCGATCCAAACTCGAAC
>DAOUKI010000096.1:0-33666 GCA_034421495.1 Dehalococcoidia bacterium | reverse complement strand
CGCTGCTCAGGAGCATCGGCGCGGAACCCGCGTTGTCTGCAACTGATGGAGGGAACCGTCGATGAGACCTCCTACCGCAGAGGTGGAACCGGTGCAGCTGGCGTCGTGGTTTGCCGAGGGACACCAGCGAGCCGCATCGCTGGGACATCCCGTACTGGTTAGCGTCGCCTGGCCTTTGCAAACGCCTCCCGATCCGCTGGGCTTCTTTGCCGCCGCCAAGGGATGGGGCAGACGCAGCTTTTGGGCCAGACCCAGCGACGGCTTCTGGATGGTGGGAAGCGGTGCTGCCGCCGTACTCGAGGCGAACGGCGAACGTCCCATCGAGACGGTGCGGCAATCCCTTGCCTCCTTGCTGGACTCAGCAATCATTCAAGGTCCCGGAAGGCGGGGCACCGGTCCCGTGTTTACCGGCGGCGTCCGCTTCGACCCCCTCGCCGAGAGGCGCCCGTTGTGGGCGGGATTTCCAGACGCTGGCCTAGCGCTGCCCAGGCTTCTCCTCACAGTATCGAATGACGAGGCATGGCTGACGGCCAATCTGCTGGTCTATCCTGACACAGACCCACGGCTGGAGACCGACCGGACAACGGCGATGATAGAAGCCTTGACTTCGGCTGTGTTCCAAGCTGAACCGCAGCCCAGAACCCTGCTCGACTCCGCCGACGGTTACAGCCGGTGGGAGAAACGGTTGGAGCAGGCCCTTCGCTCGATTGAAGACGGCGGGTTGAGCAAGGTTGTACTGGCTCGCCGGCGCACCCTGCTGGGCGACGGCGATTTCTCTCCACTTACGGCGTTGGACAGGCTCATCGATTCGTATCCTCAATGTACCGTGTTCGCCGTTGACAACGGTGACTCAACGTTCCTGGGCGCTACCCCGGAGGATCTGGTGTGTCTGCAGAAGGGCGCGCTGGCTCTTTCGTGCCTTGCCGGGACCGCTCCGCGCGGCGTTACCCCGGAAGAGGACGAACGGCTGGGCCGGGAGCTGCTGGCCAGCGGCAAAGAGCGTCGCGAGCATCAAGCCGTAGTAAGCATGCTGGCTGAAGCGCTGAGCAACGCCTGCAACGAGCTCCATTGGAATACAGAGCCAGACATTGCATACCTAAGGAACGTGCAGCATCTGAGGACCTCCTTCCAGGGACGTCTCGGCTCCGACCGCGGCATCCTTGACATAGTCCAGCTACTCCATCCCACACCCGCCCTTGGCGGCACGCCCACCGACATCGCCCTGGAGCTAATTCGGAGCCTGGAGGGAGACCGCGGCTGGTACGCCGCTCCCCTGGGCTGGTTGGACCATGAAGGCGACGGCGAGTTCAGCGTGGCCATTCGCTCCGCCCTGCTGCAGGGGGACCAGGCCACGCTTTTTGCGGGCAGCGGCATAGTGGAAGGGTCCGATGTCCGGCGCGAGTTTGAAGAGACCGAGCTGAAGTTCCAACCGCTGCTCAAGGCTCTGTGTGAGGGCTGAGGTGGGTTTCGAGAACAGGAACTACGCCCTCGCCGGCGCATTCATCGACGAGCTGGCCCGCTGCGGATTGGAGCACGTCTGCATATGCCCAGGCTCTCGTTCCTCACCCCTGGCCATTGCATTCGCGCGTCATCCCGGCATCAGGACGTGGGTACACTTGGACGAACGTTCGGCGTCCTTCTTCGCCCTGGGCATGGCGCGGGCCTCAGGTAAGCCGGTGGCGATAGTCTGCTCGTCGGGTACGGCCAGCGCCAACTTCTTCCCGGCGGTGGTGGAGGCGCGCTACGGCTCCGTGCCGCTAGTGGTGCTCACCGCGGACAGACCTCCTGAGATGGTGGACTGGGGAGCGCTGCAGACCATCGACCAGACCCGCATGTACGGAAGCCACGCCAAGTGGTCGGTGAACATGCCTCCGCCGGAAGCCACCACGGAGATGATGTCGTATACGAGGTCAGTGGCCTGCCGCGCATACTTCAGCGCGGGGTCGACGCCCGCGGGGCCGGTACACGTCGATTTCCCTTTCCGCGAGCCTCTGGAGCCCGTGGCCGCCCCCGGTGATTTCCCGACTTCGGTCCCGGAGCAGGAGATGGAGGCCTGGCAGGGTCGTGAAGACGGAAAGCCGTTCGTATTCAGCCCGGACTACGAGTCAAGGCCCCGGCTAGAAGATGTGCAGCAACTGGCCGCCGACCTGGCCGGGACGGAGCGCGGCCTCATCGTCTGCGGCCCGCTGAACGGGTCTATGCCGGCGGAGTCGGTCACCGAGCTGGCCTGGAAGCTGGGCTATCCGCTGCTGACGGACGCCCTGTCCGGCCTGCGCTGCGGCCCTCACGACAGGTCGCTGGTCATAGACAACTACGATGCCTTCATTCGTGATGATGAGCTGGTAGACTCCCTGGCCCCGGAGGTGGTGATCCGCCTAGGCGCTTTGCCGGTGTCCAAGCCGCTTACGCAATACCTGGAGAAGAACAAGCAGGCGCGGCATATACTGGTCGACGAGAGCCAGGACTGGCGCGACCCATTCCGTTTGACGTCCCAGCTCTTCCCCGTCTCGCCGGCGCTTTTCTGCGAATCCCTTTCACCGGCGTTGCACGTGGGTCGTTCGGACGGAGAGTGGAGTAGGCGGTGGCGGCGCATTGCCGGCTCCTCACAGGATGCCCTGGATGAGGCGCTAGATGAATGTGGCGAGATGTTCGAGGGGAAGGTGTTCAGCCGCCTGGCCGAACTGCTTCCCGACGATACCGTTCTCTTTGCCGGCAACAGCATGCCGATACGCGACATGGACACATTCTTTCGTTCCACCCACCGTTCAATCCAGTTCATGGCCAATCGCGGCGCCAGCGGCATAGACGGCGTTGTCTCGTCCGCCTTGGGAGTGGCCGCCGCTTCTCAAAAAAAGGTTGTACTTGTTCTGGGCGACATCTCCCTCTATCACGACATGAACGGCCTGCTGGCGGCCAGGGCGCACGGCTTGAATGCCACCATCATTGTGCTGAACAACAACGGCGGCGGCATATTCTCCTTCCTGCCCCAGGCCGACTACCGGGATGTCTTCGAACCTTACTTCGGCACGCCTCACGGGCTGACCTTCCGCGCCGCCGCTGAAATGTACGGGCTTGACTATTCGCTGGCGGATGACTGGGGAACGTTCGACCGGAGTGTGCTGGAAAGCCTATCAGGCAACGGCGTTGCTCTCATAGAGGCGCCCGGCGACCGTGAACGCAACGTGGCGCTGCATCGAGAGGTGTGGGAGGCGGTGTCCGTGGGAATCAAAGCGGTGAGGGGAAGATAGCTTGGCTCGGATGGCCGTTAGCGCTCTTGAAGGGGCGGAGCTTAACGTAGAGATAGATGGTTGGGGGCCTGCCCTGGTGGCTCTCCACGGTTTCACCGGCGACGTTCAAACGTGGCGGTCGTTTTCTGAGACCGCCGGGACCGGTTTCACAGTGGTCGCCGTAGACCTGCCCGGACACGGCGCATCGGACTCTCCGCAGGACTCCCGAATGTACACCATGGAACGCCACGTCCAAGCCCTGGCCGAGATCATCGACCGGCTGGGCCTGGAACGGGTTGCCTGGCTGGGCTACTCACTGGGAGGACGCATAGCGCTCAGCGCAGCCGTAGCTCTGCCGGAACGCACCGCCGGGCTTGTACTGGAAAGCGCTTCTCCAGGCATCGCTTCGGAGGAGGAGCGGCAACAGCGCATCGGTGAGGACGAGGCGCTTGCCGACTGGATCATGGAGGCGGGAGTGCAGCGGTTTGTGGAGTACTGGGAATCGCTCCCGCTATGGAACAGCCAGAAACGCCTGTCATCGGTTATCCGCGGCGGTTTGAGGTCGCAGCGCCTGCGCAACAACCCTCGCGGGCTGGCCAACAGTCTCAGGGGCGTTGGTACCGGCGCTCAACCGCCTCTCCACGACCGGCTGGGAGAGATCACTGCGGCGGCGCTGCTGGTTGCTGGCGAAGAAGACGAAAAGTTCACCGGCATAGCCCGTGAAATGCGGCGGGCAATGCCAACCAGCCGTTTGGAAACGGTTGCCGGGGCCGGACACGCCGTCCACCTGGAACAGCCCGAAATCTTCGAAGGCGCGGTGACCGGATTCCTCCAAGAAGTCCTCAGCCCGGCGGCTTCCCGGTGATGGAGCCCGCTACGTCTATGCCGTACCTCTCAAGAAGGCTGCCGTCCAGCGATACGCCCAAGCCGACTCCGGCCGGAGCCATCACGCTGCCCCTCCAGGGCAGTGACGACGCCGAAAGCAGGTCGCTTTCCAGCAGCGACCCCGTGGCCAGCCCGTGGGCAAACGGGTGTGCGCTAAGCGTCGCCGCCAGGTGGACGCTGGCCGCCAGGCCGACTCCGCATTCCAGGGAGGAGGTCACCACTAGCCCCTTGCCTCTATCCTCAGCCAGCCGCATCAGTTCCAGCGATTCCTTCAGTCCGCCCAGCCGTCCCGCCTTGATCACCAGTACGTCCGCGCTATCCGCCAACGCCTGGCGTTGCGTTCCGTCCGCGACGCCCAGCGCTTCGTCTACCGCCACCGGGATCCCAACAGAGCGTCGCAGTTCGGCGAGGTTGGCCGCGTCGTCTCCCTTGAGCGGGTCCTCCACGTATTCGATGTCGTACTGCTCCAGCCTGCGCAGCCCGTCGATGGCTTCTGGCAGGCCCCACTTGCGGTTGGCGTCGATGCGCACCTTGATCTCCGTGCCAACCGTCTGTCGCACCGCTGAGACAAGCGCTTCGTCCAGCTTTGCGGATTCAAGGCCCACCTTCAGCTTGACAGTTCCGAACCCGGCGCTGGCCGCGTCCCTGGCCTCCGCGGCGGCTTCTCCGGGCGTTTCCGCTGCTATGAGAGCGTTGACCGGCAGGGAACTGGCGGCTCCGTTCAACAGCTCGCTGGCATTGCGCATGAGCGCCTTGCCCTGCAGATCAAGGAGAGCCGTCTCTATCCCGAACCGCAGAACGGGCGGCGCGTTCCACTCTGGCAGGGCAGGGTTTTCCGTGGCTGACGGCTCGGTTGCCAGGAGCCGAGGCGCCGTTTCGCCAAGGAACGCCCCAATGGCCTCCACCTCTTCACGGCTGCCAGCACCCACCGGCGACGCCTCTCCCATGCCTATGGAACCATCGTCGCCGTGGAGAAACAGCAGAAGCCCGTACCGCGTGTCGGATACCCCCTGCGAGGTAACGTACGGCCTGCGGAATGGAATGGAGAAGCCTTGCCAGGAAACGCGTTCTACTTTCATATGTTTAAACCGGATTGGAGGATTGGAATGACCGGACCATTGAGCGGCGTAAGAGTCCTTGACCTGACCAGGCTTCTGGCCGGACCGTTTTGCACCATGATCCTGGCGGATTTGGGCGCGGACGTAATCAAGATAGAGCGCCCCGGACAGGGCGATCCGGCACGGAACTTGGGGCCGTTGGTGGGAGATGATGAAGCCGCATATTTCATAAGCATCAACCGGGGTAAGAAAAGTATCACGGTTAACCTCTTTTCGGAAGAGGGACAGCAGTTGGTCCGCTCCATGCTACCTCACTGCGACGTGCTGGTTGAGAACTTTGTGCCGGGCACCATGGCCCGCTTTGGACTGGAGTACGAGAGCGTGAAGAGCCTGCATCCGGGCCTAATCTACGCCGCCATCTCAGGTTTCGGGCAGGACGGCCCGGAGTCGCAGCGTCCCGCCCTGGACATAGTGGTGCAGGCCATGGGCGGACTCATCAGCGTCACCGGCCAGCCGGACGGCCCGTTGACCCGCCCCGGCGCGTCCTTGGGGGACAGCATTGCCGGTGTGTTCACCGCTCTCTCCGTACTGGCCGCTCTGTACCAGCGCGAGTCCACAGGACAGGGGCAGTACATAGACATATCCATGCTGGACTGCCAGGTGATGATGATGGAAAACGCCCTCTCCCGCTATTTCTCTACGGGAACAGTGCCCGGCCCAATTGGCGCAAGGCATCCCGTCGCCGCGCCGTTCCAGATATTCCAGGCCAGCGATAGCAGCTTCGTGGTGGCCCTGCTCAGCGACGATCCCGCCGTATGGCATCGCTTCTGCAAGGCCATCGACCGCCCGGACCTCGCCGCGGACGCGCGCTTCCAGACCAACCGCGACCGCATGGGGTGCTACGATGCTCTACTGGCGCCGCAGCTGGATGAGCTGTTCTTGGAAAAGTCCGCTTCTCACTGGCTGTCGGCGCTCACGGAGGCGGACATTCCCTGCGGCCCGGTGAACAGCATCGCCGACGTAGCTCACGACGCACAGGTCAGCCACCGCGGCATGATCGCCGAGATACCGCACAGCTCCAGGGGTACCTGGAAGGTGGCCAATACGCCGTTCAACTTCAGCCAGGCCGCCAGCGGTCCCGCCGGGCCTTCACCGGGGCTGGGCGAGCATACCTCTGAGATATTGGACGGCTTGCTGGGCATCTCCGGGGACAAGGTCACACGGTTGCGGGATGCAGGAGCTATCTAAACCACTTTTGGAGGAACGAATGGACGACTACCAGGACATCATCTATACAAAGGAAGGCGGCGTGGCAAAAGTATCGATCAACCGCCCGCGAGTGCTCAACGCTTTCCGCCCCCTGACCATCGACGAAATGCGTGACGCCTTCCAGGACGCCTGGAACGACACCAAGGTGGGCGTTGTGGTGCTCACCGGCGAAAACGGCAATTTCTGCACCGGCGGCGACGTGAAGACCCGCGGAGAAGGCGGCTACCAGGACGAGGCCGGCGGCGTTCGGCTGCAGGTCACCCACCTGCACAGGCTGATCCGCGAGATTCCCAAGCCGGTCATCGCGATGGTTGACGGCTACGCTATCGGCGGAGGACACGTGCTCCACGTGCTTTGCGACCTGACCATCGCCTCGGATAGGGCGGTCTTCGGGCAGATAGGCCCCAAGTTCGGCAGCTTCGATGCCGGATTCGGCGCTATTTTCCTGGCGCGCATCGTCGGCGAGAAGAAGGCGCGGGAGATCTGGTACCTCTGCCGCCGCTATCCGGCGGAGGAAGCGCTACGCATGGGGCTGGTCAACGCCGTGGTGCCCCAGGCCGAGCTTGAATCGACCGTCATGGAGTGGAGCCGGGAGCTGCTGGAGAAGAGTCCCACGGCGCTGAGGTTCCTGAAGCACGGCTTCAACGCGGACACCGACCACGTCTACGGCATACAGAACTTGGCCCACGGCGCTACCGCCCTCTATTACACCACGGACGAATGCAGAGAAGGCAGCAACGCCTTCTTGGAGAAGCGCGCTCCGGACTTCGACAGATTTCGGCATCATCCCTGGTAGGTCATTGAGTGGAGCAAAGAGCTGCGTCAACCGTTTCGCTATGGAGCAAGCTGGGCGTCTGGTACAGGGCGTCGCGCCCCTTCACGCTGCCCGCATCCGTGGTACCCGTCCTCGTTGGCTCCGCGCTCGCCTTCCGGGAAGGCCAGGCCGACCCCGGTCTGTTCGTCCTAGTCCTTGTGGCGTCGCTTCTGGTGCAGGTGGGCGCCAACCTTGTCGATGAGTATTCGGACCACGGGCGCGTGGAGGAAGGCGGCAAGATGATAGCCCCCTACAAGGTGATAGCGCTGGGACTGCTCTCGGAGCGGGCGGTGAAACTGGGCGCGCTGACCTCCTTTGGGCTCGCTACCCTCGCAGGCCTGTACATCGTGGCCGTTACCGGCTGGCCGATCCTGGTTGTCAGCCTGGCAAGCCTGGCCGCGGCCTATCTTTACGCGGGCGGCCCCAAGCCTCTGGGCGCCTACGCCATCGGACAGCCGATGGTCTTCGTCTTCATGGGACTGATAATGGTGATGGGCACCTACTACGTGCACACGCAGACACTGACCGTGGAGTCACTGTTGCTTGCCGCCGCCGTGGGCTGTACGGTCACCGCCATCCTAGTCGCCAACGACCTGCGGGACAGGGAAGAGGACATGGGAGCGGGAAAAAGCACCCCGGTCACCCTGTGGGGGCGTCCCTTTGGACGGCTGCTCTGGACCGCATTGGTGGCGGCGGGATTCGCTCTGCCCGCAGCCCTCGCCGTCTTTGGCGGCATGGGGCTACTGTTGCTCCTGCCGTTCCTCGCCTTGCCCAGGGCTTACCAGGCCTGGCGCACGCTCCGACACGGCAACGACCGTCCCGCCTTCCTCACCGGCCTCAGGCAATCGGCGAGCCTCCACTGGTGGTACGGGGTACTCCTTGCTTTGGGGGTTGGCCTGGGCAGATTCGACTGGTACCTTGTTTAGGAGTGCATATGAGAGAAGTAGAGAGACCGCCACAGTTTCGGCAGCAGGTCCGCGTTCGCTGGGTCGATACCGATGCATCGCGGAGGATACATTACACCGCCATGTTTCGCTTCTTCGAGGTGGCGGAAAGCGAGTTCATGCGTTCCCTGGGGTTCACCAGCGCCCGCTTCCGCGAAATGGGTTACGACCTGCCCAGGGTGAACGTAAGCTGCGACTTCAAAGTCCCCATTCTCCATGACGAGCTGCTGCAGATGGGGGTAAGCGTGGAGAGAGTGGGGAACACATCGGTCACGCTACGCTACGTAGCGGAAAAGGAGGACGGGACAGCCGCCGCGACCGGCAGCTTGACCTTTGTCACAGTGAGTTTGGAGAGTGGAAGACCTGTTCCGGTGCCGGATGAGCTTCGCCGGGCGCTGTCCCCCTCTTAGCCGCCATGCAAATCGACGTCTTCACGCTCTTTCCCCAGATGTTCCAGGGGCCTTTGCAGGACAGCATACTGGGTCGTGCCGTGGAGCGCGGCCTGCTCAGCGTAGATCTGCACAACTTCCGTGACCACGCCAGCGACCGCCATCATACCGTGGACGACTATGCCTACGGCGGCGGTCCCGGCATGGTGCTCAAGCCCGAGCCGCTGTTCCATGCGGTGGAGTCCCTTCTCGGCGCGCCTCCACAATGTCCGGTGGTCCTGCTTACACCGCAGGGCAGGGTCTTCCAGCAGGCCGATGCGGAGCGCCTGGTCGGAGAGGAGCGTTTCGCCTTGATCTGCGGCCACTACGAGGGGTTCGACGAACGGATAAGGGATCATCTCGCCACCGAGGAGCTGAGCATCGGCGATTTTGTGCTCACCGGCGGTGAGCTAGCCGCCATGGTGGTCATAGATGCCGTGGCCCGCCTGCTGCCCGGCGTACTGGGCTCGGACGAATCTGCGGCGGCTGATTCGCATGCCTCAGGTCTGTTGCAGCACCCGCAGTACACCCGCCCCGCCGAGTTCCGCGGATGGAGCGTCCCCGACGTACTGCTCTCCGGCGACCACCAAGCCGTCGACAGGTGGCGGCGCCGGCAGTCGCTGCAACGCACCCTGCAACGAAGGCCTGATCTGTTGAAGAAGGCAGACCTCTCCGAGGAAGACAGGGAGTTCTTACAGGAGGTTGGGTGGGAGGAGTAGAGGATGATACGGGAGAGAGGCTGCTAGTTTTGCGGCGGGCCGCTCATTCTTCTTGTCGATCCGCTTGATTGGTCTGTTCCATCAACGAGTGAAAGTGTGACCTGATTTCATCGACATCTTTGAGCACTACAGTCCGTCCGGCCAAGACATCCATTCGAGCTTCGTTGATGGCTTGCTCCTCTTCTTTAGGGAGCGGCTCATCATCTTCCGGCGCTTCCAGCAGAGCCCTCAGCACCGGGTCGTTGGGGTCTCTTTCAGTAGCCATACTATCCTCCGTGCTTCTATGACCCCGGCAGCGGCTTGACATGCTCATCTAGCCACACTTTCAGCTCGGCAAAGCGGAAGGAGTTGGTCTGGAACAACCGCATGAAGAACGCGTATGCCTCGTCGTTGTCGGCGTCGATGAAGTGACCGTTCTTGCGCAAGAATGTGTCGGTGGCGTAGAAGGCGGTCCGTTTGTTGCCGTCGACGAAGGGGTGATTCATGGTCAGGCTCTCCAACATGGCCGCGGCCTCTTCGATGATGCCGTCGTAGTAGCCCATCTGAGGGCGCAGGAGCGCGGATTCCAATGCTCCCATGTCCCGCAGACCCAGGGAGCCGCCGAACTCACGGATTGCCACGTCGTGTATGGCCACGACCTCTTCTGTCGTTGGAAAGTCGCGACTCACGACTTGGCCAACAGCTCACCCAGGCGACGGTTTCTCTCCAGGCTGGCGTGGAAGTGGGCCATCACCTCGGGCCGGACGTTCTGCTGGCTTCGGGCTTCGATGTAGCTGTTCATGGCGTCCTCAAGCACTGCCTGTAGGTGGCGACCCTCGATGCGGGCGATCTCGCGCATGGCCGAAAGCAACTCCGGCGCTGCCTGGCTGGAAAACTTCTCGCGTGTGGCAACCATTGGTGTACCTCCCTTGTGTACATTCCATTGTGGAGTGCAGGCGTCATTTTGTCAAGAATTGTCTTGACAACGATGGATGACGGCTAGCCTGTCGCTTCAAGGAAAACCACGAAATCAAGATCTCCCGGCGACTGGCCGTAGTCCGTGAGGAGTGCAGCAGCTTCAGAGCGGTGCTGCGTACCGTGGTTGACAACATGCACCAGGTAGTGCCAGAGGAGAGACTCCTCTCCTCTCAGCGGTCGGACTTGCGGCGGCCAGTTGGATTGGCCGTAGTGCAGCGCCAGGTCTTCGTCAGCTAGGTTTGCCAGGTAGCTCCGCATGGCCTTTTCTTCATCGTGCCGCCTGGTTTCCAGGCTTTCGAGCGTGGAGTATAGCGTCTCATCCAAGCGCACAATGGTGATGTCTTCAAAGCGGGCCCGCCACGATGTTTCAGCGTTTAGTATATGGCGCAACGTCCCACTCAGCCCGCCGTGTGGAAAGCTCTCGGTCGCCTCGAACTGCTTTTTAGTCACCTTTTGCGCTGAACGGAAGATTTGATCGTTGGCCCAGTAGTTGTACTCGTAGAGCGCCTTCACGTCGTCGATGTTCATGTGACCCCTCCTCGGACACGCCCGTTCAAAATATTATATGCGCTCCTTCTTGTCGCCAGATTAAAGCTGCTCCTCTACTTCTTACCCGCTCATGTGGTTCCCTTCGGCTACGCTCAGGATAAACTCTAGGCTCACCATGAGCGGGCTTATGCGACATGGCCAACACATGTTGAGCAGACCCACCCAGGCTCATCTTTACAGCAACCGCCTTTCGCTATAAACTAGACCAGTTGTCATTTTAGCCATCGGATTTCTATGAACATCGAAACCGTAGTACCCGTAGAACCTAACCCCAAAGTCCAGGAGTTCCGCCCCGGCGACACCGTGCGAGTCGGTATGCGCATCCGAGAAGGGGAACGCGAGCGCGTCCATATCTTTGAAGGCGTCGTGATTCGCCGGCAGGGCAGGGGACCAGGAGTTTCCTTCACCGTGCGCCGTGTCACTCACGGCATCGGCGTGGAGCGGACGTTCCCCATATATTCGCCCAGGCTGGATAGCGTGCAGGTGGTGCGCCACGGCGACGTACGAAGGGCCAAGCTGTACTATCTGAGGGGACGCACCGGTAGGGCGGCCCGCATCAAAGAGCGCCGGCGCTTTTAGCCTTCAGGACCATCCATCGGCTTTCTGAGAGGGACGGGGCCTTTTCTCAAACAGTGAAGGCCCCCGACTTTTTTCACTTACCTCTAACCCGCTGCCTCGGTTATCATCGTAGGAGACTCACCGGAGGTATCGATGCCTCAGTTTCCCTACGCTGAAGTGGCAGTGGACGCCCCCGTCAGAGACGGGCGCACCTTCACCTACTCCGTGCCGGATGGGATGTCCGTCTCTCCCGGCCAGATGGTGCAGGTTCCTTTTGGCCCCCGCATGGCTGATGGCGTCGTCTTTAGGCTCAGCCGCAGCACCGACATAGACCCCGTCCGTCCCATCAACGCCGCCGATCCTGCCGGCGCCCTCCTAAGCAGAGAGCAGTTGGAACTCGCCGCATGGATCGCCGGTTACTACATGGCATCGCTGTACTCCGCCATCGGCCTCATGCTGCCGCCGGGCTTCCGAAACCGCACGAAGGCGTATCTTGAAAAGCCCACGGAGAACGCATTGCAAGAGATCGATGGTGAGTTTGCAACGCGCCTGCTCGGGCAGTTCAAGGGCCGAACCGGTCTTGCGTTGGAAAGCTCGGTGCGCCGCGCCCTGAGCGTGGAGGACAGGCGTGTCCTGGATAGGCTCATCAGCCGGGGAGAGGTGCGTCGCGCTTGGAAGTGGCGAGGCTTCAGAGCAGCGGGCTCCGCCGCCACGGAACCGGAGTCATCTCAGACGCCGGAGCCGTTTCTAATGCCCAGCCCCCACCAGGCGGAAGCGCTGGCAAGCATAAACCCGGCCATCTCCCAGGGCAGACATGAGGCGTTTCTTCTCCAAGGCGTTACCGGCAGCGGCAAGACGGAGGTCTATCTGCAGGCGCTGGCCCGCTGTCTCGAAAGCGGTAGGAAAGCGATACTCCTGGTGCCTGAAATATCGCTCACTCCACAGATGGTGCAGAGGTTCCGCGCCAGGTTCCCGGGTCGCGTCGCCGTCATACACAGCCGCCTTTCAGTGGCCGAGCACCGGCGCACCTGGTGGGGGGTGCACCAGGGTCAATTCGATGTCGTGATAGGCTCGCGCAGCGCCCTCTTCGCGCCGCTAAAGCCCCTCGGCCTCATCGTCCTCGATGAGGAGCACGAATGGACATACAAGCAGGACAACGAACCCCGCTATCACGCGCGCACCGTGGCAATGCGCATGGCTCAAGCGTCCAACGCCGTCCTGGTCCTGGGCAGCGCAACTCCAGACGTGGTCAGCTATCACCGCGCCCTCACCGGACGCCGCCTGCGCCTCTTGCAGATGCCGCAACGCATTGGCCTGAGCAGCACCCTGGCCGGAGTAAGGGTTGTCGATATGAGCCAGGAACTGAGGGACGGCAACCGCAACATCTTCAGCCGCGCTCTGCAAGACGGCCTGCGCCGTGTTGTAGACGAGGGCAACCAAGCCATCCTATTCCTCAACCGCCGCGGCGCGGCCGGCATTGTGCAGTGCCGCGACTGCGGGCACGTAATGCGGTGTCGCAGCTGCGATACTCCGCTTACCTACCATACTGCTCCGGAGAGGTTGGTCTGCCACCAGTGCAGTCGACGCTCCAGAACGGTGTCGCGCTGCCCGAACTGCCGGCTAAACCGCATTCGCCACCTGGGGCTCGGGACGCAGACCGTTGTCAAAGAACTGGAAGCGCTCCTCCCTGGGGTTTCCTCCTTGCGATGGGATAGGGACGCCGCCGATGAGGTCGGCCACGAGGCCATCCTGGAGCGGTTTGCCAGGGGTGAGGCCCAGGTACTGGTGGGCACCCAGATGGTGGCCAGAGGGCTGCACATCCCGTCTGTCACCCTGGTAGGCGCAGTCCTTGCCGATATAGGGCTTCACCTACCGGACTTCCGAGCCGGGGAGAGGATATTCCAGCTGCTCTGCCAGGTCGCGGGACGCGCCGGACGCGGGCCGGGGCAGGGTACCGCACTGGTGCAGACCTACAGCCCCCATCATTACGGTGTAACGCTGGCCTCCCGGCAGGACTACGCCTCCTTCTATGAGCAAGAGGCCGTTTTCCGCAGAGCCCAGAAGATGCCTCCGTACTCCCGTTTGATCAGGCTCATCTACACCCACTTTGACCCTGCCCGGAGCCAGCGCGAGGCGGAGCGGCTGGGGAGGCTCCTGCGCAAGGAGCGTACCGACTGGGCAATGACTGAGGTAGATGTCCTGGGCCCGGCCCCGGCTTACAACTCGCGCGTTAGGGGGCGTTACCGCTGGCACATCCTGCTGCGAGGGCAGGAGCCGCGTCTGCTCTTGGACAAGGTCTTGGATAAGGTTGCCTTGCAGGACGGCTGGGTTGTGGACGTTGACCCGGTTACCGTGCTCTGATTTCGTCTAGGCGCGAGACCTAGCAGGGAACGGACTGAGGCGGCGAATGGTACGGCCTAACTCGCCCGATTCCCAGGAGACGAGTACCTGGCTGGCTATGGCTATGGAGCTGTAGGTGTCTGAGACCAGGCCTATCAGCAGCACGAGCAGGAAATTGCGGATGGTCTCGCCGCCCAGCAGCAACAGCGCCAGCACCGTGATCAGCAGCGTCACGCTGGTGTTCAGGGATCGTCCCAGCGTCTCCAACAGACTGGTGTTCACGTTTCTCTCCAGCCGTTCTGCGGGCAATCGCGCCACGTTCTCCCTGATACGGTCGAAGACCACAATGGTGTCGTTGACGCTGTAGCCGATGATTGTGAGCAGGCCGGTGATGAACATAGCGTTCACTTCCAGGTTGATCGCTTTGCCCAGTATGGAGAAGATGCCAACGACAATCAGCACGTCGTGGACCAGCGCTATTATGGCCGCCACACCGTAGCGGAACGGGTTGGGCACTTGCCGGAAGGCCCACGTGATGTAGAGCAGAATGGCAAAGGCCGCCACCACCACGGCTATGAAGGCGTTGCGCACGGTGTCCGCCGCCACCACACCTGAAACCGAGGCAACGTCCATGATACTGATTGGCGCGAGTTCCTCGAACGCCTCCTGTATGATCTCGCGCTCCGACGTGATGCCCTGCTCCACGCTTCCCTCGCGCAGGCGCGACACCCGGATGAAGAACTCTCCCCCGCCTGACGGCTGCACTATCGCCTCGGCATGATCCAGACGGGACAGCACGTCCCTCACATCCTGTTCAGCCACGTCCTCCTGGAATGCCACGCTGATAGTCGAGCCGCCGGTGAACTCTATGCCCAGGAACAGCGACGGTGGAATGATCAGAGAGATGATGCTCGGGATCAGTATTATCGCCGACAGCAAATAGAACCAGCGGCGCTTGCCTACAATGTTCATTTAGCTGTCGCCTCCGTCGTCAGTTGCACGGACTGCCGCCGTGCTTGTCTTGGGCAGCTTCTCAGGACTGAATATCGCTCTGCGCCGGCCCAGCGGCGAGAAGTTAAGCAGGTTGAGCAGGGTCTTGCTCACCGTCAACGCGCTGAACATGCTCAACGTCACCCCAATGGCAAGGGTGAGGGCAAACCCGGCTATCAGGCTGGCGCCCAAACGCTGTCCGAACCAGAACAGGATGGCACAGATGATGAGCGTGGACACGTTGCCGTCCCTGATGGAAGTCCAGGCCCGGCTGAATCCTATGTCAATGGCGGAGGTCAGCGTCCTGCCCAAGCGCAGCTCTTCCTTCATCCTTTCAAATATCAGGATGTTGGCGTCTACCGCCATTCCAATCGATAGAATGAATGCAGCCGCACCGGCCAGAGTCAACGTTACGGGTACCAACTTGAAGACGCTGAGCACCGCCGCCGTGTAGATGAGCAGCGCTACCGCGGCCACCACACCGGCCATCCTGTAGTACATCACCATGAACAGCAGCACAAGGCATAGCCCTGCTACTCCCGCAATCAGGCTCTTTCGCAGCGATTCTGCCCCGAGAACCGCGTCGACGTCCTGCTGCTGCACAACCTCGATGGGAATGGGCAGCCTACCAGACTCTAGCTGAATGGCTATGGTGTGCACCCGTTCCGGTGTGAAGGTAGGCCCCTCTATGAATGCGGCTCCCGCCAGAATGGGCTGGTTCACCACCGGCGCAACTATCTCCTCGTCGTCAAGGAACACCGCAAAGCGGTCGTTGGTCCCCGCCAGCCGCGTTGTCAAGTCCGCGAAGAGACGCGTACCCCGGGAGTTGAACTGTACGTTCACGATGGGATCACCCTTGGTCTGGTGCGTACCGGCGTAGGCCCGGGCCAGGTCCTCTCCGGTCAGCCCCGTCTCCTGGTCAACGTGGTTGTCGGGAAGCTCGCAGGGGTATGTCACCTCTCCGCTGGGCAGCGTGAAGGGGGTGACCTGCAGGCAGCTGCGCTCCTTGAACTCCAAGCGCGCCGTCTGCCCTATGAGCCTCTTCACCTCCTCCACGTCGCGCACGCCTGGCAACTGCACCAGCACACGGTTGTTGTCCATCAGCTGGATCACCGGCTCGGTCACGCCAAACGGGTTGATGCGGCGGGCGATGGTGTCCAGGACCCCTTCCATCTGGTCTGTGGTCGGATTGGCCGCTATGTCCTGGATGGTTATCGTGTCTACTAGGGCTATCTGCTCGCCCAGCGCGTCGCGGATGATGTCCTCGTCGTCCAAGATGGCTGGGTTTATGGTGTTCACCCGCACTATGACGACGTTGTCCTCGCTGCCTTGACGGACTGATGCCTCCGTGTTGCCGATGTCGTTGAACACGGCAGTCACGGCTTCCAGGTCGGACACCGGTTGTTCAAAGGTGACGGTCAGCTCTTTCAAGCCCCTGGCCTGGTAGACCAGGTGACTGCCTCCCTGGAGGTCCAGTCCCAGGCGCATTCCCAGAATAGCGTCACTGCCGCGCTCGAAACGGTTCCCCAGAGCACGGACGTCTATGTATTGGAACGTCAGCGAGTACGCGGAGATCCCAATGACCGCAATGATGACAAGAATCCGCCAGATGCTTACTCTACGCATAGTCGCCTTCTATTCTACCAGCTAAGGCTACCTCTCTTGCCAGGGCAAGAGCCTCCTTTCTACTGGCGATTTCTCCAGTGGCCTGGGCTTCCTCGACCACGTTCAGCACCTTCCCCAGCATCGGTCCAGGTTTCAGTCCCAGCGCATCCATCACCTCGTGTCCGTCTATTAACCGGGGAGAGGATACCTCTTCTTCTTGATGCAAGCCGGTTTCCAGCGCTTGGCGTATTACTTTCGTGTAGTCCTGCCACTCCTCTTGTTCCAGATGCGGCCCCCGCGCCGCCAGGTAGTCCGCTAGGCTGAGATAGAGGGTATCGATTGATGCATCGCCCAGGCTGCGGAAGAACCGGTACACGGCGCGCTGAGTCGGCATCTCGCCTTTCTGGCTCAGCTGGCTTGGCCTCAGGTGGTGCTCCACCTGCACTGCCACCAACTCCCTGCCGCGGCGGCTCAACCTAAGGCGGCCCAACGCCTTCCTTGCCGTCTCCGCTCCCTGTTCCGGGTGTCCGAAGAAGCGCGTCCGCCCCTCCGGCGTCACCATCTTGGTCGCCGGCTTGGCCACGTCGTGCAGCAGCGCAGTGAGCTTGAGCAACGTGCCCCGGGTATGCCCGTCGGAGACCGCTTCAGCAAAGTGTCCTTCCAGTTTGCTGTCCCAGGGCACTTCCGCAAGTATCCAATCAGGCTTCAGCGAGCGGGCCAGCAGGCCTTCCGCCATCCTCACCGATTCTATGTTGTGCTCCAGCACGGTCCAGTAGTGCTCCTTGGGCTGGGTCACTCCCCGGCCTTCTTCAAGTTCGGGAAGCACACGGCAAAGCAACCCCATCTCGTCCAGAAGATATACGTGCTCCACGGCGTCTCCGGATGCAAGTATGGCGAGGAACTCGTCCCGCACCCGCTCCGCCGACACCTTGTCGAGCAACGGCGCGTCACGCCGTATGAGACGAAGCGTCTCGCCCTCAATGTCGAAGCCCAGGGAAGCCCTCAGGCGCACCGCCCTCAGCAGGCGTATGGCGTCTTCTTGGAAGACGTCGTCTCCTACGGCGCGGATGACACCGTTCGAGATGTCCTCCCTGCCATTGAACGGATCGAGCACGGACTCCGACCACCCGTCTTCCAGGAGGTCGGACAGGGGCGCGGTCATGGCGTCGATGGTGAAGTCACGTCTCGCCAGGTCCTGTTCTCTATCGCCCTGCAGGGAAGCCAGGTCTATCCGCCACTCGCCCTCGCTTTGCAGAACCACGCGGGCTATCTGGTGCGGCTGGTCCAACGCCACGTACGACCCGCCCATCTCGCCTGCCAAGCGGCGGGCCACCTCCATGGCGTCTCCGCGTACGGTTACGTCCAGGTCGTTGGTGGGTCTGCCCAGCAGCGAGTCGCGCAGAAAGCCGCCCACGGCGTGGGGCTCCTCCGCTTCAGGAATCAGGGCTATGACTCGCCGGATTAGCGATTTGACCTGAGTGCTCAACGGGTTCATTGCAAAAGTAGGCTTATTCAGTGTATGGCCCCGCATCAACCGGCGCTTTCAGCGGTTGCCATGGAACCGGCGGATTCGACCTCTTCGTTCTTTTCGTAATCCTTGGGTTCAAGCTTGTACAGTTTGTCAGGGCTTTCCAGATGGTCTATGTAGAGAATGCCGTTCAGGTGGTCGATCTCATGTTCCAGCGCCTGCGCCAGCAGGTCCTCCGCCTTTACAGTGTAGCGCTTGCCGTTCCTGTCCAGAGCCCGCACCTTTACCGTTACGGAGCGAATCAGCTCTCCGCGGTACCCCGGTATGCTCAGGCAACCCTCGTCGACCTCGCGCTCGCCCGTTCTCTCCACTACTTCCGGATTGATCAGCACCAGCGCTTCTTCCATCTCCGGGGTCTGGATAACAGCCACCTTCTGCAGCACGCCGACCTGGTTGGCGGCAAGGCCCACGCCGTTTTCATGCGGCATGGTCTCCAGCATGTCATCAATCAGGCGCTGGATCGACTTGTCGATGTTACGTATCTTCTTTGCCTTTTCACGCAGGATGGGGTCAGGCACGAAGCGGAGGCTGAGCAGAGCCAAGGTACACCATTTGTAAAAGAGTTACGGATTTCGAAAAGAGAATTATATACCAAATTGGAGAATAGTGCCCAACCGGGGTGAAACCGGCTCTACCCCTAAACCATTGCAAGCAATTCCGCTATGCTAAGCGAAACACTGAACACAGAGGAGGCGCGACATGAACATCGCCATACTGGGCACGGGACGCATGGGCACGGGCCTTGCCAGGGGCTGGGTCAAAGCGGGCCACCAGGTTACCTTTGGCTCAAGGGACCCCAGTGGAAATAGAGCAGCCGCCGAGCGGATTGGCGCCGGGATTGCCGGATACGCGGATGCCGTCCACAACGCAGAGGCAGTGGTCATCGGCGTGCCGAACGGCTCAGTCCTAGAGGTCATAGCTCCCATCCGCGATCTGCTGAAGGGGAAGATTGTCATCGACATCACCAATCCCATGGACAACCTGCCGCCGGAGGGGTCCGGCGCGCAGCGCACGGCTGCGGCCATCGGCGCGGGTGCCAGGGTGATTCCCGCCTTCAAGGCCACCTTCCACGGCACGCTGGGGGAACCCACCGATCCCGCTACCGGCTTGGCGCGGGACGTCTTCTTCTGCGGCGACGATAGCGAGGCAAAGAAGGTCGTGGCAACGCTGATAGAAGACCTGGGCTTTCGCGCCGTGGACTGCGGGCCTCTGAGCCGGGCCAACCTGTTGGACTTGATGGTGCCCCTGATCATAGAGGTGGACGGTCGTTACAACATGGGACGGTCCGGGTCGTGGAAGCTTCTTGGACGGCCTGCTGGCTGAGGCAAGTGCATTATTCTCGGATTCCCGACGACATCTTACGGAATTGAGGCTACGTACCTGGCGATACATCCATGGAGAACAGACAAACGTAAATAGAGTGTGGGCATGAAACTAGCGTTAACGACTAGTTGGAGGCGACATTGAGGTTTCTGAGCTTCAGCGGGCGCGCTACCCGGAGTGAGTACTGGAGATATGCTTGGATCCCCTTTCTGGCGGTCCCGGTTGCAGGTGCGGCCATCTTTTTACCGGAGGGCATTGTTGGCTTTTTATACGCTGCAGTGTTGATCCAGATGGTTGCATCGCCCTTCTGGCTAGGCACAACAGTTCGCCGTCTGCACGACACTGGCCACTCCGCCTGGTGGCTGCTTCCCTACGCGGTCATCGCAGTGGGATGGATTCTGATCGTTGCCGGGTTTGTTAGCACACTTAACGATGAGAGCTACCCCACGGGGTTTCTCATCGTATGGTTCAGCCCGGTCTGGGCCTTGATGAACTGGGCCTACGTCATAATGCTGCTGATTCTCTGCTCGGGTCTCGGAATGGTAGGTTCAGCCCGGTCTGGGCCACAGCCTGGTGTTGTGGAGGGGAGTAGTAATGGAGATACGGAGTTGGTCCCTCCAAAGGGTCCGGACATAAAAGATAGAAAAAGATTTATAAAGATCGTCCCGAGCTTTGCTGTATTTGTGTTAGTGGCTGTAGTAACTGCACTAGTCCTTCTAGCAGGATGTACGGCTCTCTTGGTCTACAGCATAAGTACTCAACTGGGAGAAGATCCGAGCGCCTTTGAGAACCCGCCTAAAGACAGCTGCGCCGGAAAGATAACGGTGGCGAACTCCTCGTTCACTAGGATGCTGGTGGACGAATGCAAGACGCTGGTCGCGGTCAAGGACACACTGCGAGGTGGGGATCCCTGAACTGGGAGACGAATATGGCCATCTCCGACTGGGACGGGATCACCACAGGGCGCACCCCCAGCCGGATAACGAAGGTGGAACTGAACAACAAGGGCCTGACGGGGAGGATACCGGCAAGGCTGGAAACCCTATTTGAGCTGACGCATCTGGATCTGAGCGACAACTCCCTGACTGGACAAATCCCTCAGGAGCTTGGTTCGCTGTACAAGCTGGAGGAGATCAAGCTGTCTGGTAACTCTCTGACAGGCTGTATACCCGTGACGCTTAAGGACGTAGCCACGAACGACTTAGCCTCCCTGAATCTACCCTACTGTCGGCCACCTAGGCCGGATGTACCCACTGCGGGGATTGCGGGGGAGACGAGCGTGCCATTGAACTGGACGGGGGTACCGAACACCATCAAGTACCGTGTGGAGTACCGAGAGCTCACGGAGGTCAGGACCGGCCCTAGGATCGTGGACGATGATGCCATCACCGGGACTTCTCATACGGTGACAGGGCTGAAGTGCGATACGAAGCACCATTTTCGGCTTAGCGCATACGGGAGTGGGGCGACGTACGCGGCGGCATGGAGTGAGCCGTCGAATGAGCTGCTGGCGTCGACGGGGCAGTGCATATCCACCGAATAGGAATAGAAGCGAGCACTTCCCTCACCGCCTGAGCTTACTTTGACACCCCACAGAGGGCAAAATATAATCGCGCTATCTAGTCCGTGCGGAAGGACAGGGGAGGAAGAACATGACTGTAACCTCTAGTCAGTCGTTTGAAGAAGCTGTTGCGGAGTATATAGAAAAGTCTAGGGCCCAAATAGGCGAGGAGATCATGGAGCACATCCCGCCCTGGCCGCCCGCTCCCTTCGAGCAGGGGCCGCCTCCCTTTGAAGCGGCATTGCGCTTGGACTCCCAGTCGATCACGGCGTTTGCCAGAAACCTGGGCGACGATAATCCACTCTACACCGACCCCGAATACGGAAGGAGAACCCGCTACGGTTGCCAGATTGCTCCGGGCGTGGTGGTCTCCACCATCCGCTACCCCACCGGCCATGGCGCGAGGAGGCCGGAGGGATACCCGGTGGCCAACTTCTACTCGGGCACCGCGTTTGAGTTCTTCGACGCCATCAGGGTGGGCTCCAAGTTCCGCACAACCAAGGTACCCAGCGAGCTTGTGGAGAAGCAGGGCTCAAAGGGCGCTCTCCTCTTTCTCATCACTGAGCTGAACTACTGGGACTACCACGGAGACCTTCTGGGCAAGGTCTACTCCACGCAGATACAGGTGCCCACCGCAACCATGGGCGGCGGCAGGTCGATGGACCCCAAGCGCCTCGGCGAGCGCATGCTTTACGAACGCGGCGCTTCCAGCTACAGCGCGGATGACATAGAGGAGATCATCGATACGATGCAGAACAAGTTCCGCCGTGGAGCTGAAACGCTGTACTGGGAGGACGTTGAGGTTGGGGAACGGTTGGGCCCGGTGATTCTGCCGCCGTGGACGCTGCAAGACCAGCTTGCCTATCACTTCCTCACCTACGCCGCTTCTGCCGGTGAGGAGATGGACGGCGACGTCTACAGCTTTGAGCCGGCGTATCGCAATATGCGGCGGTGGCCCGGCCGCGCCCGCATCCATCCCAATACCTACTGGCCGTGGACGCCCGGCAACGAGCATGAGGACGCTGTGCTTTCACCGTATCGCACGCAGCCGCTGCCGTTCGATTTCGGGTTGCAGCGTTGCCAGTTCCCACAGCAGCTGCTCACCAACTGGATGGGCGATGACGGGTTCATTCGCAGGCAGCAGGCCAGCTTGAGGAGGCCGGTCTTCTACTCGGACGTGACTACCTACACCGGAGAAGTGGTGAAGAAGTACAAGGTCACCGAGAAGGGCGAGGACGGCGGAGTGCCCGGCGAGCACGAGTACCACGCCGTGGGCATACGCATAAGCGGCAATAACCAGGTGGGCGAGGAACAGGCCCCCGGCACGGCGACGGTCTATCTGCCGTCGCGAGAGGGAGGCCCGGTCAGGCTGCCGATTCCACATGCGGCCAAGCCGCCGTATGTGCCGTTCGAGACGTTCCGCAGGGACTGGTTCTAGGGCCTGGCTCAGGCCATTTCTGGGAAATGGGCTAGGAACGCTTTACGCACTTTGACCCAGAGGTCAGAATCTAGGGGTTGCATGCTAGCGACCTTGTTCAACACGTCATATCCAGCGTGTGTCAAGGTTTCGGCAAGCTCCTTTTCTAATGCCGCAACCTTATCTCGTCGCTTCCTATGTTCAGGATAAGCTTGAGCTTCAGGGAAAAGCGGGCCATAGGCAATCATCTCAAACGAGTCGCAAGCCTCCGGCTGAATGCGGCGTTCTTCTAAGTGCCGACGGAGCGCATTGCTGCGCTTGTTCGTCCCTAGGTGCTGACCCATGCGTGCGAATGGTGCTGCTGCGTTAAGTGACGAACTATCCCCTGTACGTCCTACATATAGAAATTCGCCAACAGGGGAATTGATCCTCCAAACGTACAGCCAGAACCCCCTTTTTGTCATTGCACCAGGAAAGGTCAGCTTATGGAGTAATGCGGGCATTGCTACTGTCGGATGAACTTGACGATGCCGTTGGATACGGGCGCGGCTCCGGGGAAAGTGCCCGACAAATAGAGGTCTCCCCTGGAGTCGCCGTATAGGCCCAGCCCGGCATCGGGGGCTTTGCCCCGCGACAGAAGCTCTCCGTCCGGGCTGAGAACGCTGAACCGCGGCGTCTGGTCGGAGACGTAGGCCACGCCGTCGCCGTCCATCCAGATGTCCATGGGGTGATACAGGTCTATCCACTCGCTGAGATAGCGCCCGTCTTCGTCGAAGATCTGGACGCGGCTGTTCTCACGGTCGGCCACGTAGACCCTGGACTCGTCGTCGACCCATATACCGTGCGGCGTGCTAAACTCGCCCGGCCCGGTTCCGGGCTTGCCCCAGGACAGAAGGTGCTTTCCTTCACCTGAAAACCGGTGCACCGCGGAGTTGCCGTAGCCGTCGGCCACGTAGATGTCGCCGCTGCTGGACACGGCCACGTCGGCTGGGTGATTGAACGGCGCTTGCCAGTGCGCCTGTGAGCGGTCGCCTATTCTGAGCAGTACCTCGCCTTCCAGGTTGAGCTTCAGCACTTGGTGGGCGTCCCTATCGCAGACGATCAACTCATCGTTGGCGGTGAAGAGCATGCCGTGCGGGTCTACCAGGGAATCGCCGCCCCAGCCTGCCAGGTAGTTGCCCTCGCTGTCGAAGACCAGGATGGGAGGGTCGCCCATCCGCGATACGTAGACGCGTCCCTGCGAATCGACGGCGACGCGGCTGATCACGCCCCACTCCATCCCGGCGGGCAGCTTTCCAAATGGCTGGACTACCTCGTATATGTAATCGCCGGTGCCAAACAGTAGTCGCGTCATGTTCCTCCCCTAGCTCTGCAACCTTGCCATTTTGACTATGCCGCGCAGGCTGGCCGCCAGGTACAGGTTGCCTTGCGAGTCGCCGTAGACGCCGTGGCCGGCGTTTGGCGCGCGGCCCCGCGCCAGTATGTTGCCGTCTCTATCCAGCACCGTAAACCTGGGCACCTGGTCCGTGACGTAGAATATGTCCTCATTGTCCATCCAGATATCCATGGGATGATAGAAGTTGCCCCAACTGGTGATGAAGTTTCCATCCGCATCGAAGACCTGGACGCAGTTGTTCTCACGGTCCGCGACGTAAACTTTCGACTCTCCGTCCACCCAGATGCCGTGGGGCGTGGTGAACTGGCCGAGCTCTACGCCGGGCGCGCCCCAAGAGAGGATGAGTTCGCCGTTGGGGGAGAACTTGTGCACCATGGAGTTGCCGTAGCCGTCCGCCACGTAGATGTCGCCACTAGGCGACACGGCCACGTCGGCGGGATGGTTGAACGGGGCTTGCAGCGCCGACTTTCCCCTGACTCCTATACGGAGCAGCGGTTCTCCTTGCGTGGTGTACTTGAGGACTTCATACATGTCCCTGTCCACCAGGAACAGGTCGTCCTCCGGGGTGAAGAAGATGCCGTGCGCGTCGATTAGCTGGCCGTCGCCCCAGCTATCCAAGAAATTACCGTCGCTATCGAAGATCACTATGGGCGGGTCCTTGCGCTGGAAGGCGTAGACCCTGTCCTTGGAATCCACCGCCACGTGGCTCACGTTGCCCCAGGTCATGCCGTCGGGCAGTGTTCCAAACGGGTCTATGATCCGGTAGGTGTACTTGCCTGTGCCAAAGAATAACTGGGTCATGGCTATACGTCCGGCCTCATGGTGTGCCACTCCGTGCTCTCCTGGTAGGCGTGGCCTATCCTCAGCGCCAGGCCGTCCTCAAAGTGGCCCGTCATGATTTGAAAGCCAACCGGCAGGCCGTCCGAGTCGAAGCCGCAGGGCACGGACAACGCCGGCACGCCCAGAAAAGCGGCGGGAAACGTGACGCTGCCGCGATGCCCGAACCGGCGTTCGGCCTCTTCACGCGTAGCGACTCCGTCCACGTGCTCTATCTTGCCCGGCGAGTTGAGCATGGTGGGGCTGATCAGCGCATCGAACTGCTCCAACAACCTCTGCCACTCTTGCCGGAACAGAGTGCGTATCCTTGCCGCCTTGTGCACAATCCGGGCGGGTATCAGGCTGCCCGCAATGAGGCGTCGGCGGGTGTTCTGGCCGTAATCGCCCGGCCTGGTGCGCAGCCACTCCCGGTGCACAAAAGCGCCGTCGCTTTCGGAAATAGCCGCCGCCACTATGGCGACATCGTTCACTCCGGGAAGCGAGACTTCCTCGACGGAGGCTCCGATCTCTTCTAGACGGGTTGCCGCGGCGGTCACGGCGTTGAACACGTCTTGATGCGTAGTCTCTTTAGGCAGAAGCTCCTTGGGCACGCCGATTCGGACGCCGTCTAGATTGCCGGTCAACGAGGCGGTGTAATCGGGGACGGGCAGCTTGGAGGTCTGCGGGTCGTTGTGGTCGTATCCTGCGATGGCGTTCATCACCAGGGCGGTGTCTTCAACGGTGCGAGTCATAGGCCCGCCGGTGTCCATGGACCAGCAGAAGGGGAGCATGCCGTAGCGGCTGACGCGGCCCCAGGTGGGGCGCAGCCCCACGATGCCGTTGACCGACGCTGGCATGCGAATAGACCCGCCCGTGTCTTCACCCAGGGTTATCGCGGCAAGCGAAGCGGCAATAGCGATGCCTGAGCCGCTGCTGGAGAGACCGGGGGTGCGCTCCGTGTTCCAGGGGTTTCGCGCTTCGCCGAAGGGGTAGGGGTCTCCGCCGCCCGCGGCGAACTGCGTCATGTTGAGCTTGCCAATGAGAATAGCGCCGGCGTCTCTGGCCCTGGCTATGACGGTGGCATCGTGGTCCGGCACGTAGTCCGCCAGGATGCGCGACCCGGCCGTGGTCAAGATGCCCTTGGTCTCAAACTGGTCCTTCACCGCCAGTGGCAGCCCGTGTAGAGGTCCCAGCGAATCGCCGTTGACCACCGCCCGCTCCGCCTCTTGGGCTGCCTGCATCGCCTCTTCAGCGCACACGGTGATGAAAGCGTTGAGCTTCGGGTTGATGTTGTCTATGCGCTCCAGGTAGGCCTGGGTCACCTCGACGGGGGAGAGCTCCTTGTCGGCGATGAGACCGGCAAGCTGAGAGGCGGTCAACTCTGTAAGACGGCTACTGTCCATGGCTTGCCTCTTCAAGGGGAGGGAAGGGTACAGGGTCTACGGAGTCCAATCCCGGATGCGAGAATCGCTCCACCCCGGCCACAATTACGTTGAGACGGTGCGTGGCTTCCACCAGGTCTTCCTCGTCTACCTCCAAACCCAGGGAATGGGCCAGCATCTTGGCCTGTTCAGGCGTTACGTCCGGCATGTTGTCACCACAGCATGGAATACGGGTGAGCCTACCATATCGACCAACGGTTGACCACAGTCGCCGCCAAACCGACAATGGAACGTTATACAGGACTCCAGGGGGAGGCGCTATGCCAAAGCTCGATGTATTGCTTCACGGGTATCGCATGAACACGCAGCAGGGGATCGTCGGGTTTTGCAGCATCATCCTCATAGAGGGGCAGAAACGTACACTGGTAGACGTGGGTCACGTGGGGCGTCGTGTCGTTCTACAAGAGGCGCTTGATAAACGCGGCCTATCGCCGGCGGATATAGATTTGCTGGTGATGAGCCACGCACACTGGGACCACAATCAGAACTTTGACCTGTTCGAGCACGCCCCGCTTCTCATGCACTCCTGGGAGCGCAAGTACGCCAGGCATCCTCACAAGAACGACTGGTCGACGCCAAAATGGACGGGCACCATGATAGAGAGCCACCCCAGCATTCAAGAGGTTGAGGAAGGCTTCGAGATAGAGCCTGGCGTGCGCGTCCTGCACACCCCCGGCCACTCAGCGGGCAGCATCTGCCTTCTGGTGGAGACGGACCAGGGCAAATGCGTACTGACCAGCGACGTGCTGCTGTTTGCAAACCAGGCGCTGTCCCGCACGCACCCCGTGGTCTTCTGGAACCAGGAGCAAGCCATCAGGAGCCTGGACAGGGTCATAGAGGAGGCGGACGTCATCTACCCCGGCCACGACCAGCCCTTCCGCCTGGTGAACGGTGAAGTAGAGTACGTGGAGCAGATGAAGCTGAACATCACGGGGGTAACTCAGGACGAGCCGGGTCTGGAGTTCACCGCCGTGGCGCCCAGCTACTATGTGATGCCGGGCATAGAAGAGCAGACGCCGGAGTCTTTGGGAGTATAGAGATTCAGGTGATCATGGAGAGGTGTATCACGTCTGTTCATGTATAATAGGCTAAGGGAGCCGGCTGGCGATACTGCTTATCGAGTAGAATCCCCGCAGGCGAAACGCAGACCGTAGAGGGGAACGGACAGTGGACACGCAACGCAAAATCACCCCGGAAGTTCATGTCGTCTTTGGGGAAGAGACAGCCTTCTGGAACGCCAACCGCCAAGAGCTATCCGTCCGGTATCCTGGAAAGTGGCTGCTCATTCGGGGCAGCGAGGTCATAGGGGCATTTGATACCTTTTCACAAGCGGCGCAGGTGTCGCGGGAAATGAACGTCATAGCCTTGATTCAGCCCGTAGAACCGGACATGGCTAAAGACACCATACTGCTTCCATCGGTTCACACGGTAGGATGACTCAGTGAGTAGAGTCACGTTACCGATTGAGAGTAGAAAGCACGCCTACAAGTTGGGTGACGCGGTCAGGGAAGTCCTCTCGTTCCGCCCGATAGTATGGGTGACCATCACGCCGTTGAGAGGAGGAATTGCGGTCAACGGGCCTGCGCTGGTTGACACCGGCGCCACTATGACTGCAATTGACCTGCGTATCGCTCAAACCTACGGCTTCGTTGCCTCAGGCGCGGCTACTGTAGTGACCGCAAACGGGGAACAAAGCGCAAACCCACTCTATGAAGTACAACTCAGCGGTATAGCCGAGTACTTTCAAGACCTAGTAATAACCTCGTGCAATGTGCTTGAGCAGGGAATAATGATGCTGATTGGGACTGACGTTCTGGCAAACAGCAAACTCATTTACGACGGAGCAGCCGGGGAGTTCACCTTAGATTTCCCTTCTACAGCCTAACGAACTCTCCACGTCCTAGAAGAAATGAGCCGTTTGCGCAATAGAGAGACGGTCGGGCCGGCCTTAGCCTTTGCGTTGATATGGCTGGCGCTGATAGCCGCTGCCTGTGGTTCACCCACCCCTACCCCGACTCCAACCCCATCTCCTACTCCAACGCCAACGCCTGAACCGGTTGAAGAGGTCACCGCCACTCCGGACGAGGCCAGCTTTTCAGGGTCTATCGTAGTCAACGGCAGGCCCTACGTCAGGGAAGAACTGCCGGATGGCGCCGTTCTTCATTACGAGCCTTGGATACAGTTCGTCACCGTGCAGCAGGTAGTGGACATCTATTTTCGTACCAAAGAGACGCTCAGAAAAGAGCTTACGATTGAAGACCCTCCGCTTCCCGAGATATACGTGTTGCTTCCCGAGCAGTTGCATCACTTTGTGGCGGAGGGTGAATTCGCCAATCCCGTATTCCTTGCCGGATTGAGCTCGCATATCTTTAGAGAAGGCGAGGTCTCCGCCGCTAAGGTTTACGTCAATGCAATGGGGCAGGAGCTGCTGCGCAACGTGGCGCATGAGCTGACCCATCCCGCCACGCCCGGCGTGCCTACATGGCTCAGTGAAGGTGTGGCGGAGTACATTGCGGCCAGGGTGCAGATGGAAACGGACCCTGATCAAGCTCGTTTTCGTTTTCTGGACTCTAGGGGGAAGGTGCGGCGCGCTTTGCAGAACGGCGAATTGCTGGACTTGCAAGAGATGCGGGAGTTCTCTTGGAAAGAGGCGGAGCAGCTTCAACAGCTGGAGCTGGTATATGCGGAAAGCTGGCAGCTTGTGGAATACATGGTGCAAGCTACGTCTACCCAGGCCTTGGTCCATTTGATGGAAACCCATAGAGAAGATGGGCTTGGAGAAGGCGATATATTTCTGGACAGCTTGGGGATTACTTCTGCAGCTCTTTGGGAAGGTTTCACCAAGGACTTGCTGGACAATCTGACCGTGGAGGAAACCGAGGGCGTCGCTCTCTGCGCCGTGGCGCACTTGGGCAACGAGGCAGGGTTGATCAGCCGCGACTGGAATATCTTCTTGAACCGGATAGACCAGTCACAGCCGGAGCTAGCCATGGAGGAGTTCAGCGCATTCAAGGAGCGCTGGCAAATTCTGGTGCGAACCAGCGCCGACCTCAGGCCTTCGGAAGGGCTGACGACATATTACGAGCGGATGGAAAGCTACCTTGAGAACATGGTCGTGGTGATGGACGGATTCATCGAGAACGACATACAGATGGGCAATACACTGCTTCTCGCGGCTAACCTGCAGTACGTCGGTATAGTGGACGATTTGAAGGACGAGTTTGACGAGAGGCGCTGGCTGGCATGCGCTCCGCCGCATCCGGCTTGAGCAGGGCTTCTCCGCAGGCCATTTACCCGCTCGCCCGTTTCCCCGTCCTCTTTGACATTTCAAAACACGCCTTCAATAATGAGTCGCAGCTAATCACGTTATCAGGACTCTACCATGCGTATTGGAGCGCACGTATCAACCGCCGGCGGCTTCGACAAGGCCATCGACCGTGCTGTTGAAATAGGCGCCGAGGCCATCCAGTGCTTTGGTTCGTCTCCTCAGAGCTGGGCCTTTCACCCGGTGCCTGAGGAGCGGTTGGCCGCCTTCAGAGAGAAGGCGGAAGCCGCTGATGTAAGGCCCGTTTTCCTGCATGGCATCTATCTGATCAACCTGGGCACGGATATTAAAGGGAACATTCGCAAAGGGGTGCAGTCGCTGATCAACTACATGCGCTTGGCTTCGGCCATGGGTGGAAGCGGGGTCGTCTTCCACGGGGGGAGTCACAAAGGGGCCGGCTACGACGCCATCTTCAAACAGACGGTTGACAGTCTAGAGGAGGTCCTGGCCGACTCTCCCAGCGACGTATATCTGACCATTGAGAATAGCGCCGGGATGGGTAATACCATAGGTTCCAAGTTCAACGAGATAGGCCGCATACTGGAGGCGGTGGACAGTCCTCAACTCAGGGTCTGCTTGGACACGCAGCACGCCTTTGCTTCAGGCTACGATCTGAGAACGGCTGAAGGCGTGGCGCAGACCATGGAAGAGTTCGACAGGGAGATAGGTTTGGACAGGCTGGTTGCCGTGCACGTGAACGACTCCAAGACGGAGTTCGCTTCAGGGGTTGACAGGCACGAAAATATAGGCATGGGAGCCATGGGAGAGCAGGCGTTTGTTGCGGTTGCGGGTCATCCCGCGTTCAAAGACGTCCCGTTCATTCTGGAGGTGCCCGGCCTGGAGGGCAAAGGTCCCGACAAAGCCAACGTGGACAAGCTCAAGCAGTTGAGAGCACAGGCCGGCCTTGCCGGGTGATCATGATTCGCGTATCACATAGAGAGTTCGAGAAGCTGGTGCTGAGGGCGCTGGATGGGCTGCCCGAGCAGTTCAAGGACCGGCTGGACAACGTCGACATTGTAGTGGACGACTGGCCAAGCCCGGAAGAGATCAGAGATATGGGCCTAAAGAGCCGGCACGATCTCTTTGGCCTCTACCAGGGTATCCCCCTCACCGAGCGGTCTCACTACGACATGGTGCTGCCCGACCGCATAACCATTTACCGCAATCCCATACAGGCCGCGTGCTCCACCAGGGAGGAAATGGTCAAAGAGATCAGATCCACGGTGATTCACGAGCTGGCCCACCACTTTGGCATTGACGATGCCACCCTGGAACACACCGACTACCGGTAGCGCCGTTACTGCTCGGCTATCAGCACTTCTATGAGCGTATCGCCTGGAAAGTCCGGGCCCTGGTTGGGGTCGCGGGGCGTTAGGGAGTCAACCACGTCCATGCCCTCTGTGACCGCTCCAAAAACCGTATGCCTCCCGTTAAGGTGGGGCGTTGGCACAAAGGTGATGAAGAACTGTGCGCCGCCGGAGTTGGGCTGGCCCGTGTTGGCCATGGAGATGACGCCCCGTTCATGGGTGAGATCGGTGAACTCATCCTGGAT
This sequence comes from Dehalococcoidia bacterium, assembly GCA_034421495.1. GTDB lineage: Bacteria > Chloroflexota > Dehalococcoidia > Lucifugimonadales > QGNO01 > DAOUJH01. The sequence continues at coordinate 2,963 of DAOUKI010000096.1, read as the reverse complement.
GGTGTACCCGGGACTGCCGGAACCGGTGCCGGTGGGGTCTCCTCCCTGCGCCATAAAGCCGGGAAGCACGCGGTGGAAGGTGGTGTTGTTGTAGTATCCGTCTCTTGCCAGCTTGACAAAGTTGTCAACCGTAATCGGCGTTTTGTCCGCCGTTAGGGCTATGACGATATCGCCTTTCTCTGTGCGCAGTGTGGCCGTGTATTCTTTTGCAGGATCTATAGTCAATTCTGGCTCCGGAGTTGGTGTTGATGTAGGCCTTGGCGGCGGTGTAGGCCATGGTGTGGGCGTAGACTGACACGCCAATGCCAATAACATGATAACAGGCGCGGCAAGCAGAATGTAACGATTTTTGAATTTCATTCCAGGTAACCCTTCCTGACCTTACGTACAGAATTGATGCGTTCCTCAGCCAGCCGGTTGGCGGCTTGAGCGGTGGTGATCCCGTGGCTCGTTGAAGCCGCTATGATACTCTCCAACGTCTGGTAGATGCGGGCCGTCTTCTCCATGGCCGCCTCTTCGCTGTAGGTCATGCCAACCTCGCAGGAGACGTTGATTACGCCGCCCGCGTTGACAATGAAGTCCGGGGCGTACAGGATACCCCTTTCCTGGAGGGCAGCGGCGTCGCCGTCTTCTGAGAGTTGGTTGTTGGCGGAGCCGCAGACAATGGACGCCTTGATTTGCGGGATGGTTTTGCTATTGAGCACGCCGCCCAGGGCGCAGGGGGCGAATACGTCGCACTCCACGCCGTAGATCTCCTCCACACCGACGATTTCGGCTCCGAACTCCCTGGCTTTGTCCAAAGCCCCTTCGTAGACGTCGCTGACTATCAGCTTCACGTCCTGCTCGTTGTCTATAAGCTGCTCAGCTAGGGCGCGCGCCGTGTTGCCGAAGCCCTGGATGGCAACGGTGCTGCCGGACAGCGAATCGGAGTTCCATACCTCCTTGGCGCAGGCTTTCATTCCCCGGTAAACGCCGAAGCCCGTCATCTTGGAGGTGTCGCCGCTTCCGCCCATGGAGATGGGCAGGCCCACAATGTGCGAGGTCTCCTGGGATATCCACTCCAAGTCGAGCAGTGTCATGCCCACGTCTTCCGTGGTGATATATCGACCGCCCAGTGTCTCCACGAACCTGCCGAAGGAGCGCATCAGGGCCTCCGTCTTGTCCTTGCGGGGGTCGGCGATGATCAGCCCTTTGCCTCCGCCGAAGTGAAGCCCAGCCGCCGCCGATTTGTAGGTCATGGCCCTTCCCAGCCGCAGCACGTCCTCTAAGGCGGCTTCCTCGGTGGGATGGGGCCAGATGCGCACTCCGCCCATCGCGGGGCCCAGGGTTGTGTCGTGTATGGAAATGAGAGCCTTCAGACCTACTTCCGGATCGGTGTAGGCGCTTAGCTGCTCGAAGTTGTTCCGCTCCATGTACTCAAGCATGCTCATCGGTTATTCCAGTATATAGCGTACCCGCAGCGACTTCTAGGTGGCTGTACGAACGGCAGATGCGGAAACCTATCCGAACAGGTCACGGCTATCCGCTTCCACCTGCCGCCGCATCTCCGCGGCGTCGCGGAAGCCGAAATCGCGGTAGGACTCCTCCGTGCCGTACTCCCTGGCTCGTATCACCACCGGCATGGGCAAAGCGTGCCCGAACAGCAACGCTTGTTGCTGTGAGTCCAGCCTGGACAGGACGGACCTAAGCTCACGAGCGCCGGGCGCTCCGGCCAGAACACCGTCGACGTCGCGCTCGTTGTCCAGCAGGTAGGTGAACCGGGTGCCTAGCTGGCTGAGCACCTCCTCGTCTATGCCGCTGGGACGCTGGTCCACGATGAGCAGCGTTACCCTGTACTTCCTCATCTCCCTGGCGATTGCGCCAAAGATGGTCTGGGAGGCGACCCCCGGAGTGAGGAAGCGGTGCGCCTCCTCCACCGTAATCACCAGCGGCTTGGGTTCCCTGGCTCTATCGCCCATTGCCTCCTCCGTGCGCTGCACGTACCTATCGTGAATCCGGCGGGTGAGCAGGTTGGCTACCAGGACGTAGGCGGGGAGGTCGTTGCCGTAGCGCCCGAACTCCAGCACCACGTGTATGCCGCGGTCAAGGTAGTCGAGGATGCGGCGCACGGCGTCGTCGGGTGACTTGGACAGCAGGAAGCCCATGCGTCCCAGGGTGCGCAGACGCCTGTGGAGGGTGAACAGGACTTGGAACACCTCCGAGGTTTCTTCGGCCAGCGCCGTCAACTCATCGCGCGACTCCCGCTTGAGGAACTCGCTCAGCCAGGCATCCTGACCGAAGCGGCGCACCAGGCTGTACACCGCTGATACCCCTTGTGGGGTGAGGTTGAGCGTTTCGGCCAGGGTTTCTATGTCCTGCGGCTCTATTTCGTTGTAGCCTATCGTGACCTCTGCATCCGGCGTGAGGCCGCGCCACTGGGACATCTTGGGGTCCAGTGAAAACACGGCCACCTGGGAAGGGAAGAGCTGCTTCAGTCCCTTTACGGGAGGGCCGCCCTCTCTGGTCCCCTGCCAGCCGTATTCGTTGTGCATATCGAAGACCAGGTTTACGGCCGCATCCTTCTGCAGCGTCCCCGCCAGGAGGATGCGGGTGAGGAACGACTTTCCGGTGCCGCTCTTGCCGAAGACGCCGTTGGACCTTTTGACCAGCTCTTCCAGGTCAAGGTGGATGCGCGTGTCCTCCATGTCCAACGGGCTGCCGACCCAGATGTGTCGCTCGTCTTCCGCGCCGAACACGGCGAGAACGTCCTCCTCGGAAGCCTGGTGCGCCCTGGAAAAGTGCGGCGGTATGGCGCGCGCCGGCTGTGGCCCTTCGATCATGGCTAGGGGACTGCCGCCGATGACAAGCTGGGGCAGCACGGTGACAATGGCGTAGGCGTTTGTATGGGACATTACGGAGGCCGTGAAGCCGTCCCAAGCCTCCGGGGGCATGCCGCGCAGGGATGGGTCCACCGTTTCAAGCGC
>DAOUKI010000095.1:0-2443 GCA_034421495.1 Dehalococcoidia bacterium | reverse complement strand
GCCAGGTAGAGCAGCGGATTGCTGCTGCGGATGGTTTCCCAGGTCGCGTCTAGGTTGATGGAAAAGCGGGAAACCAGAAAGTAGATGATGGCAAAAGCCAGGATAAAGGATATCAGCGTTGGCGCTGAGAAAAACCTTCGCTTCAGAGAGAACTTGGGCTGTTGCCTGGATGAATCTATGTTGGCTCTCCGTATCTCATAAGGGCCTCTTGGCGGGAATCCCCGCACGCCTGGGATACCTGGATGGCGTCGCCGATGTTTTCTTCACTACGGCGAGTTTCCGCTGACCTTCCAGGACATCTTCCGGCACCTCTAGCATATTCAGTCGTCCACCTCCCAGTTCCCGGAGGGCTCCCGACGCACGCTCCATCTCCTCCTGTACATCCCCCTTCTTCTGCATGATCACCAAGCCGCCTACCCGGCACAGGGGCAGGGTGTACTCCAAAAGGACTCTCGTCTCGGCCACCGCCCGCGACACCACAACGTCGAACCTCTCCCTGAATTCAGAGCGCCGTCCCATGTCCTCTGCCCTGCTGTTGATCACATCCACGTCCGCCAGACCCAAGACTGATATCAATCTTTCCAGGAAAGCGGTGCGCTTGGCCACCGAGTCCACAACCGTGAGTTTGATGCCGGGGAAGGCTATCTTCAAGGGAATGCCTGGTAAACCGGCGCCGCTGCCCACGTCGCACAGGCTCCCACCAGACCTGACTTGCCCCGGCAAGGCCAGCGACACGGTCAGCGAGTCTAGGAAGTGGAGCCGTTCCACCTGGAATGGCTCAGTGATGGCAGTCAAGTTGACGCGCTGGTTCCAATCCAGCATCTCCTTGGTATAGGCCTGAAATTTGTCCAACTGGCCGGGTAATAGGTCAATCCCAAGCCTCTTAGCGTCTGTTGCAATTCCCTGTACTGTCCGCATTATGAGCCACGGGATTATACAAGAGGCGGCAACTTCTCTGTAGGTGCGACTTAATCATCTCTGCGCCCACCGTGCCTCACAGGTACCATAGCTTGGGGGAGCTTGCCGACTCTGTCCCATCCAGAGCAGCCTCCAGCGACCACGTAGCAAACTGGCCCAGCATCCGTTGTCTGAATGTCTTGGGCGGCCTCAGGTACTTCATGCGGCGCGGCACCTTGCCAAGCTCAGCCGCCGTATCCAGCGCCTTTTCGAAGTCGCCCGTCTCATCTATGAGCTTGGTCTCCGCGGCGCGTCTTGCCGTGAACACCTCGCCCGTGGCGTACTTGCGCGCCTCGTCCAGGTCCATCTTCCGCGACTCCGCCACCTCTTTCAGAAACGCCTCGAACAGCTCATCAATCAGCGCCTGCAGTTTGGCTCGTTCGTCATCGGTAGGAGGCCTGTAGAACGCGCCCATATCCTTGAGCGGCCCGCTCTTGCTGACCGAAAAGCCTACTCCCAGCCTATCCAACAGGCCGGAAGCTTCTGGGCGCATGGAGATTACGCCTATGGAACCCACTATGGCGCTGGGCAGCGCGATTATACTGGTGGCGGCGCAGGCCAGCAGGTAGGCTCCGGAGGCGCCGCTGCCCCTGATGAAAGCCACCACCGGCTTCTTTTTAGAGAGGCGCTTTGTCTTCAGGTACAGGTCCTCCGATGCGCCAACCGCTCCTCCCGGAGAGTCGATGTCGAGCACTACGGCTCCTGTTTTTGGATCGCGTTCCAGCCTGTCCAGCAGCTCGTGATACACGGACGCTTGCAGGCTGGCGCCAATGACGCCGCGTATCTCTAAGACTCCTATTCTGGGCCGTCTGGGGAACAGTCTAACCATGCGTTACCCCCTGGACGGCGCTAAATAGTACGGCGGGTCGAGTTCGGGAGGCAGCGGCACCTCTATTACCACCGGCCTCTCGTCGGCGATGGCGTCTTTGATGGCGGAGCCCGTTTCATCCAGATGCGCCACCTTCATGCCCCTGGCTCCAAAGCTCTCCGCCAGCTTTACAAAGTCCGGGTTGTGCAGCTCGGTTCCCACCAACCGCCCTCCGAACCGGCGGTGCTGGTCCCGGTATGAGGCCCCGTATCCGCCGTTGTTGAAGATCACTGTTACCACGTTGATTCCATACTGCACCGCCGTGGCCAGGTCCGCCATGGCATAGGCGAAACCGCCGTCCCCCGTCAGCGCCACCACCGCTTTGTCCGGGTTGCCTACCTTCACCCCCAGTGCGGTGGGAAAGCCGAACCCCAGGTTCCCCATATACGACGACGTGATGAAGGTGCGCTCCTTGAGAGCAGGGTATGCCAGGTAGCTCCAGGCACCTATGTTGGTAATGCCGCCTACCAGGAAGCCGTCCTCCGGCACCGCTTTCCTTATGTCTTCCACCAGGTCCACCTGCTTGGGCCCCGCTTTTCTGACCTTGTCCAATGTCCGTGACTTGATCTCCGCTAGCCTGTCCTTCTCCCACTCGTTGCGGATGGAACGCCCCTGCAG
>DAOUKI010000094.1:0-19376 GCA_034421495.1 Dehalococcoidia bacterium | reverse complement strand
GGCCATCTCTCTTAGCAGCGGAGCCCGCGCTTCTTCTGAATCCAGTATAACTTCCTGCTCGTACAGCTCTCTCCACTTGGGATTTTCGTATCCGGTGTGGTTGAAGCCACCGTTTTCATACTGGAAGTAGAGGGATATGTTGAATGCGTCGGGGTCAGGGAAGGGAGCTCCCCGGCTATCCCGAGATATATCGAAGTCACCCTTTACAACCCGCTCATTTATGAGGGTGGACTCTGTCACGATTACCTTGGAATCGATATAGATCTCTTTTAGCTGCTCTGCAATGACCTCGCTTTCGTTCTTGCCACTGGAACTGGTCAAATGGGCGGGGAGGGTGAGGAAGTTATCCGGACCGAATCCATGCTTCTCCATCAACGCCTTGGCCTCGGCGATGTGCTGGGCCTTTGCATCCGGAGAGGAGTCCAGGCCAGGGAACTGATCGAACCACTCCTGTTCCGTGAAAATCCACTCCCATCCGATGTAGTACGGCGGCGCCAGGAAACCGATGCCGTCAAAGGCCAGCTTGTTAATGATGTCACGGTTAAGGGTCAACTGAATGGCCCAGCGAATGTCGTCCGCCATGGGGTCGCCCACGGGGCCGAAGGGAGCCTTCCGCGTATTGAGTTGGAGCACCCTCATTCCAACGGCGGGAACACGGCTGAATATCACCTCGTCGGCTCCAAGTTCCGCGACCATCCGTTCCACGTCCGGTCTCTTGGGGGCTGCAAACAACGGGAAGGCGTCAACGCGTCCAGCGACGAAGCTAGCGGTCCTGGTAGCTGCATCTAGGATTTCAAACTCGTTATAACCATCCAGGTACGGCAACCCCTCACGATAGTAAGCTTCATGCCGTTCTGTCTTCACGAAGTTTTCCAAAGCATGGTCTACTACTTTGAAGGGTCCGGTGCCAATAACCTCACCCTTTGCGAAATCCAGGTCTCTGTACTCTCCACCAGGCGCAGTGTCAATGGGCATGGTGTACTTGGAGGGCTGGAACTGCATGAATGCGGAAGTCACGCAGCCCATGAACGCGCCGCGGGGCGCCACCAACCGGACAGTCAACTCGTTGGGGCCTGTGACCTCGGCGCCGGGGTTGGCCACCACGTTGCCGTTGTCATCCAGAATATCGCTAACGAACTCTCGCATGCATCCCTGGCGGCGTCCGGGGACTCCGTTAGGCTGGTGCTTTATCCGGATTATGTTCCAGCGAGCGTCTTCGGCGGTGAAAGGACCACCTTCGTGATCTACGATCCCTTCGCGGATATTGAACGTCCAGGTTAAGCCGTCTCCGCTGAGTGACCAATTATCGGCCAGATCCCCTTGAAGGGAAACCCGGTCGCGAGGATCAATCCGGACCAACTGGCCCCAGGTGTTCCCGAAGTTGAACCAGTTCCAGTTAGAGCGGTTATGGAACGGGTCAATATAGAAGGCATGCTCACCAGCTATATTGATTACCCCGCCGTACTTCGGCTGGTCTCCTACAGGAACTGCCGTAGGAGTGTTGGTAGCAGTGGGCTGTGCCACTACCTCGCCGGGAGCAGCAGCCGTAGGAGTCGCCGTTGGAGGCGCAACTGTGGGAGCGACGATGCTTGGCACAGTAGGCGTCGGGCTGGGCACCGCAGGAGCCGCAGGAGTTGGTGTCGCCTCCTCTGCGCCGCTGCATGCCAGAACGCCTAGCAAAGCAAGCGCTACCAACGCGCCAGTCAATCTTCTAACCATTGAATACCCCATGTACGACCTCCTACGACCCTGAACCTATATTTAGATGTCAACAACCAGTCCCCATCCCACTACTATCATGTGAACATGGAGCCCGGACATGTTGTGTTGTTATTTGAAGTGACCGCAACTGGGATACTACTCACACAGTTTATAGCTTGTCAAGAGAATACATCATCGATTGCAGGTCTAATGGCGGAATGCTTAGTTTTCAAGTAAGATAGTGCGACTTCCGTATCTCTTATTCAAGAATGACTGAGGTGCACCATGTTGAGGAAGCCCCACACGGAATACGATGGACCTCGTTCTCCAGGCATCCGGCTGAAGGAGCCCATGCTGCCGGGTCTTGGAGGCCCCTTTGCTCTGGGCGTGGGTGGCTCCGCAGATACCGCGTCACTGGACGCCTACCACATGTTTGATAAGGCGCACCTAGTGATGCTGGCTGAGGAAGAGTTGATACCTCGCGAAGACGCTGTTGCCATGCTGAAGGCGCTTAGAGAAATGGAGCATGAGGGTATGGCTGAGGTCCGCCAGGAGATTGAGGGAGGTATGCACTCGGGAGAGAAATACCTGATCCGTCGCCTGGGCTACGAAGTAGGCGGGCGCATTCACCTGGGAAGAAGCTCAGGAGACCTGGGAGCGGTATGGCGCCGGATTCGGGAGCGTGACCGGTTAGGAGAACTCTTGAAGGGCATCAACCGGTTGAGAAGAGCGGTCCTATCAACGGCGGAACAGAACCTGGATGTAGTAATGCCCGGCTACACGGGAAGCCAGCACGCGCAGCCGGTTACCTTGGGTCATCAGCTCATGGCGTGGGGCTCCGTACTGGAGCGGCACTTCCAGCGAGCCACCGATGCCTACCAGAGGGTGAACCAGAGCCCGGCCGGTGCGGCCATAATGACCGGCTCCAGCTTTCTGTTAAACAGGCATCGTGTTGGGGAGCTCCTTGGCTTTGAAGGCGTGCTCAGAAACACTTTTGACTCCATCATTTTTGAGGACGACGCGGTGGAGACTATCATGGTGGCGGCCGGCGTGCACCTGAGCCTGTCCAAATGGGCAAACGACATCAATTTCTGGTTCACTTCTGAGGCGGGGTACGTGGACATACCCGACCGCTTCTGCAGCACCAGCAGCATAATGATGCAGAAAAGGAACCCGTCAATCTTCAGCACAGTGCGAGCGTCATCAGAGGAGACAATAGGCGGCGTAGTGACCACATACGGTGGGCAGAACTATTCCGGCGGAGAGTTCACCACCGACGGTGGAGCGGCGCTTCACCGTGCCTTTGATAGGGTCGCGCAGGCGATTGGCTGGTTCGTTGACCTGATACCTGCGATGGAAGTTAAAAGAGAGCGAATGGAGGAGATGGCAGGGTCCCACTGGGCACAGGGTACAGACGTTGCCGCGATGCTGGTGTCAGAAAAGGGGCTTCCGTGGCGCACCGCACATCAAATAGTGGGTGTACTTGTGCGGTTCAGCGATGAGAGAGGTATCCATCCCAAAGATGTCACCTCAGAACTGCTGGACGAGGCGGCAATGGCTTACTATGGAGAGACCGTAGGCTTGAGTCAGGAGCGTCTTGAGGATGCGCTGGACCCCTCCAAGTTTGTTGATAGGCGCGTGCTGTACGGCGGCCCGGCGCCCGAGGAATCACGGCGCCGGCTTCCCGAATACTACACACAGCTAGAGGCAGACGAGGAATGGGTAGAATCCGCTGATGAGCAGCTGCGAGCGGCAGCTAACGAGCTAGAAAGTGCAATTGATGCTCTTATAGGCTAGCAACGGTGACTAGCGTGGACGTGCACGGCCGATCTGTTGAGGCTTGCGTCCAGCAAGCTGTGGCGATCCTGGAGAGCTTTACCCAGTACATCTAAATTCCCCCAATGGCAACGGGATAACCGAATCGGGGTGACCGAACAATAAGGGAGGCGCAAACTATGGAGTATCGCTCGCTTGGCCGGACCGGAGCCAATGTATCGCCGCTTTGCCTTGGTACTGACAACTTCATGGATCCGACACCGGAGGATGAGTGCGAAAGAATCCTCACTGCCGCAATGGATGCCGGCATCAATCTACTGGACACCGGCGACGTCTACGCGGACGGTGATGGCGAGCGGGTCATCGGTCGCATTTTGAAGGAGAATGGAAGGCGGCACGAGGTCCTGATAGCGACCAAAGTGGACTCCGGTCGCCGGCAAGTCGGCTTTAGGCTGGAGGATTACAGAGAAGTCCTCGGACCCAACGAGTACGGTCAATCGCGTCTCAACGTCATCCGTGCCTGTGAGGCGTCGTTGAAGCGCTTACAGACCGACTATATCGACCTCTATCAGATCCATCGCCCATCTTTTGACATCCCGGTCGACGAGACGCTGGGCGCGCTCGATGACTTGGTTAGGCAGGGTAAGGTGCGTTATATAGGTTGTTCCACCCATCCGGCGTGGAAGGTCATGGAAGCGATCATGATGAGCGAATCGAAGGGGTGGGCGCGGTATGTCACGGAGCAGCCACCGTACAACCTGCTCGATCGTCGTATAGAGAACGAGCTGGTTCCAATGGCTCAGAAGTGGGGTCTTGGCCTGATCAATTGGGCGCCAATGGGTATGGGCGTGCTGGCCGGCCGCTATAGCTCAGGCACCGATTACCCGGAGGGGTCTCGGGCAGACTTGCGCGGCGGCTTCTACGCTGATCGCGTTACTCAACGCGGCGTCGAGGTAGGGCGCGCGTTCTCGGCGCTGGCGGCGGATGCCGGGTTGAGCGCGGCCCAGTTAGCGGTCCTTTGGTGCAAAGACCAACCGGGAATAACCGCCCCGCTGATCGGCCCACGGACGCTGCAGCACCTTGAGCCGCTAATTCCCGTGCTGGATATGAGCCTGAGCGACGATCTGCGAGCCGCCTGTGACGAGCTGGTCCCTCCGGGCAGCGCTGTCGTCGATTTCCACAACACTTCCCGCTGGATGAAGATGAAGATCGGCGTCTGAGCAGACACCAGATGCTTTATCCACTCAGCAGTTCCAGCTACCGATCAACGGCAGAGGAGGCACCCTTATGGACAGAGATACGGCTTTGAAACTGGCAGAAGGTCTGCGTTCAGAGCTGTTGGCTCTCCTCTCCGAGCTGATTTCGACGCCTAGTCTGTATGGCGGCTCTTCAGCCAAAGCCCAGCAGGTAGTGGCGGAATATCTCCAGCGCTACGGTTTCTCCGTAGAGCTATCAACGGATGATCCCGAATCGTACAGGGAGCACCCTGAGTTTACGCAGCCGTTGCCGCCCGGTAAGGAGGCGCCAGTGAATCTGGTGGCGCGACCTCATAATTTGAAGGCGGCACCCCTGGCATTGTATGCCCACGTGGACACGGAAGAGCCAGGCCAAGGCTGGCACTCTACTCCTACCGAGCCCCTTGTGCGTGATGGCCGAATGTATGGACTGGGCACCGCGGACGATAAGGGAGGTCTAGCGGCCATGTTGGTGGCAGCGGCGGCTCTTTACCAGACAAATGGTGAAGCGCCGCTGGTAATCAGCATGGCCGGAAAAGGTGGAGGAGCTAGGGGAACGCTGCCGGTCATGGCGAAATTGAAAGACTTGAGCGCTTGCGTATATATTCATCCCCCTGAGACCGGTTATGGAATGCGGGTGCTTGAGAATGCCAGCTGGGGTGTAGTGGATGTCACATTGGAGATCAAGGGCTGGCGGGGGAGCCCGAGAGAAGGTGTGATGGAGAGCGCCCCCTTTAGTGAGGGCGGCGACGCTCTGAAAGCTTGCCTGGCAATCGTGCAAGGTCTTCGTCAGGGCGAGCTTTCACAATGTGAGATCAACCTGGGTAAAGTGGTGGCAGGGGATAGCGCTGGGTTGGTGCCGGATCTGTGCCATGCCGAACTCAGAGTGTTGTTCGAGGGCCCGCTGACAGTCCCACGTGTTCTGGCAGCTATTACCGCCGAGCTAGAGAGGTCTGCCCCGAGATTTGAGTCCCAGATTCTGGAATCGACGGTCTCTGCCAATCCAGGCGTCACATCTTGGGAAGATCCCGCGTGCGTGATCCTGCGGGAGGCTGTCGGTGAAATTACAGGCGTGCAACCTGACCCGTACACCAATTCACTGGCGAGCGACACCAGGTTCCCAAATCGCATGCACGATATTGCAGCGGTCGGTATCGGTTCCAAGGGTGGAAACTTTTACGCCGCCGACGAGTGGGTGGACATCGACGACTTGGTGCAGTTGGTGGCGGTGCTCATACTCTTCGTGTCCAAATGGCATGCCAGGACTGATCTTCGAGATAGAAGCCCGTATTCGTGATTAGCGGCCAGCTTACTGCCTGGGATCAACAAAGGTCAGCACGCGCTGAGGGTTTTTGATGATCAGCTTGTCTATGTGCTCTTCGGTTAAGCCCTGGGTACGCAAGAATGGAATGAACTTATCCAGAATGAACGTGTACCCCGTGCCCCCATAGCGCTTAAGCTGAATTTTCAAGCAAACGTCTTGGGAAATCAGAATCCGATCTTCGAACCCCGCGTCGATAAGCTTGGGGATGGCTTCGCCAACTAGTACGTCTTCGGCTGCCTTGTAGCTACTGTTATGTTTGGGTCCTGGAAAGGCTGGGATCCGAGCAACCGGAACTCCTACTATTCCGAGGGTGTCAAATTGGAGATAAACACCCAAATGCAGCAGCTCCAGTAAGAATCCGATATCCCAGCAGTAGGAGTTGCTATGGCCAAAGATAGTCCGCTTAAGATCGGCTCCCTCCTCCGCCACCATGTCGGCTACTCTGAACTTTTCTCTACCTGTTCCACCGTGGTGAAAGGAGATGGCTGCCCCGGTGATTCTACTGGCCCGCGCCGTGGCCCGTATGCTCTTCTCCTCGTTACTCGTGATAGGGTCCCCGTTTACGCCAATCTCTCCAATGATACCGGCTCTAACTCCAGTATCGCCCACTCCTACAGTAACGTCCCGAACGATCTCTTCCGTAAGATCTTCTACTGTACGCTTGTCCATGTTAGAAGGGTGGAATTCCTTTTGATACCATCCCGATCCCATCACTATGTTTAGGCCGGTCGCAGTGGCAACCCGTTGCAACGCCAGCGGGTCCCGCCCCAGGCCGATGTTGCTCACCTCAACGATGGTGCGGCCTCCCATCTTTTGGAACTCCATCACCTCTTCGGTGATCAATGCTTCGTCGTCTAGGATGTAGTTGTCGCGGATGGGCCTGCCGTCTCTGGCGAGACTCAGGTTTCCCAGACCAAGCTTCTGGTCCACAAGAGCCAGCTCTTCGGCAGAGGTGATGCTATCAAGCCTGACTTCTTTCCACAGGTCGGAGAAGAGGTGTTCGTGCATCAGTGAAATGCCGATCTGTTCGGGAGGCACCGGGCCATTCACGGTGAGCGCTTTACCGGCCAAGTTTGGTACTACAGGTGTGGAAGACCTAGAAGATCCGGTCATAATATCCTCCCCCCTAATACTTGACGCCTCTCTGATGTTCCACTGAACAAGGTTTGTTATTGGACTTCCGCAGTTTGCAACGACATCGATTTCGTTCTATGATGCCCACCGGGCCTCGCAGAGTTGAGTTTAGTTGGCTTCTTCGTCCATTATGGGCGATTTCTTAGGAGAGATAAACTGATGGAGATACCCTCAAAGAGGCCGAATTTTCATCCACAGCCCTCTTTCCCTTACGAACATTACCAGAATCTATACATATCCCGCCCCAACTTCCGCAAGAAAGATGAGCTCATTGTCCCGCTTGAAGTGAGAGGAAAAGGTTTTGTGGTTAAAAGGGGAGAAACAGCCCGGATTGTATGCGTGGAAGGGCCTCAGATTGTAGATTTATGTATTTGGAACGCCAACAACTACAAAGAACATTTTTGGTCGGACTACACATTGAATAGGGAGGGCATATTCCTGACTACCTTCAGCCGTCTTTGGAGCAACATGCCCATGTTCCGACCCCTCATGACCATAATTGAAGACACTGTGGAGACCAAGCCTACACATCCCGGCGCTGATCATCACTATTGCATCGGTTCACACTGCAACCCCTCTTTCTGGTACTGGGCCCTCAAGGACAAGAATCATCCGAATGTCACCAAGTTCAATTGCTGGGCAAACCTCCTTCGCGGAGTTGAACCTTTCGGCCTTGGGCAATACGATCTTCACAGCAACATCAACCTATTCCAGAAGACCCATTTTGAACTGGACACGGGACTGCGACCGGTAGACCCCAGCGACGCCAGAAAAGGGGACTACGTGGAGTTCTATGCGGAGATGGATGTCCTTATGGCGGTGTCGTTATGCCCCAGCGGCTCCGGTTCGGCACATTGGTCCGCTGAGGAGCAGGACGTAAAACCGATTGGAATAGAGATTTACGAGACTGATATCGAGCCTCCGGAGTTCGATAATGTTATGGGCGAGCAGGGGTTCCAATTCAAGCCGGAACTCTAGACAAGGCGGCGTCCACAAGGGACTAGGATATATCGTCATGGCGGTTGCACAAAAAGGGTCTGAAATAAGCGCACCAGCACTTCCCCAGGACTGGTTTAGAGACGCCATTGTGTGCATTGACTCCCATACCGGCGGCGAGCCGACAAGGCTGGTTGTAGGCGGAATCCCGGAGATTCCTGGAGGCAACGCAAGGGGGAAGACCAGGTTCTTCGCCGATAACCTGGACCACCTGCGGAGCACGCTCACGGGCGAACCAAGGGCTCATCAGGCCATGCACGCCCTGGTACTATGCCCCGCCACCTCAGAGGAAGCTGATTTTGGCGTCATCATCATGTGCGCCTTGGGTTACCTGGACATGTGCGGCCACGCACTAATCGGGGCCGTTACCAGCGTTCTGGAAGCAGGAATCGTCAAGGCCGATGAACCCGAGACCGTGGTGACCGTGGAGACCCCCGCCGGCATCATGCGGACTCGCGCCCATGTGGTCAATGGCAAGGTGCTGAGCGTAACGTTTCGCAACCAGCCCGCTTTTGCATACAAGAGAGACCTGGAAGTGTGCGTTGAGCCCTATGGAAATCTCAAGGTGGATATAGCGTATGGAGGGTTGTGGTACGTTATCGTCGATGCTGACCAGATCAACATCTCCCTGGAGCTAAGCAACTTGGACCGACTGAGCCACGCCAGCAGGTCAATACTCAAAGCAGTGAACTCGGCTATTGTGGCGGAACATCCCGTCTTGGGGCCCGCTGGAGATTTACCACAACTGTTGTTTACCGGTCCGCCGACGAACCCGGAAGCGGACGGCAAGAACTTCAACATGTCCACGGAGCTGGGCTTCGATCGCTCTCCATGCGGCACCGGCAGCAGCGCTAGGATGGCTGTGTTGCATGCAAACGGTGTACTAGACCTCAACAAGGAGTACGCCCACGAAAGCGCGGCAACCGGAAGCTTGTTTCGTGGACGACTTGTGGAGAAGGTAAAGGTTGGATCAATCGAAGCCGTCGTACCCGAGATCACGGGCGACGCACATATCACCGGGGTCAACCACATTATTGCTGACCCCGGCGACCCACTGAGGCATGGATTCTACATATCGTAAGTGTTGTAAAGGAGAGGTTAATTATGCTACCTGAAGGTCGATCCTTTGAATTGTCTGAGGAGCTTCTCCAAGGCGCCATAGACGTTCATGTCCACGCCACGCCGCACCTACCCAGCAGTCCAAGAAGAATAGACCCGATTCAGGCTGCCATTCAGGCGCGGGATGCCGGCATGCGGACGATAGTGCTCATGGACGTTTTCCAGATGACCAACGGAGTCGCTTGGATAGTAAATAGAGCCGTTCCTGATTATAAGGTCTACGGCGGCCTGATCCTCAATACCGCGTACGGTGGTCTAAACCCCCGTGCTGTCAAGACCGCTATAAGATATGGCGACGGCGCCAAATTCATCAGCTTTGGAACCCACTCCACCTACTTTCAGGCTTCCCGGGAGGGTAGGGTGGTAGACGGCAAGTTTTCGCCGCTAAGCGAGCTCTATCCCGAATTCAAGAGAGAAGAGGTGGAGCGCGCCATTAGCATACCGACCGAGGGACCCGTAGGCCCTGAGCTAGACGAGATTTTGGGACTCATTGCGGCCAATCCGCATATCTTCCTGAATACCGGCCATGTCTCCGGGGAAGAGGCTGTAAGACTGGTTGATCTTGCCGAGGAATACGGAATCAAGGACGTGCTTGTTGCTACCGGCGCCACCAAAGCCGCTTCACTGGACCAGCTCAAATACATGGCTGGAAAGGGAGCGTTCATCGAATACACTCTGGCGGCATATACCCATACCACACCTATTCCCAAGACCCACTACTACGCTGAGCTTGAATATGCAGCTATGGATGAGGGATTGGCAGAAGAGGTTGGCGGCGGCATCAGAGGGGCTGCCGAAGAGATACAAGAGATAGGCGTTGATCATTGCATCATAGCTACCGATCTTGGCGTATATACGTTGCCTGACCCGGTTGAGGGGCTGCGCGAGTTCATCGCATCTCTTCTTGACCTAGGCGTCCCGGCGGACGATATCCGAAAGCTGGTCAAGTCCAACCCGGAGAAATTGATGGGGCTTAGTAGCTAACAGTTCGCGTCTCAGTGGCAAGGGTTAGAAGCAACCGGTAGGGCAGGGCTACCGCACCATATCCGGCTGTCAAATCAGCAAATCTTGGAACTCTGGCACCATTCCAATGTCGGGCGACTCTTGGTGGAGATTGCGCCATCCGTGCAAGGCAGCTTCTTGGGCGGCTTTAGACACGGCCGCCTCATCCATGGTCAGCACCTTCCCGTCCTTCATGATCCATTCTCCGTCAACCATGACCGACTCCACATCCGACGCTTGGCCGTAGTGGACGAGGTTGGAAATAACATCCAGTAGGGGAGTAAGATGCGCCCTGTCCGTCCGGACGACGGTAATGTCAGCCTTCTTCCCCGGCTCCAGAGTTCCCAGGTCTTCTCTTTGCAGGGCACGGGCCGCGTTCCGGGTAGCCCATGCCAGCATTTCAGGGGATGTTGGACGCGTGCTGTCCCTGCGGAGCCCCCGGTTGACAATGATGCCTATACGCATCGCATCGAACATATCCTCGGACATGTTGTCCGTGCCCAGGGTAACGTTGACCCCCGCATCCACCAGGCCGGGCATGTCCGCGAGGCCATGGAACCCCCTACGGGAGCTGGATGCCGGACAGTGGGCCATGGAAGTGTCCGTTTCCGCCAGAAGCCCAATGTCGGAAGGCGTACAGTGAGTGCAGTGAGCGACAAGGACGTCGCGCCCTAGCCAGCCATGGTCAAGGAGATACTCCGCCGGTGTCCTGCCCTGGGTCATACTTTGTACTTGTTCAAACTCTTGGCGGGATTGGGCCAGATGGACGGTGCGCAGCAATCTACGGTCTTCGGCGATGTCTCGCAGTTCGTCTAGAATCCATGGCGAGCAGTTGTCCGTGGCATGTGCAGCCACCATGCACTGAACGCGCCCGTTGTGCGTGTTGTGATGAGTGTCGATCAACTCAATGGTGCGTTGAAGGAAAGCTTCGCCCCAAGAGCGCTCGTACCGATAGCCTTTGGTGCGGATTTCCGTCGTTACGGCATCCGCTGCGGACTCGGCAAGATACAGTCGAAGGCCGGTTTCCACCATAGCCTGAGCGTAGGAAGGAACAAAGCGCAGGGGGTCTACTATTGTCGTAGTGCCTGACCGAATGGCTTCCAGGCACCCCAAAGCTGCCAATGCCTGCCGGTCCTCATCAGACATTGCAAAGGTGATAGGCACCATATAGCCATACACCCTGTCGCCCTCTCCGTTCTCTATCGTGCCTCGCAGGACATTGAGCACGGTGTGTGTGTGGGCGTTTATCAGCCCCGGCATAACAACGCGGTTGGAGATGGCAACACGCTTCAGGTCAGGAAAGCGAGCTTCCAGGTCGGATGTGTTGCCCACGGCAGCGATCTTATCGCCCTGAACGGCTACTGCGCCGTCGCGAATAACCTGGCCTATTGGCTCTCCGGGAATGACGGTAGCATTGGTAAGAAGAACGTCCATAGCAGCCTCCCGCTACCCCGCAATGCACGGCGAGATTCGTGTGTAATTCAGCTTGGCACTGCTAACTCTGTTGGGAGCTCTCCGCGGCGCGTTGGGCAGCGCCCGGATCCTTGGCCCGGAGAATGAAGAAGTCCAACCGTTGCCGGTAAATGTCCAAGATTCGACGTAGCTCCCCCACTGCATCCGGGTGCTCATCCACTCGCAGGTCTACGCGTGGGAACTGATCGTTGCCATAGACCAGAACCGCAGCCGAGTGCCAGGGTGTCATGTCCGCCTTCTCGCCTCCTACGGCTAGCCCTGACTCTACAGCTAACAAGAGCCGGTCTTCCAGGTCATTCGCCTCGTGCTTCTCAAAGGCTGCGGCCATGGCTGCTACCACCTGCTCTCCAACCAGGCTATTCCCCAGAGCCACGTATCCATCGCCTATGCGGTGTCCGGCCCATGACTGATTCAAATCCCCTGTGCGAGCAGCTACGCGGCCATCGGCGTCCACCAGACCTAGCTGGCGCCTCTCAATATGAGGGTCCGATCGAGAGAGCTCGTCTAGAGCAGCTGGCGCCGAGTAGCCCATTACCATCAGACGCAACGCAAAGTCTCCCAAACGTGGATCGGTAGAAGCCTGGGTAGTAACGGCGCCTATCAACGGTTTGACATGCGGGCAGCGAGACCCTATTGCGATGTCCGAAGTAGTCCCCGCCATGCCCAGCATTCCGGTCCGTTTGCATCTGCCGACGATGGAGAAGGTATGAGTCTCCACACCTATTTGCCTGTTCACTTGCAAAGGTCGCTCCTTTTCCAATGGTGTCCTCACACTACGCTTAAGAAAGATGAGGCCATAGCCTAGGACTCAGCCTCTCGGTACGGCAGCTACAACATATTCCCCTCATGATTGTCGAGTCAACCCTGGATTATGCTGAGCAAAGCCCGTATCTACTAACGTCCTTTGTACACCGGGTCTCTCTTCTCAACGAATGCCCGCGGCCCTTCCTTGGCATCCTCCGTAAATCTGGTCATGATGCCAACCGTATTTGCGAACCGGATTGCATTGGGAAGGTCCATGGAGAGTCCTCTTACCACAACCTCTTTTATAGCCCGTACCGCTATGGGGGCCAGTCTTGATATCTCCTGAGCTTTCTCAATAGCTCTGTCCTTCACCTGGGACAGGGGCACTACTTCGTTGACAAGCCCGTAGCGATGCGCCTCTTCGGCATTGAAAACCTTGCCTGAGAGCAACCAGTCCATGGCTATGGCATAGGGAACTTGCCGTACCAGATTTTCTATGGCGTAACCCGTGCCGCTGAATCCTCGCAGGATCTCCGCATAGCAGAAGGTAGCGGTATCAGACGCAATGCGAATGTCAGTGATGTGGGACAGTATGTTCAATCCTTCAGCGTAGCAATAACCGTTAACGGCAGCGACAACCGGCTTCCACACTTCAACATACCCACTGTCAACAGGGGGCCACCAGTAGTTCTCCGCAGGATCAATATTCGCATTTGAAGCCATTACCTTGAGATCTGCGCCGGCGGTGAATGCCTTCTCCCCCGCGCCTGTAAGTACTGCAACCCGCAAATTTCGGTCATCCCGGAACTGCTGGTAGGCCGCCCTCAGAGCGGAGGCCATTTCCGGGTTCACTGCATTATGCACCTGGGGCCGGTTCAACGTTATGATGGCCACGTGCCCATCCGTTTCGAACAATACTTCATCTGCCATATTCTCCTCCTTTATTTCGATCTACCTTACGGCTAATACTTGCATCTTGGCTTACTATCGTCAATGCAACTTCCCTTCCATTGAACCATCATCGTATCTTGGGAAGGCCCATAGTCGTTTCAACAGCTTCACCCATGCTATAGGGTGAGGGAGTATAGACAGGGAGTATCATTTTGCCTAGAATCGGGGCATCTTTCAGGTAGCTCGCAGTGAATGGAGGTCGCTATGCTCATCAATAAAGACCTCCAGACCGTACTAGATCAAGTCGACAGACAAGAACTGGTGGACCTGGCCAGCGAATTGATCAAAATTCCCAGTTTCAAGATGGAAGAAACCCCTGTGGCTATGTTCCTGGCGGACTGGTTTCGCAGCAGGGACTACCTAGTGGAACTGCAGGAAATAGAGCCGGGGCGCTTCCAGACCATTGCGACTATCAAAGGCACAGGCGGTGGTAAGAGCCTGATGCTAAATGGGCACATTGACATCAACTCACTGACCTTGGGGTGGAAGCGTGACCCGTGGACGCCTACAGTGGAGGGAGACCGTCTCTACGGGCACGGCGTGGAGAATATGAAGGGCGGTGTGGCTAGTGTTATCGAAGCGGCCGAGGCCATTCGCAGGTCTGGGACAAGGCTCAAGGGGGATCTGATCGTCGCTTGCGTTGCGGGAGAGACACAAGGGGGAGAAGGAACCTACTATGTTGCCCAAAATGGACCGAGGCCGGACGTAGCTGTTGTTGCAGAGCCATTCGGCGTGGGCAATGTTGTGACCGTACATGCAGGGATTGTCCACATGGCCATTCACACCTACGGAGTCACCGGGCACATTCGGGAGTTGGATAAAACCGTTAACGCCATCCACAAGATGACCAGGATTACCGAAGCCCTCCAAAAGGTTGAGTTCACCTATAAACCCCGGGAGGACTTGCCTGCTATGCCCCAATTAAACTTGGGAAGCATCGTCGGCGGGCGGGGAAAGAACTATGTTCTCATAGAGCCCCCTTACATTCCTGACATCTGTACCATCATCGTGGACGTGCACTTTGTTCCTGGGCAGACCATAGATAGCATAGTCGCCGACATTCGCCGCGTATTAGACCCGCTGACCAAAGAAGATCCAAGCTTACGATACGAAATCGAGATACCGCCGCCGGATACTCCAGACTTCTTCAAAGGTCGGCGCCGTTTGGTTATGGATCCGTTGGACGTTCCCAAGGATGAGTATATTGTTCAGGCGGTAGCCAGAAACCATGAGAAGATCACGGGGCGTCCTCCGAATCTCATAGGCTCAGTGCTACCGAACTCCTACTCTGCCAACGATACTTGCCATTTGTGGAATGCCGGGATTCCCTGCCTCATATACGGGCCACGCGCGGGCAAGTTTGAAGACAACGTGGACGACGGATACAGCGTTATTAGCGAGATGGTTGACTGTTCCAAGGTGCTGGCTGCTACCGCCTTGGAGGTGTGCAATCATGGGGAAGCATAAAGCAAGGAGGATAAGATGAGCTCTACCAGATCTCAGACCTTTGAAGAGGCCGTAGCGGAGTTTATGGCCAGATCCAGGGAACAACTCGATCAGGAGTCAGAGGAGCATTTGCCCCCATGGTCTCCCTCTCCATACCAGCAATCGGGACCACCCTACGAATACGCCCAGAGATTTGATGCAAGAGTGCTCACCGCCTTTAGCCAGTCCATAGGGGACAACAACCCTCTTTTTACTGATCCTGAGTACGGGAAGCAGACCAAGTACGGTTGCCAAATAGCGCCGGGCCCCATCCTGGCGCTGGTGCGCTATCCTTCGGTTCACGGGGCCAAGCGTCCTGGCGGGTATCCACTTGCCAACTACTACTCCGGCGCGGCCTGGGAGTTCTTCGATGTCGTAAAGGTAGGGTCTAAATTCACGTCCTCCAAGGTAACCAAGGAGATATTTGAAAAGTCCGGCTCCCGTGGCCAACTGGTCTTTATGATCTCTGAAAACCATTACCGTGACTTTCACGGAGACCTGATTGGTAAATGCTATGCCACTCAGATTATGGTGCCAATGAAATCCATGGGCAGCGCCAGAGCCATGTCTGTGGAACGTTTGGGAGAGCGCATGCTCTACGAACGGAAGAGTCATCAGTATGACAAGGAGCAAATTGAAGAAGTCCTGAGTCAGTTGGGTAGGCAAGAACGCAGAGGGGCAAAGGCTCTGCATTGGGAAGACGTGGAGGTAGGAGAGAAAGTTGGACCTGTGGTCATTGTTCCTTGGACTCTACAGGATCAGATAAGCTACCACGCCTTGTCCTGGACAGCGGCTTCGACGGACGGTGGAGGCGGGGACGACCTGGCCTTTGAACGCGCCTACGATTGGGTGCGGTATAGACCTTCTTACGGGAGCTACACCAATCCCGCGACCAACTGGCCGTGGACTCCCAATGCAGAGCATGAAGACGCGCTGCTGGCTGCCTACATAGGCCAGCCCGCGCCATTTGACTACGGAGTACAGCGGACTGAGATGTGCCAGCAACTCATGAGCAACTGGATGGGCGACGATGGTTTCATCCGGCGCATGGTCGTTCCACTAAGGAAGCCTGTGTTCTACGGTGACGTTGGCATCTATACGGGCGAGGTTGTCAAGAAATTCAAGGAAGTCCAGGAAGGCGAGTCGGCGGCCGGAGCCGCGCCAGGCAAGCGCCAATATCACGCCGTAGGCATCAAGTTCCAGGGTGTGAACCAGCTAGGTGAGGCCCAAGTGGTGGGCACATCCACCGTCTTTTTGCCCTCCAAGGAAGACGGCCCCGTGCAGCTGCCTGTCCCTCATCCTGTCCGTCCCCCGTACGTCCCGTACGAGACATTCTATAGAGACTGGTACTAGTACAAACTTAAAGTGATCTCAAATTGGCGCCTGCCTTTCCATCACTAGGTTTTGCAAGCGCTCACAGGAAGGAGAAGACCATGCCTGGCGTCTTAGAAGGTGTCAGAGTCTTGGATATCAGCTATGGAATTGCGGGAGGAATGTGTGGCAGATATTTGGCCGATTACGGGGCAGATGTAATCAAGGTAGAACCTCCGGACGGCGACCCTTTGCGCAGAACGGGCCCCTTCTTTCAAAACGATCCCCATCCGGAAAAGAGTCTTCAGTTCCTGGCAGCAAACTTGAACAAACGGGGGATCACTCTAGAGTTGGAGCAGGAGCAAGGGAGGCAACTGTTCCTCGATCTAGTAAAGCATGTCGACGTTGTAGTAGAGAGCTTTAAGCCAGGGTATCTTTCCACTCTTGGCCTTGGCTACGATGAACTTGCCCATATAAATCCCGGAGTCGTACTGACGTCCATAACACCCTTCGGCCAGACGGGCCCTTACAGCCATTTCCAAGGCGAAGAGCTGGTCCAGTACGCCATGTCCGGAATCATGTCAATTAGCGGCTACACGGACAGGGAGCCTCTGAAGCACGGGGGCAGCCAGGCACAGTATGAAGCCGGCTTGGTGGGGGCTGTCACGACATCTTTTGCGCTGTTCTCGCAATCCATGACCGGAGAAGGGCAGCACGTGGACGTTTCCATTACCGAAGTTGTTTCTTCAACGCTGGTTGAGACTCAGCCTCCGTATGCCTTCAGAGGCGGCGTACCCGGCCGTCGCTTGCCAAAGGGTCGCATGTTCACGGACCTCATGCCCTGTAAGGACGGGTGGGTCTCACTGACAGCCGGCGGCGGTAGGGCCACCATGGATGACGTGGCTGACTTCTTTGAAAAACCGGAGTTGCGCGACGCTAGCTTCGCCACACCGAGCAGCCGTATGGAACGCGGCGAGGAGTTGGACGGCATAGCGGTGGACGCGCTTCAGAATTGGAGCCGATGGGACTACTTTCACGAAGCTGCCAGAAGGCGGCTCTTGGCCGGTTTCGTTCAGACCGTGCCGGAGTTGGTCGACTGTCCCCACCTGGAAAGCAGAGAATTCTACCGTGAAGTAGAGCATCCGGTTATGGGTCGGCTTAAGGTGCCTGCGGTGTTGTTCAATTACAGCGAGACGCCTTACGAGTCCGCACACCCCGCGCCTCTCCTGGGCCAGCACAACGAAGCGGTTTATGGAGAGGAACTAGGTCTCAGCAATGAGGACATTCAGGCCCTGAGGCAGCAGGGTGTTGTCTAGCAGAGGAGCGCCATAATGCAACCACATCAGGCAGCACTTCCTTTTGAAGGTATTAGAATCCTGGACTCCACATATATTTTTGCACTTCCGTACGCCGCCGGCATCATGGCAGACCACGGCGCCGAGGTGGTGAAAATAGAGGGACCATCGCACATTGAAGGAGTTCGTCGCGGTGGGCAGGCTGGACTGTACGCTGAAGGCGACCCCGGTGATGACTGGTGGAACCGTGGAGGCATTTACAATCTGCTCAACAGAAGCAAAAACTCCCTTACCCTGGATATGAGCAACGAAAAGTGTCGCGACATATTCCGAGAGCTAGTCAAAATCTCGGACGTCGTCTTCGAGAATTTTACGCCGCGCGTGATGCGGCGATGGGAGCTGGACTACCCCAACCTACGCAAGATACGCCCTGACATCATCATGGTGTCCAATACGGGCTACGGCCACGGTGACGGGCCATACTCCACCTATCCTGGGGTAGCTTCAGCCATGGAACCCACTCATGGCCTGGCCAACCTCACAGGTTACGTTGGTGGAAATCCTGCCAGGGCTGGAATCTCCTATGTAGATTTCGTAGCGTGCTGGACGGCCTTGTTCGCAGTTTCCGCCGCCTTACGTCGTCGGCAGCGCACTGGCAAGGGACAGTGGGTTGACGTGGCTATGTACCAAGCAGGGGTCATGAACATTTCTGAGTACCTGCTTGACTATATGGCCAATGGCAATCCTGGTGAGCGTATAGGCAACCGGCACCGGTACAGGGCGCCACAAGGGGTCTATCCTGCCCAGGGTGAAGATCGCTGGATAGCTATTTCGGTGGGTACGGATGCTGAATGGCAGGCCCTGTGCTCTCTTATAGGCAAGCCGGAACTTGCCAGGGAACCCAGGTTTGCCAGCAACGCCGAGCGCATGAAAAACCACGATGAACTGGACAAGATTATCTCAGAATGGACGGCAGGACGTGATCGATACGAACTAATGGAGGAACTGCAACAGGTTGGAATTCCAGCCGGGCCTGTGGTAGATGCCTTTGACATGCACGTTGACCCTCACTACGGCGATAGGGGTTTCTTGGAACGCGTGGCATATCCCGAGGACCGCAAGATGGGCTCTCGGACGCTAATTGGGCGCCCCTGGAAGCTCAGCAAGCATGATGTGAAAGTCCGAAAACCTGCTCCTAAACTGGGCGAAGACAATCACAAGTACCTTGTGGGCCTGTTGGGTATGGAACCGGACGAATTTGAAGAGCTGGAAAAGGAAGGCTTGATCAGCGATGCGCCCGTGCCGGTCTCCAACGGCGCCACTGTGCCTGATGAGGAGTTACTCAAGCTGAAGATTGTTTCAAGGATTGACCCGGAATACCAGAAGCGACTTGGTATCTGGGAATAAAGTATTCGCCGCGGCAGCAGGAGTGGCGAATTGGGTCTATGCGAGCCATTAATGATGGCTTACTTCACGGTTCTACGGGAGGATTATGCTTTTACTACAAGGCGGCCACATCTACGCCCCAGAGGACATGGGCGTTCAAGACGTGCTCTTTGCCAACGACAGGATAGTGAGGATTGAACCGCATATTTCAATGCCATCCGGCTTGAGTGATATAGAGGTTGTCAACGTCGCGGGGAAAATGGTAGTCCCCGGATTCATAGATAATCACGTACACATTGCCGGCGGCGGTGGAGCAGGAGGACCCATTTCCCGAAACACGGATATCCAGCTATCGCAGATCACACCTTCCGGCGTGACGACCGTAGTGGGCGTACTCGGTTACGACTGCACCACTAAAGACGCCCCCAACGTACTGGCCAGGGC
>DAOUKI010000093.1:0-6876 GCA_034421495.1 Dehalococcoidia bacterium | reverse complement strand
TCCAGGTTATGGCCGTCCCTGATCCGGAGGATGCCATTGCTCTCCAGGAAGACCCGCCCGACTTTTCGGCTAATCTGGACAAGGGTGTTGCCGGGCTGAGAATAGGCTGGAGCCCTGACATGGGGTCGCTGGCGGTAGACCCGGAAGTGCGCCGCATCACTGAAGAGGCCGCCCATGTCTTCGAAGAGCTTGGCGCCACCGTCGAGCATGCGGATGTCCCCATAGACCATGACAATCTGCGCAACATATTCATGATCATCTGGCTTTCCGACTACGCCGCTGTGAATACCGAGTTGCTGGAGACCCGCGCTGATGAGTACACCTACCAGCTCAGGGAGATGTTGGAAGAGGCGGTGACCTGGCCCGCTTCCAAGCTCGCTTCAGCTCTGCACGGTCTGGAATGGCACCGCTACCAAATGAACAACATAGTGACCCAGTACGACCTGCTGCTTACGCCTACATTGGCCACGGCGGCCTTCCCCGTGGAGCAGCGCCCCACCGTCATCGACGGCAAGGAGGTGGGCGCATTCTGGGGCTTCACGCCGCTTACGTTCCCCATTAATATGAGCGGGCACACCGCATCCAGCGTTCCCTGCGGCTTCAATAGCGAAGGTATGCCGGTGGGCTTGCAGATCATTGGCCATAAAGGCGATGAGGCAACCGTCCTGCAGGCCTCCGCCGCTTTCGAGGAGGCGCGGCCCTGGGCGGGGTTCCTGCCTCCCGTCTCCTGAGCCTGTCATGGAAGACATCATCTCCATGTCCGATATGGGCCTCATCTTTGAGGTTACCGATGGCTACGGAATCGACCGTGAGCAAATACGGGTTGACCTGACCAAGGAGGATCCCGGCTCCGTGAGGAAAGGCGAGGCCGGCATGATCGAGATCACGGTTCCCCTGACCACGTCTCTTGAGCGCTGGCTGCCCACGCTTGATAATCAGCTCAAGGCGGTGCTGGGCAGCTAGATGATTATAACCGTGGAAGTGGAACCCAGCACGAACTGCGACTACCATCCCCAGCAGGTCTTTGAAGCGATGGAAGAGCCGTGGCGGGTATCCCGCGTTAGGGTGGAGCGGCCGGACGGCTCCTACGGCTGGTGTTTGGTCACCGGTTGGTGCAGCGATGAGGACGGCTCCCCCTGCGATGCGCTCTGTGCCAAGGTGGGAGATTCAGGCTCAGGGTTCTCGTTTCTGGTGCAAGGTGGCGACTACGGCCTGCGACTGATGCCGGTCGGCCACGCCAGCGAATGGAGCCTGGACGATGACAGCCAGTGGGGCGAACCGTACCTGCTCCTCGCTGACCTCACCGACGTGGAAGCGGCGTAGCTTCCGGAGTCACCTGGTCGCTGTGCCTGGCATACCCAGCAAGCCTCTGAGTGCCTCCATCATTCCTAGGTGGCGGTTGTTATGAGTGACTGCTCTTACCACTACGTCGCCGAGGGGCTGCTCTTCTCCGTGGCCTCTTGAATAGCTAGACCTTTGGAAAGAGCTTTCGCTAATGGAAGACACGGCTTCATTTGCTGCCGTAAATGCTCTTCTAACGTAGTCCAGTATCTCGTCTTTTGCAGGCAACCCCAGGTTCGCTGACATATCGTCATCCATACCTGCGCCTGTCTCCGCTTGGCCTAAACTGCTCGGAATCAGGCCCCAGGTCTCAGCAACTCCTTCCCTTTGCCAGATCTGGTTTCCTGGCCCCTTGATAGTCTCGACGAGGTCATCGGCCCATCGCGCCATGTGCCAGATATGGAAGCCAATGGATGGCGCCGTCAGGTTGGGACGCCACTTGAGTTGATTGTCGGATAGCTCGCTGACCACACCTATGGCGCGCTCATGGGTTTGTTGGTAGTTGAAAACAATTGCTTCGATGGGTCTCATCTTCAATCCTCTGTTGCTTTGCATTATACCCTAACGTCCCTTCCCCCTCTGTGGGAGAAGGGTAGAGCTGCCCCGTACTTGATACGGGGTCGGGGGCAACAAGCCCGCTGATTGCTTTGCGCCATCTTATGGGATCTCAGCGCGAATCTCTGACATTCTCCACTTCCCCATAACCGCCTCCTTCTCCTATCCTAGTCTACATGAGCACACGCCTGTCGCAGGAAACCATGACCCAAGGAAACCGGACACTCCGGCGAAAACTCGTCACCCTTACGACCTTCGGATTCGTTTCCCCATTTTTCACCAACCTCCGAACCATTTTAGCCTTGCTATTTGACATAACGTTGGAAACGATTATCCGCCGCAACCCCCTTCGGACTCTCCCCGCAAAGCAAAACTTGGAGCATGCCAAAGACCCCTTGACAGAGCTACCCCTAACGCCATCAAATAGAACATCAGTTCTTTTTCAGGAGGTCATTATGCTGGTTAGGACCGCACCGGACGCTTATGACAAGCTGCGGCTGCTGGGAGGGATGGCAGGGGACGATGTGCTATCGGAGGACGCGGCGCGTCGCTTCAACATGCCCAGGAATGCCTACTCCCAGTCCAGAAACCGCGACGTGCCGGCGGGAGTCTACAAGGCGATCATGCCCGGCGGCAAGACCATTTCCCTGATGCGGGTCATGTTCACCGACGTCTGCAAATACGACTGCTTCTACTGCCCCAACAGCACCTGGGTGCCCCGCAGGCGGTACGGGTTCAAGGTGGACGAGCTGGCCAAGCTGTTCATGGAGATGCACGGCAGACATACCGTGGACGGCCTGTTCCTCAGCTCCGGTATATCGGGCAGCCCGGATAAGACCATGAGCAAGCTGATAGACGTGGTGGACGTTGTGCGCAACCGCTACAAGTTCAAGGGGTACATCCATCTCAAGGTCATGCCGGGTGCAACGGAGGAGTACCTGGAGGCGGCCTACCGCCTGGGAACGCGTTTGTCGATCAACATAGAGACCCCTTCCCATGCCCACATGGAGCGCCTGAGCACGATGAAGGACTACCAGTCGCACATTCTGGACCCGATGTCGGCCATACACCGCTTGATAAAGAACGAGGACAAGGGCGGCGCGGTAGGGCAGGCTACCCAGATGGTGGTTGGCGCCGCCGATGAATCGGACTGGGACATCTACCAGCGCATGACGCAGCTATACGGCGAGTGGGGCTTCAAGCGCGTCTACTACCAGCCGTTCCGACCCGCCCGCTACACTCCGCTGGAGGAGCATCCGGCCACGCCCATGATGAGGGCCCACCGCCTCTATCAGACCGACTGGCTGAGCAGGATATATGGCTACTCGGATGAGGAGTTGAAGCCCGCCTTCGACCACAAGGGTCATCTTTCGATGGACGTGGACCCCAAGCTGCAGGTGGCGCTGGACCAGCTCTGGGGGAACATAGTGGACGTGAACCACGCCGGTTACGGACAGCTCATCAGGGTTCCCGGCGTGGGCCCGACTTCCGCGGAACGGATAGTGAAGTACAGGGCGGAGCACCGCATAGACACCTGGCGCGACCTGCAGGCCATGGGCGTGGTGGTGAAAAGGGCAAAGGCGTTCGTGGGATTCAACGGCTACAAGCCGGAGCAGTCGCGTCAGTTGAAGATGGACTTCACCCTCGGCGATAAAGCAAGGTCGGAGCCGGTGCAGGGACGGGAGCTGCCGGTGGCATCCACGGGCGGCGGGTGCTCCTCATGCGTGACCCCGGCCTGTGGAACCTGCCCGATAGCCGGCCTGCGCGCCGCATCGCCGGTACTGGCAGGGGCGGGAGTGTGAGACTGGCCGCTGAGGGTAGGGTTGTCCCTACACCTTCCCCCGCTCCTCTTCCAGCGTTTTCAGGGCGTTGGCTGCGCCGTTGGTAACCATGAGGATATCGCTGCCAATCTGGCTGAGCTTGAACCCTTGGGCAAAGAGCCGGGCCGCTTCGGCGGGACCCACACCGTGGTGGCAGGGCACCATGCCCGTAGCGTTTGCCACGTCCAGAACGCGCTGGCAGGCCGCTAGGTGGTCGGGGTGCTTGAAGGCGTCCGGGCCGGGCGACAGACCCATGGTGACGGCCAGGTCGGACGGCCCGATGTAGAAGCCGTCGATGCCCGGCGCTTTGGCTATCTCCTCCAGGTTGTCGATGGCCTGCAGCGTCTCGATCATCACCAGCACGATGATCTCTTCGTTGGCGTGTTCCGCGTAGTCCGCGCCTGCGTAGAAGCGGGCGCGGTTCGCGCCGAAGCTCCTGTCACCGATGGGCGGATAGCGAGAGGCCCGTCCCGCGGCAACGGCGTCTTCGTAGGTGTTTACCAGGGGAACAATGACGCCGTATGCACCGGCGTCAAGAACGAACTGTATGACCTGGGGGTCATTCCAGGGCAGGCGCACCATGGGAACGGTGTCGGTGGTGGAGATGGCCTGCAGGCAGGCAACGGCCTTGTCCGTGGTGACGGCCATACCGTGCTGCATGTCTATGATTACGGCATCGTAGCCGGCGTGGGCCATGGCCTCGGCGAGGTAGGTGTTGCCCGTGGACAGCCATCCCGCTGCCGCAGGTTTGCCCTCTCTCCACATGGCCTTTATCTTGTTGGGACGCATAGTAGACTCCTTTGGTTGGTTATGCTGGTTTCAGTTCCTGACGGGATTCGGCTTGCTGCTCAAGCCTGGTCCAGTCGTAGAGCATGGGGATCAGGTCAACGTTGGCCCAAATGGCGGCCTGGTCTGCATAGTGCGGACTTCCCGGATGTCCGGACGAGCCAAGGGGCACAATCCATCGGGAGTTGTCCCAGTCGCTCAGGTCAAAGACGTACCTTGCCACGGACATGCCCATGACCGTGAAAGGCTCCGCCATGGCATAGGAAGCGGCGAGGGGAGTATCGGCGTCACCGTCCATGGGAAAGGACGGTGGATCGAGGACGCGGGCGGACTGAGGGAACAGCGCCGATAGCGGATGACGGGGCCTGGTGCGATGCAGCTTGCTCCAACGCCATCCCTCTATGTCCGGCCCCAGCTTCTCCTCCAGCTGCTTCGCGGCCTGAGCAAGCGCCGTGCTCATGAGCGACTGCCAGTCGGTGCCGGGCGGAAGGAGGGTGCGGTCGTCCTCTTCAATCATGGTGTGGAACCTGGACTTGAGGCGTCCAACGTGCGCCGGGCCGCCCCTGCCCAGGGTATCGAAGGCATCCATGGCCAGCGAGCCAAGGTAAGGCTGCAAGACCAGCTTGACTAGATTATCGCGGAAGGCGTTATAGATAGTGGGGGCCGCGCTGTCCTGGTGCACCACGCCGTCCCATCCAATCAGTACATCCCTGGCCTGGGATGACAGCTCATCCTGGGTGGGTACGTCCATCAGCAGCTTGGCGAAGGCCTGTCCGGGGATAGAGGTCTTTTCCGTGTGAACGGAGGCCATGTCATCCACAGTGGCTTTGTCTATCAGGTGCAGCCTGTCGTGTATCCGGCTGGCTCTGAAACCGGGAGCGAAGTCCAGGGCGATGTAGTGAGGGTAGGAGTCGTCGATTACCTTGTTATTGGCGGTGACGATGTAGCCCTGCTCAGGATTTGTAAGATATGGCATCTCCTCGAAGGGGACCGTGCCTGTCCACTCGTGCTTCCCAGTCCAGCCGGGCACGGGTAGCCAGGCGTTGGCGCGTGACCTTATGGGTAACTGGCCGCGGGTGCGGTACCCTATGTTGCCGTGGACATCCGCGAATAGGAAGTTGTTGCAAGGGTCTACCCAGGGACGTACGGCCTCCTGCAATTCGTCTGTAGACTTGGAGGTGAGCATACCGAGCAGAGCATCGGCGGCGTTGTTGGGGCCTGCGGTGGCGCTATAGGCAAAGGAGATTGCGTTGCCTTGGGACGGGTCGCCGGCTATGACCGGTCCGTGGTGCGTAACCGTTACGTCGATTTCAACAGGGTCGGCGCCGCGAACCTGGATGGTCTCTTTATGCACTTCGGCGTCCAGCCAGCCGTCTTTGAACTCGTACTTGGCTGGACTCCCCTCTTTGAACCGCTCGACGAAGAGGTCCTGGTAATCGGCTCCGGTATGGGTAACGCACCAGGCAACGTGTGAGTTGTGGCCAAAGTGGGGGAAGCCGGGCACTCCGGGAAAAGAGAGGCCAATAGCATCGAAGTCGGGACAGGATATGTGGTTCTGGTAGTAGACGTTGGGTATGTCTAGGGCGCGGTGAGGGTCGCCTGCTAGGAGGGGTTTTCCGGACGCCGTTCTGCTTCCGGCAACGACCCAGTTGTTGCTGCCGGCGTCGTGTTCTTCAATCCACTGGGCGGCGTCCGCGCCTCTGCTCAACTCCTCCAGCACATTTGACTGGTCTCCCAGGTATTCGGCGCCGGGAGGTAAAATCAGAAGCTGTCCTTTTTGATAGCCGGGCAATAGGGCGGCGGCTTTCTCAGGCCCCAGGTGGTTGACCAGCTTGGCGCGCCATATCTTGGATTCAAAGGTGCCCATGAATATGTGGCGTAGTTTGAGGACGGCCAGCGAGTCCCAGGGCTGCCACGGTTCTGGAACTGCTCCTACCAGGGCATATTCAACGGGCAGGACAGTAGTGGTTGAGATGAAGGCGTTTACGCCTGATGAATAGGCGTCCAACATGCTGCGGCTAGATTGATCGATTGCATTGTAGTCCGCCTGAGCGCTTTCTCCAAGCTGGAAGCGGCGCATCATCAGGTCTTGTTCCAAGCCTGGCGGCCCGGCAAATTCGGCCCAGCGACCATAAGCCCGGTGTTTGTCCAAATCCATATGCCAAAGTCGGTCTTGGGCGGTCACAAAGCCTTGGGCAAAGAAGGCGTCCCAGCTTGATGCTGCCTTGACGTGGGGAATGCCGAAGCTGTCGCGGATGATCTCAACGGATGAGTGCATTCCTGGCAGCGCCAGAGGCGACGACGTGTCGGGAAGGGCGGAAGTCAAGAAAGCACTTGTCAGGGATATTGCAGCCATTTAGCCCCCCTAGGGTTT